>NZ_CP085636.1:5126666-5430833 GCF_027571385.1 Shewanella sp. MTB7 | reverse complement strand
CATTTGGCTAAGTTGGAAGAGTTTAAGATTAAGAGCGAACAGTCAGAGCTTGAAATTGAGCGTAACAAGCTACAGCTGTTGTTAAGCTCAGATAGACGAATGAAGACGTTGATAAAAAAAGAGTTGATACAAGACGGTGAAACTTATGGTGATGACCGACGTTCTCCCTTAATTGAACGTGGTGAGTCTAAAGCATTAACTGAGCATGAGTTAGCTCCCGTGGAAGCCGTTACGGTAGTATTGTCAGAGAAAGGCTGGGTACGTTGTGCTAAAGGGCACGATATCGATGCTACAGCTCTATCCTATAAGGCTGGTGATAACTTCCATTGTTTAGCAATGGGCAGAAGTAACCAAACAAGTGTCTTTATTGGTTCGACTGGTCGAGCATTTGCCACCGAAACCCACACCCTACCGTCGGCACGAAGTCAGGGAGAACCTATTACTACTCGATTTAACCTTTCTCCTGGTGAGCACATGGAACATGTGCTACTCGATGATGAAGACAAATTTTATCTACTTGCCTCAGATGCCGGATACGGATTCGTTGGTTCTTATAAGGATATGATCTCCAGAAACAAGGCGGGTAAGGCATTACTTACATTACCAGCTAATTCAAAAGTTATTACTCCGAAGTTAGTCGATAGATCCAAATCTGAGTCAATTCTTGCGATAACGAACGAAGGAAGAATGCTGTTATTTTCAACAGAAGCTCTTCCACAGTTGTCTAAAGGTAAAGGGAATAAGATTATAGGCATTCCGGGTGAGCGTGCCAAGGCACGTGAGGAACTGCTGATTCATCTGCAAGTTATACCTGAAGATACCTGTGTAACACTCTGGGCTGGGAAGCGTAAACTGACCCTTAAGCCAAGTGATCTTGAGCATTATCGAGGTGAACGAGGTAGACGTGGTGCTAAGCTTCCAAGGGGGCTTCAACGTGTAGATAGTGTTGAACTTGGTGAAGGAACATCAGCACCTGCTGAGTAATAGTGATTGATATAATCAAAAAAGCTGCCATTTGGCAGCTTTTTTGTGTCTACCAATAAATGTTCCGTCCATCATTTGGTATTTTCTATGTCCATATAGGTCAGGACAAGAAATTTTCATTGATTTACTTTAGGCAACTTCATAATAGTTTGGTTCAACATCCAGTTGTCTTTGGATGATTTGAGTCGCCATTTTGACACATTTACCACATTGATCGCCAACTCCTAAACGCTTTTTTACGTCCGCTAAAGAACTGTCCCCCAAGCAGACTGCTTGTTTAATCTCAGTATCAGTTACAGCATGGCAAAGGCAAACATACATTTCTTGGTACCTAGAATATTTATTAACGCGAGTATAAATGAAAATAGTTCTCAATGCTAATAGCTGCTAGTTATTATCCACTACAAAAAACTAGTGACACGTTATTAAAAAGTGTGAGCTATATTTATTACATAGTGAAAAGTTGAATCCAAACCTACTTGTTAGCGTTATAAGTTATTTTTTGTGTCAATTTAACTTTGACTGTCGTTTTTTTCTTCGATAGCAGCTATTCTAGTGGGTAAATCAAGAAAAATAGCATTATTTTAGTGGAGTTAAGGCATGAGACAAAATTTACCTGTCACTCAAAAAAACTACGATTATCCTACTGATTGGATATTACTGTCGACAACCGATACTAGCAGTATCATTAAATATGCAAATCCTTCATTTTGTGATGTTGCAGGTTATTCCTTAGATCAAATGATCGGTGAGCCCCATAACATGGTGCGTCATCCGGATATGCCGCCAGCGGCATTTGGTGATCTATGGACAACGATTAAGGCGGGACACCCTTGGAAAGGGATGGTCAAAAACCGCTGTGCTAACGGTGACCATTATTGGGTGGATGCATTTGTTACTCCTATATCTGAAGGCGGAAGGGTGGTGGAGTATCAATCGGTACGAACCAAGCCTACATCTGAGCAGATTACTCGTGCTGAAGCCGCTTATAAAGAATTAAATGACAAAGGGAACATCTCTAAATTAAAGCGAGTAATGAGTTTACCAAATAAGCTTATAACGCTTGCTGTCATAGCTCTTTTGCCTATGTTGTATGTTGCAATACAATCAGGCATGCTTGGTATGGGATTGTTTGCTGTAACTGCTGTTGTTTTAATAACAGGTTTAAACGTCTTACTAACTCGGTATAAGGCAATCATTGCCCAATGTAAGGCTATTTATTCAAACCCACTGATGTCTTACCTCTATACTGGCCATACAGATGATGTTGCTCAGATTGAGTTAGCATTAAGAATGCAATCATCTGAAATGAAAGCTATGTTGGGTCGAGCTCTTGACTCCTGTGAGCAGTCTGCATGTAAAGCGACTGAATCTGTGAGTAAAGGGGAAGAGGTCAAGAGTAACAGTGACTCATTAACCCTTGAGGTAGAGCAAGTTGCAACTGCGATGCAGGAAATGACAGCTACGTTAGGTGATATGGCTTCAAATTGTTCAGATGCAGCAAATTCCTCTCAATCAGCATCGGATGAGGCTAATGCGGGAGATGCTATTGTGACACAAACGATAGCATCAATAGAGTTGATGTCAACGCAGCTAACTGAAACATCTCTGGTTATTGCTGATTTAGAGGAGCAGAGTAAAGGTATAGGTACCGTTCTTGATGTGATTCAAAGTATTGCAGAACAAACCAACTTACTCGCATTAAATGCAGCTATTGAAGCGGCACGAGCTGGTGAACAGGGGCGCGGATTTGCAGTTGTGGCAGATGAAGTTAGGGCCTTAGCTAAGCGAACTCATGATTCAACAACTGAAATTCAGAATATGATTAACCTGCTGCAACAAGGAACGGCAAAGGCTGTACAGAGTATGCATCAAGGCGCGGATTCAGCCACACAGTGTGTAGATCAAGCTGCCCAGGCCGGTAATGCATTGAGAACGATTAAAGAGGCGATAGTCTCTATTTCAGATATGACTCATCATATTGCGAGTGCTGTTGAGGAGCAGTCAAGTGTCTCTAACGAGGTTAATCGTAGCATGGTGAATATCTCTAAACTTAATACTTCATCCAATAATTTAGGTAATGAGATGGTGGAATTAAATCATGTTGTAGTTACCAATATTAATTCTCAGAAAACATTAGTACAGCAATTTCTTAAGCGAAGTCAGAAACAAACTTTATAAAATTAATGTCTGAATATGACGGTAGAGATAAGGGAGGCTAAGCTTCCCTTATCTCTTATACCAATTGGCATAGAGAGTTGGGTATATATTGTTATGTTGGCTTTATTAAGGAAGTGTGACTAGAGAGAATCCTAGACAATATGCAGATTGAAGTGATGAGCCAAAAATTATCGCAAGAGATTTTTCTATTTTACGGGACTAATCATTTGCTATCAATATCCTCGAGCAAAATTTACTGCGTGTGACAACTGTTCGCCCTGTAGCAACTTATGGTAGTTATTTGAAAATATTTCTACGACCTGTTCAGGAAAACTAGGAGCTGCGATATGTGGCGTAATGATTACATTTTCTAGTGTCCATATAGGATGCTCTTTTGGTAAAGGCTCTTGGTTGAAGACATCTAATATTGCATGTTGATTGCTGTTTTCAACCAACTGCATGTAGAGTGCGTCAATATCGAGTACATCACCTCGTCCCAAGTTAAAAAATATGGCTTCAGGCTTCATCTGGGAGAGGAGTTTTGCATTGAGTGCTCCTCTTGTCCGTGAGGTACTCGGTAAGATACTTGCTACAGCATCAGCTTGTGTTAAGTGCTGAGAGATATTGGCTAGTGTATCTACCTTATCAAATCCTTTAGTGGGTTTGGCTTCACGATTAATTCCTGTGACATTCATACCAAAATGCTTAGCTGTTTGGGCAAGATGTTTTGCTATATTTCCAGTGCCTAAAAGTAGAAGGTTTTGTCCCTGTAAGGTTTTAAAGTTACCAGGAAGCCAAAGTTTTTCTGCTTGTTGGCTTTTATATTTTAAGTGTTCACGTTGATGTGCAAGCAAATAGCCAAACAAGTATTCACTCATAAGAGGACCAAAAATGCCTCTAACATTCGTTAATTGATAATCTTTACGTTGACGAGGTTTGACTAAGGCATCTACCCCAGCCATTGTCGACTGCATCCAGGTTAAACTATTCGCATGAGGCAGCAAAGGTGCAGCTAGTGCTGGTTCTGCCAGCCAAATATTGGCTTCTAAAATGCTACTAGGTTCATCACCAAGTAAAATGATCTCGGGAAGATGACAAGATGCGAGTAGCTCCCGGTAACGTTCATTTTTACTGGTTAGTAATAGTAACTTGTGTCTCATACTTTCTCCGCTTATTCTTAGCTATATTTATTATTAATAGACCTGAATATGCAACAAATTATTTCAATATTTCATCAACTTGGTAGTTTGCTCTATCCTTGGTTGAATGAGATTGCTACTGCAATTATAGCTTGTTTTCTTGTGGCCTTCGGGGCTGGTGTTAATCGTTTCCTTAGACGTAAATTACTCGGTCGTTCTTTTGTATTGCGTACATTTACTTTTGTTATGGTTAATGCATTTGGTTACGGCCTGCTGATCGTGACCGTCAGCCCATTACTTGCTAAGAACATGGCTAATCTGCCTGCTCCTTGGCTGTTATGGTTTGTGATCGTGATTTTTTTGCTAATAGGTAGTTGGGCGCAGAAAAATCGCCAAATCTAACTTTACCTAATTAAAGTTTAGGTGAGAATATATCTCTCCTCTAGAAATTTGGATGCTCTATCAGGATAATTAGTAAATATACCATCGACGCCCATGTTTGATAACATTTTAATATCATCAATATGATCGACAGTATAGACAAATACTTTGAATCCCTCTGCGTGGACCTCGTCTACAAGCTCTTGATTGATAAAACTGATGCTTAGGTGGATAGAGTAAGCATTTAAGCATAATGCAGTATAGGTGTTATTAAGTTGTACGCCTTCGATTAAAGGGGCTATGTATGCTTGCGGAAATGACTGACGAAATAGTTGAAGAAATCCATGATGAAATGATGAGATTAGGAGTTGTTCAATGCTAAAATTAAGTTTTTCTAAGAGACGAGGATAAAGTGTTATAAAAGGAGATAAACACGTCATGCCTTTTAGCTCTATATTAACAATGCAGTCGTATTGACTGAGGTAAGACATGACTTCCCATAGAGTTGGAATGGGCTCTTGTTCAACAGAAATAGTGTCTAAGTACTTTCTAGAAACTTGATCAATTAATCCTTTCCCACTGCTTTTATGATCCAATCTTCTATCGTGATAAACATACAGTTCACCTTCAACATTATGAATATCAAGCTCAATAGCTCTTGCACCTAATTCAATGGCTTTTTTCATTGCGGCTAAAGTGTTTTCAGGGACGTAGCCACTCGCTCCTCTGTGTGCAAAAATAATCATTAAGTTCTAATGAGTCCTTGAGTATCTTTATTCTGTGTGCTGTTAATATGAACTTCCAGTTGTGGGAAGGCTAGTTCAAGATTATTTTCACGTAATTTTTTGCTTATCTCTTTATGTAACTTATGGCGCAATGGCCAGCGAGTATTCATATCTTTGGCGTAAGCTCTGACTTCGTAATCTTGGGTGTGTTTGCCAAATCCTGCAAACCACACTTCGGGCTCTGGGATCGCTAAAGCCTCATCACATTCTTTAACTGCTTGATATAATACTGATTCAACACGAACCGGATCTGAATCCCGTGCAACTGACACATAGACAATGACTCGGGTGATTGGATCAGAAAGAGACCAATTAATCAGTTGTTCGGTTATAAATGCTTTATTGGGAATAATGATCTCTTTTCTATCCCAATCGATAATGGTAGTGGCACGAATTTGAATCTTACTCACTGTACCTGTGAGATCCCTGATCGTGACGGTGTCACCAATACGTACCGGTTTTTCAAACAGTATAATTAGGCCTGAAATAAAGTTGGCAAAGATCTCCTGTAGACCAAAACCTAGCCCCAGAGAAAGTGCGGCGATAAGCCATTGCAGTTTTGACCACTCCATACCTAATGTAGAGAAACCGCTCAAAATACCAAAAAAGACCACCAGATAACGGCTGACGGTGGTGATAGCAAAGCCAGTACCATGGGTCAGATCTAACCTTTGTAGAATAGTCAACTCGATTAAACCGGGCAAATTAGTGGCTATCATGAGTGAGAATCCAACAATAATCAGGCTCAACAGTAAGGATTTTAGTGTGATAGGTATGGGTTGCTCGATCCCATTCACCATCGTATTACTAGTCCATAAGGTGACTCCATCGAGTAATGAGAACAATGCAGTATGGGTTTGGGTCCATAAGCCAATCAGGCTCATCAGGAAGGCTAAAGTGAGCAGTGAACGAATGAGGCCAAGGGATTGGCTAGAAATGGTCTCTAAATCGACCTGAGGCTCTTCGTAGGTGTCCAAAGAATCATTATTGCTTTGTGTCTCTTCGCCTCTCTCCCGTTGAGTGAGTATTTCGGCTCGGCGGGTTTTAGCACGATCAAAGGCTATGCGTCGGCGTTCAATTAACATCCAACGTTTTGTCAGTTGGTAAAGCAACATAAAGCCGAGAGAGAGTAATAAAGATATCTGTAACTGCAGTAACATCTGGAATGCCGTGTAGTAATAGCCTCTAAATGCTAACACTGAACAAACAGGTGGGACGATCAAAAGAATGGCCCATAGAAGCCGCTGTAGTAGCTTCTTATTTTTACCATCTTGGTGGGTATGACGTTCGACCTTAGACAGTGAAAGAATCTCTTTATAAAACATAAACAGCAAGATGCTGAAGAAGATAAATGCCCCCCTCCCGATGCTATTCCTTAGCACTGAATCATTTATTACCTCAGTAAATCCCATGATTCCGAAGAAGGGAATAGCAATAATAGTAAAGTTTTTCAGCTTAAGTTGGCCCTCACGAATCATCTCTTTATTACCTTTGAAATGACCAATTAATAAACCATTTTTTAGTGCTAGTAAGTAAGTCAAACGATATAAAAGATACACTAAGCCAATTGAGAGCAGTCCCATACCGATTGCTGAAACGATATTCTGATCTGATTCTAACATTATTACCCCGGCGAGTATGATCGGAGAAGGCATAATGGTGCTGTACATGAAAGTGTTAACGAGTGCTCTTAAGGTATAGAAGAAGCTGTCTTGAGTTACATTACCAACCAGACTGACATCTTGAGCCATGCTTTTGTCAAACTTTGGTGTCAAGGTATCTTGAGCTATCAAACAGATAATTAAGAGGATAAGCCACCATGACCAGAGTTCACTTTGTACACTTATAGATTCAGAGACTTTAGTCAATGGCTTTTGATTGATGATCCATTGTGTACTCTGAATGATATCCGTGAACCATAATTTACCGATTGAGTTTGCATTAGGAACCCAGAACAGATGTTCATTGAGAGTGCTCTTAATGGTAAGGTTTTGTTGGGTAACTTGCTCATATATAACACGAAGATCGGCAAGTTCACTGAGGTATAGTTCGTATCCTTGTAGCAATTGAATTAAAAGTTCATGTTGCGAGTTAAGCAATTTATTTTGCAGTTCAGTAAATGATCCTGTCGATAAAAGCTGTTGGTTATTTAATGTTTGATCTTGTTCTAATTGATATTTAATTAATCTGCTATGAGCAATTTTTGTCTGTAATTTCTCTTGATCCGGAGGAGAGGGGAGTGACTGCAGTATTTGTAAAAAACGCTCACCAAAGGCGGAGCTTAGTTTAATCCAACTGATTTGTTGTTGGATATTAGCCAACTGTTTAGCTTGTTGTTGATAGAGGTTTTCAGCATTTTCTTGTTGTTTAACCGTTTCATTGGTGCGTTGGATTACGTTTTTCAACTCTTCGACATAATCACGATTTTTCTGACTCAGCTCTTGGGTCAGTGGATTTTGCTCGTTAGAGGTTTCAATAATGCTCTTGGCTATGGTTGAGTCTGTTTTGTGCTGGCGCTGGAGTGCTATCTCTCCATTAAGTGATTCAATTAAGCTCTCTTGCTGAGATAACTGTTTTCTTACCAATTGCATCTGTTGCTGATTGAGGTTTATACGCTTTTGGCTGCTCGCAAGTTCAGCTTCGAGTGTCGAAAGGCTTTGAGTATAGAGCTGTCTTTGTGCGGTAAGTAACTTGTCTTCAGTGCTTCCTATCGCTTGTGGTTTATTTTTATTATGGGCTAAGAGGGTTTTTCTTGCAGTTGTAATTTTACTTGGAAGTTGATTATGCTCTTTGATGAGAGCCGTTATCTTTAAGTTAAGCTCAGCTTCTATCTCTTTTAATTCTGACAACCTTAAATAAGCAAATGAAGCTTGTTGAGTTAGCCCTTGGTTTTTTGACCAAGTTAACGGTGCTTGAGCTGATTGCAGTTGATGTTCGATATTCAGCTTGTGGGTTTGATAGTTACTGATTAAATCTAGATAGTTTTTTTCTATTTCGGCAAGTTCATTTGTGCTGCGTTCTAGATGGGCCAATTTATCTTCTAAAGTCAGATGCTCGGTTTGAGGTTGGTTTAAACCTAAGCGTTTATTTATATCTAAAGGATTCGCAACGCTAGCGGTAACGGAAAAGATGAAAAAAATGAAAAGTAAAATTGGGCGGATAGTTTGAAACATGGCCTGATGCTGGTTGAGAGAGCGACTGAGGTATATTACCAATAAAATGCAAGATTGATATCCTTGGTAATTTATTTTCAATAAATTTAATCGCAGTGCCGAATGCCAATCTTTAGAATTGCGAGTATCAGACCATATATCTCACTGGTGATTGGGTTCGTTGAAGTTATCGTTTTTGTTGCTTTCGACTCTGTTGAGTCTCGAATATAGCGGTGACAACGACCAGTACTCCGCCTATCACGGTTTTTATATCTAAGGTTTCACCAAGAAATATCAACGCTAATACCGCTCCGTAAAAAGGTTGAAGGCAGGAGACTAAACTGACCGTTTTAGCACTTAGGTGGCGTAGGGCTGCTGTAAATAAGGCATGGGGGGCCGCAGTAAATATAACGCCCAGTAGGAGTACCAACCACCAAACATTCAGTTCTATCTGGCTTGTATCGATAGTGCTCCAAGGGGCAAGAAACAGTACCGCTACTCCAGTTTGGTAAAACATGGCTTTGGAACCTGAGTAGGCTGAAAAATATCGTTTATGCAGTAGATTTCGAGCGGTAAAAAATGCAGCGGACAAAACTCCCATCGCAATGCCTAAGGTGACATCATTACCTAAATTGGCCTCAGGAATAAGAAGGATCACTCCAAGAAGAACAATTAAGCCACTAACAACATCTCCTTTTTTTATTTTATTTCCGGTGAAAATAGGTTCTACCAAAACAGTCATAACGGGGTAGGTAAAGAAAGCTATCATTCCGATTGCAATTGAAGACAATTGCATCGAGGAAAAATAAGTCACCCAGTGCAAGCTGACTACAATACCTAATCCGATAGCGACAAAGTAATCTTTTGATGAATGTAGTCGTAATTTGCTTTTGCTAGCTTTAACAATTAAGGCTAATACAAGAGCTGCGACAGCACAGCGTAATATCGTTATGTTTAATGCATTGAGAGGGATGAGTTTTGAGAAGAGTGCAGTGCCACCAAATAGCAACACTGCAATGTGTAACTCTAATAATCCTGATTGTTTATTATTTGCGGTTGAAGACATTAATCTTCGATTTTTGCGAATGGCTGACCCATACGTGTAATCGACTTCGGAGTCACACCATCAGCAAACTCATCCAAAGCGTCTTTAGCGAAGAGCATTACAACCGTGCTTCCTAGCTTAAACCTGCCCATCTCAGCCCCTTTCTCTAAAGTCAGAGCTTCTGGGCCTTCAGTTGGATATTCCCAAGTAAATACTTTTTTACCACTTGGTGGTGTTACTGTGCCAGCCCAAATTGTTTCTATGCTAGCAACTATCGTCGCGCCGACGAGTACCATAGCCATTGGACCTATCTTTGTTTCAAAGATAGCGACAACGCGTTCATTTCTGGCGAATAAACCGGGCACATTTTCGGCCGTTAACGGATTTACGGAAAACAGATCGCCAGGAACATAGGTCATCTTCGATAACGTGCCTTTAATAGGCATATGGATTCTGTGGTAATCTTTTGGCGCCAGATAAATAGTGGCAAAGTCACCCTCCTCAAACCGTTTGGCGTCTTCAGCTTGATCGCCTAAAAGTGCAAGTGCTGAATATTCATGACCTTTAGCTTGAAATATTTGGCCATGATTTATTGATCCACATTGACTTATAGCACCATCTACTGGTTGAACAATATATTCTTTATTTTCTGAGATCGGGCGTATACCAGGTTTTAAGGCTCGAGTAAAAAAGTCATTAAAGGTACGGTATCCTTCAGGCGAGCTCTGAGCTGCTTCGCTCATATCGATTTTGTACTGTTTAATAAACCATTTTATTGCAACTGTCGTTACGCTACCCATTTCCGCAGCCGCTAACTTACCCACAAGACGAGAGATTAAACGTTTGGGCATCATGTATTGCAGCGCAATTTTTACTTTATCCAATTTTTACTTCCCTTCATTTTTCGCTATTAAGCTATTTATTCTTCTGTGTCAGCTCTAAAGTGTCGAGCATGACGCTGTTCATCCAAGCTACCGATGATTTTGTGATAATTGTTATATCTATCTTCGGCAATCAGACCTTCATTAAAGGCTTGGGTGATGGCACACCCAGGATCGTTTTTATGTTTGCAATCTCTGAATTTACATGTGCCTAGATAATCTCTAAATTCAATAAAACACCAACCTACTCTCTCGGCTGGAAGGTGCCATAAAGCAAATTCACGAACACCTGGTGAGTCAATAAGATCTCCACCACTTGCAAAGTGAAGCAGTTTTGCAGTCGTTGTTGTATGTTGTCCTAGACCTGAGTTTTCGGAAACATCACCAATAAGAAGCTCTGCGTCGGGCATCATAGAATTAATGAGTGAAGATTTACCTACACCCGATTGACCGACAAATACGCTAACTTTCTCATCGAGTAGTGCCTTTATCTCATCAACACCTTCGCCAGTTTTACTGCTAACCTTCAACACTTGGTAACCAATATCACGATATCGTTGGAGGGCGGCTTCAATAGAATCTTGTTCTTCAGATGAAATTAGATCGATTTTATTTAAAATAATTACAGGATTAATTCCAGTATCTTCAGCAGCGACCAGATAGCGATCAATTATTTGAGTTGTGAAGCTGGGTACAATCGAAGATACTATTAATATCTGGTCAATATTGGCTGCAATGATCTTAATGCCGTCATACATATCAGGGCGAGAAAGTGAGGAATGACGGGGGTGAACGGCTTCTACGACCCCAGCTATTCCCGTTTCAGTATCCTGAGACAGCCTAGCAATAACTTTATCGCCAGTGACTAGACTTTGGATATTTCGGCGCATATTGCAGCGTACAACCTGACCAGATATAGTCTCTATATCGGCATGTTGACCAAAACGGGATATAACAGTTCCGAGCTGTTCTGGCCCAAGTGAACTATCCTGTAAATCAGGGCTACTATTACCTGAATCTTGCCGTTGCAGTCTTTTTTCTTGATTGGCTCGCATACGGCGTCGCTGACCTTGACTTAGGGGTTTCTTTTTACTCACAGTTTTGTCATCGTTAAATAAGGTTATTTTGTGTCGCTTAAAAAAGCAGTATGATACACGGTCTTAAACAAAAAAGCCTGAATTTAGGCAAACAGGGAAAAAGGCAGATTTATGGCTGCAGATGCAAACAATCTCATTTGGGTCGATTTGGAGATGACAGGACTTGAGCCTGACATTGATAGAATCATTGAGATTGCAACAATAGTGACAGACAAAGAACTAAACATAGTCGCAGAAGGACCTGTCATTGCTATACATCAATCTGATGAGCAACTCGCAAAGATGGATGATTGGAATAAAAAGCACCACGGTGAATCTGGGTTAGTTGATAGAGTTCGCTTGAGCCAATTTACCGAAGAGCAAGCTGTTGCAATGACTATTGAGTTTCTTTCGAAGCATGTCACTGCGGGTGATTCTCCTATGTGTGGCAACAGTGTAGGTCAAGATCGTCGTTTCATGACATTATATATGCCGGAACTGGAAGATTACTTCCATTACCGAAATATTGACGTCAGTACAGTAAAAGAGCTTGTTCGTCGCTGGGAACCAGAGGTGATGAATGGCTTTACCAAGCTAGGCACCCACAAAGCATTGATCGATATTCAGGAATCTATCGCTGAATTGCAGTATTATCGAGCAAAAGTATTTAAAATTTGACCAATCAGTCATTTTATTTTCAAGAAGGGGTTGCAGCAATATGAAATTCTCATATAATGCGGCCTCAACTCTACTGCTGTAGCAGATAAGAGTCGATATAAGAGAATAATTTGACGTGCAGTTACCTCTCTCATAGTAAATATTTACGACACTATCTCAGTTGACAAAAGGTGAAATACAATACCTTTGGTTAATGATGACAGTTAAGATTATGCGACATTAGCTCAGTTGGTAGAGCGATACCTTGCCAAGGTATAGGTCATCGGTTCGAACCCGATATGTCGCTCCAAATTAAAGTTTGAAAGCGAAATTCGCTCAGTTGATTCACTCGAAAAAGTTGATATCTTTTTTTTCCAAGGTATAGACTTCTCGAAGCAAGAGACGGTTCGAACCACTCTTTACAAAAGACTGGTCGCTCCAAATTAAAAGATTACGCGACATTAGCTCAGTTGGTAGAGCGATACCTTGCCAAGGTATAGGTCATCGGTTCGAACCCGATATGTCGCTCCAATTTAAAAGATTACGCGACATTAGCTCAGTTGGTAGAGCGATACCTTGCCAAGGTATAGGTCATCGGTTCGAACCCGATATGTCGCTCCAATTTAAAAGATTACGCGACATTAGCTCAGTTGGTAGAGCGATACCTTGCCAAGGTATAGGTCATCGGTTCGAACCCGATATGTCGCTCCAATTTAAACTTATTGAAATACCAAGTTCGATAAGTAAAAAGATTTACGCGACATTAGCTCAGTTGGTAGAGCGATACCTTGCCAAGGTATAGGTCATCGGTTCGAACCCGATATGTCGCTCCAATCTTCCTACTAGTTTTAAACTCCCAATAAATCCAAATAATGTTAAAAGATTAAGCGACATTAGCTCAGTTGTGTTTGTAGAATGAGTCGATACCTTCTTTTTTGCCAAGGTATAGCCTATCTCGAAACCTGAATCTGCTTTTAGCTCTTCTGATGGTGGTTTATGTGACGGCTTAGCAACTTTCTTGATAAAGATTAGTGTTGGATGCCGGAAAACCTCAAAATTTGAAGTTGTTCAAATATTCTCATCTTTTTTGACGGCATAATAATTCGTACTTACGGGTGTAACCAATATATTTTGGAGAGAAAGCAATGCGATTTCAACAGCTCAATGAACTATTAGGTTATGTTGCTACTTGTCGACATGAAATGGCACAGTTGTATGCAAGATTGCTTAACGATGCAGATTCTTCTCGAGTGAAAATGTTGCTTGTGTATTTTAAACAGCATCAAAATGCTGTCGCAGAACAGTTAGAAAACTATATTGATGAAGCACCTAAAAAAGTCTTAAATACTTGGTATAAAGACATCACGTTTGAAGATTTTATTAGACGGTGTAATGAGGTTACCCTGACTGCAAATATGTCTGAAGAGGATATTTTAGAGCTTCACTTAGATTTGGATAATCGATTAATCGATCTGTTGCAAAAAACCGCCGAACATTCTTCGTCAAATGAGATTGCTGGGGTACTTAATGATTTAGTTCGCGTCGAAAAAATTCAACAGCAACGTTTGGTACACAGCTCGATTCGCATGGATGATCTTTAACTTTTTTACGCCAGATTAAGTATGCGATAAGGTACCTTAGGGTGATTTAATATCGACCTGAAAGCCTTGCACAGCAAGGAGCTGGCAATTCGCTGACCACGCATTGACCACACCTAACCGTTAGGAATTAAAAAAACCGCCTTAATTGGCGGTTTTTTTAATATTGTGCCTATTAAAATGGTTAGCTGTTCGGGTAAGAATCTTAGTATCTACGCCAATATCATGAAACCGCCTTCACACCGTCGATTAAGTAGTCGCCAACAAAACAGAATGAAACTCTCATATTAATAAAGATAGATTACGTGGGTCACATTGCGACAGTTGGTTGATTTGTACTAAGATGTTACTGTTCTAATGATTTTTACGGAGTTAATATGAAAAAAGTTCAATTACTTTGATAAGCATTATTTTGGACCATTTCCATCAGCTATGAGTCTGTCGATAAATTGACGAAACCAATTAAAGAATTGATGACGTTCAGGTCTTAATTTTTAGCATCCACTACACGAACGTCAACTTTTTAAACCGACATTATTCATCATATTATCATGCAAGCCCTTCGCTATTATCTCGTTTATAAACTCAACTACCGTGAAATTGAGGAAGTTTTCGCTGAGTGAAATATACTCTCAATATACCCAAAAGCTACCGAGTAGCCTGATCACGTTCAAAGACAAGAGAAGTTGAGCATTGCAACAAAGCTTCTAAATATTGATACACAAGATCTGTTGATAGGTAATCATTGAATTGATGCATACTCCTTAACGATGTCATCAACGTTGACATGACCAATATCCATGCCAGTATACCAAAAATCGGGTTGAGTTAGGGGGGGGTAAGCTATTGCTGCAGACACAGTAATAAGAGAAGTTATAATAAGCATATGATCCACTTTTTCAACATAAAATAGCCTTAAATGTAATGACAACAACAGTATTACGATGCCGTTCAGGGGGCATGAATTATATCGGCATTGGCAGTTGATTGTTCATTGTTCATTGTCGATATCATTAATAAATATTCTTCAAAATGGCGTGGAAGGCTGTACAGATAACCTTGATAATGATTAATATTAATGGATCGTAAATAATCTTCTTGCGCTTGTGTTTCAACGCCTTCTGCTACAGCTATAATATTAAAAAGTTGGCAAAGTTGGGCGATATTGAGCACAGTCAATTGTAGCTTACGGCTAGTGACAATATTTTCGATAAAAGAGCGGTCTATTTTTATTATATCAAAGGGATATTGATTAAAACTGGCGAGGGTTGAATACCCTATACCAAAATCATCCAATGCAAATTTCACCCCTTGCAATTGTAGCTTATGCATAATATTAATTATTTCTGTTGAATAGCTGAAATTACTGGTTTCAGTTATCTCTAAGATGATGATGAATGAGGCTGATAGTACGTTAATATAACATAATATTGTCTCATCGATTAATACTTCTTCAGTTATGTTAATACTTAATCTCGTTTTCTTCGGATATTGATAGGGTGCTGCAATTAATTGCTCCAGTAAACTGGCCGTCATTTCAACCAATAGTCCCATATCCTCCATCAATGGAATAAAATAACTTGGACTGATTAAATTGTCCTTTCCCATCCAGCGAGCTAAGACTTCACCGCCTATTATTTGTTTATTATTATCAACAATAGGTTGAATGTAAGGTTTGATTTTTCTACTGGCAATGGCCGTTTTAAGGTGCATATACAATAAATTGTCAGCGGTGATATAATTGTGATTATCAGCGGGAAAATAGTTAATGTGGGTTAATGCTGTTATTTCTTTATGATAGAGAAATTCTAATATTTTGAACTCTTCGTAATGGCCCGCCATAATACAGTTGATAATATCAGACTGTAATTGACTAAGTGCCATTTTTATTTCAATATAATTATTAGTGTCGTTCATCATATACTCCATTAATCAGTGCTTATATCGAATGCGGCTATAATAATTACCGTATCAGAATAATTACCAGTAGGAATGCCTTGAGGCGCCTGATAGTTAAAAGTCAATAAACCTGAAAAATTAGCGTGTTTAGTGATGCGGATTAAGGTGGCAATATTATGTTGTAAATTAACACTGTCACCCAATTGGAGATCAACAAATCTAGCCGAGTAGTTAATATAGTTGTTTGTCGTTTGATGTTTCATTCGCAGTTGATTGGTTTCGCCATTGGTAGATGTTAGGGTTAAGTTAAGTTTATCCCCTAAATCAAAGGCACCATTAATGTCGACGTTTAATCTAGCTTGTCCTATATGGCCTTGCGAGGTATTTTGATGAGTAAAGTTAGCCGTTTTGGTCGCTGAATTTGGAAATGAGAAGTTTAACAAAGAGCGCTTTTTGGTAATTTTAAAATTAAAAGTGTATTGTTCTCGATATATATTATCTGACTGCACCCTTGATTTAATACTTTCACCGTTAAACATAACACTACCAATATAATCACCTGATATTGTTGTCGGGCGTGCTAAGAACGTTAATAAGGCATCATCATAATCAAATGAAAAGTTCATTTCACCAGAATCATTAAACGGTATACTGTTGTCTACAAAGGAAAGGTGTCTCGTTTGGGCATGACGACAATTACTGCCTATGGTATTGCGAATTCTAGCTAAATATAATGAGATAAACCCTGACTCTTGACGTTCAACATAAGTGCAATCAATATCACCCCCAACAAACCATCCGCCATTGTTAGTATTCAGTAAATTAAATCTCATTAATGAACTGAATAAGCTATTATTAATCCTAACATGATTATTATCTACACCTGTTAACGTTAGATCAAAATTAGAATAATTTCTTCCCAAATATAATTGTTGATTACCAGAATCAGAGCTATGCGGGTAAACACCGTTATAAGCTTCTTTTTTATTTTTAACGACAATGAGCCCGTTAGCATGATGTAAAAAGAGTTCACCCTGTCCCCCACTAATCCTGCCATTTTCGAGTCGATTGGTGATAGGGTCATAATCAATACTGATATTGTATGTGATGGGAGTGGGTAAAGCGTACGTACTATGACTGAATATAATACTTATAAATAATATAATGACGTGGAGTGTTTTCATGTTATTCACTTAATAATTATAATTCTGATGCGACTAGTAGTACGATATTGCCAAAGCAATCCCAGTGCTGTCTTTGGTCTACCATATTCATCCACGGAAAATTGATTTTCAGCATGACTTCTGAAATATGGTGTGTGGTACCATCAGGTATGGTGACTTGGTGCCAATAATCCCCGCTCAACATCAGCTTTCCGCTGGCTTCGTTCACGTCTCCAATTGATAATTGGAGACTGTCGACAATATTTTCTGATGAATTACTGACGCAATTTAAGTATTTATTGCTGACATGAAAGGTATAATTTGAGACTGCCGTTGGTGATGTGGTACGTATTTGATAAAATATCGGGTCAAATTTCCCAACTTGTCCCACCCCATCACTAGAGTCCTGCATCCATTTAAGTTTTCGGTAATTATTATCTGTGATTTCACTGTTTAAGAGGGTGATAGAGGGTGCCGCATTAGGGATTGTGACGTTCAGTGTGATTGTGTCACTAATACTCATCTTGGCTGTTGCCGCCACAGGAAAAAATATCATCAACCCTAATAATATCCGTATGTTCATGATTGACCTCCACAGATAACAGCACGATTAGTATCAACTTTCAGTGCGCCTTGCCAGCAACGTTGCTCGCCGATGATGACATCAAATGGCATGTTGGGTTTTACCGTCATTTTATATACACCCGTTTTAATTTCTGATGTGCTTAAACACGCCTCACCGCGACATTGCATGCTCCCTTTGTAGGTTGGGGCTATGACTGTTAATTGGCTCGATGAGGTAATATCTACATCAATTATCATCACTTTTCCGGGTAATAAATCGACGGTAGCCTGCTCGTCGAGTGATGCCCCCATGAAATATTGGTTAGGTTTATCGAATTGGTACTTCACTTTATATTGGTCATAGCCATCGAGATAAATCATCTTATCAGTGTCAATATCATGTTGTGAGTAATATTGCTGCTCGACATTGTATAAATTGATATTGCCAATATCCCCAACCTTATTTAAGCGATTATCGATATAGATAGCTGACTTACTGTATTGATTGTTGCTGTAAAATAACCCGCGTGAATTAATAAATTGGGTGGTACTAAAGTTCACACCATAACCCGATTGACCGTCATAGGTGTTATAACGCACAGAGCCAGAATAATAATCGGTATTATTGGTGAGTGCGGCGGTGAATGTTTTATTAAGATGATGCTCGCTGCTATCAATATAACGCGCAGAGCTGGACATACTGAGGGCCAAATTGTCATTGATTTTATCGTTATAGTTCAGTGATGTTTGAATATCATTGTGCTTAGATACACGCACTGAAGTATTACTATTTAAGAAGCTGGTAAATGGAATACTGATATTGATTGCAAATTGATTATTATTATTACTTGCTTCATAACTGACACTGCCAGAAATGGCGGAGCTATGCTGGTAATTTAGGCCAATAGAGCCACTGTAAACAGCGTTATCTTGTAATGGCGAGGTGGAGTAAAAGCCATTACCATAAATCGACAATGTCGATGAAATGGGGTAGTTCAACGATAAATTGCCCATAAGTCCATCTCGTAAGCCAATAGCCTCATTGACCTGATTATTATCTGTCGTCGTGTCATTAAAACCACGATTATCGGTGAGCCTGAAATTCAGATAACCGTAGTTCACATCAAACTCAGTTTGATAGGCGTTATCTGTCATTGAGAACTTCAGCCGAGAACTAAAGTTTTCATATTGGTAATTGGCGCCTAATGAATAGCCAGCACGGTTATCGAGCAGATAGCCATTGGCAATCATATTAATATGATTAGTGATAGGCCAGCTGGCACCGGCCTCGAATAAGGTGAAGTTTGACTCATTCTGAGAGAATGACCCCACACGGGCATAGGGTGAGAATGCCTGACTGTTTTTCAAATTGAGGTTATAAATAAACTCTTTACTGTTATAAACCACGGTATCATTATCTTTAATGACCACATCAACGTTGTAACTGCCTACGGGCAATACAGCATAATTAATTTGTCCACGGCCAGCATTGACAAACTGCTGATAAAGCACCTCTCCATTGCGCAATACTTCCAGTAACCCTGATGATGGGCTATAAAAGATAATCTGTTGCTCACGCTGAGTGTTGACCAGTAAGTTATTGGTTTTAGCCAGGCTTACCCCCGTAAATTCGCCGCCAGACAACAAACTACTTTGGCTAGCAAGCGATTGTGAGTCTAGGCTCTCAGATAATCCAATCGTTGCGGTATAGCGGTCGAAATCATAAATATATTCAGCTCGGGTGAGTTTTGGCTCATATTGATTGATTCTGGCATCCACGCGAGCATAACCGCGACCAATACCAATATAGTTATTGAGGTTAGCAAAATAACTTTCAGTAAAAGAATTATCATAGTTGGCATAGATATTCGACACGATTTGATTAGTGGCATTACTGTTTAAAAAACGTGGTTCGTAACTTTGCTGAGTAAACAATGACGTTGGAATAAATACGCGCAAGGTTTTACCATAATAGTCATTAACAAATCGTAATTGGTCATTGGGCAGTTTACACTCACTGCGTTCACCCATGCAGCTCTCGCTGTGCGTGACGCCCACGTGCAATTCATCTGCAATACGCTGCGCACCCTCTGGTGATAATCCAGCATGAATAAAGTGATTGTATACTGTTTGAGTATCATTAATTACGGCTGCATAAAACGACACTTCGGCATCAATCGTTAACGGCTTAATGGTCTCTTCACTGCCGACGATAATGACGTTAATGATGCGCGGTTTAAAGGCCAATAATCTATTATAATTGCCTACTTTATTCGAGGAGGTGGTTAATAAGCTAATGGAGTTTAATTGAGTATTTAACTGTTTACTTAATTTTATATTTGTATATCTATTATTATCGGTCAATGCTGAAACTACACTCTTGTTTAATGCTAGCGGACTCCCATTTATTTTACCTGCTAATGCTTGAGGAAATGAAGATTGACTCATAACCACTAAAATGAGTAATATTTTTTTATTCACAGTCAATAGCCTAAAATGTATTTGATGATTATGCTGGCAGCAATTATTAGTCCGCATGAATAAGTATCGATTGCGTGACAAAATAACTAATAACTACCAGTGCAGTGATTTATTAACCCAACTATTCTATCAACTAAAATAAATAGCTGAGGTGAAATTAGTTAATAGGGATTATTTTATTAAGCGTTAATCTGTTTTTAAAATCAGCTATACTGATATTGATATCACCTGCTGTCGTAACTACGCTTAAGTCTAGTGCTTTTGTTTTACCCGCTAATACCATAATAGAGTCGGTACATTTTGTTAAGTCAATTTCATTCATGACGTTACAAGCATTAACTTCAAACTTGAGCACTGTGTCTGTTTTATTAATCAGTTGATATTGATTGTTGCCTTTTTTATTTTTAATTACATCCGCATGACCGCTGACTATATCTTTGCCATGTGGCATCACATACCATGCTTTAAAGCCCATCAATATATTTAATGAAGCTTTGGTAGATTGATTATTGGCTTGATAAGATTCAGGTATAAAGCTAATGCCAATAATGCGGTCTTTATCTTGAATGTTGCCGAGCATGTGAGTGAGATTATTGATGGATATTTTTATTCTTGAATTAGGATCAATAATTAATTCATCATTATCAACAAATACAGGCCAATGTTTAAAATCTTGCTCATTAAATACTTGCTCCTCACCTGAACTCAATAATTCAGAGAGCTCTACACGCACAAAGACCGGGAAGGTATCTGGGTTCATTACAGTAATATGATCAATCTGTCCATCAGAGGCAACGAGGACCATTTTATCGACATTAATAGCGTGAGCCATACTGCTAGCCAGTAATGACATAAGAAAGAATATTATTCTCATCATATATTTCCAAAAGTGCGGCAACGACAGTCATTGCCGCGTACATATATTATTTACGCATTAATATCGACAGCAAATACAACTGCGGCGTTAGCGGTAACGTTACCACCTGCTGTATTTACGGCGGCTGTCGGCACTTGAATTTCAGCCGTCATTGCCACATTATGTGATGTCGATGAAGCGACAGGGGTACCAATAGCTTGCGCTGTTGCAGTAAGTGTCATTCCGTTGATGGTAATACCTAATGTTGGCGCTGTTACACCCGCCTTGATACCACTACCGGCAACAACTGAACTTAACAATTGAGCTGTAACTGCTGTTGCTGAAAAGCTCGTTGCCGATGTTGTTAAGCGAAAGTTTTCTGCCGTATTAGAGCGTAATGTAAAGCCTGCATCAGTGCTGACGGTTTCTAGTACTATTGCTGTTGGTACATATGGGGCGCCTGTTACCGTTTCAAATTCTAAGGTTCCAGTCACCACCGGCGCCGCGGGAATAACACCACTGAAGTTAAAACTCAATTGACCCGTTGTAACTACAGCATTTGCGATACCACATACAGAAAGGAGTGTAGTTGCGAGCAGTGTCTTTTTTAAATTATTCATCATTATTTACCATTATTGTATACATCGACAGAGGACATAGAGACTTAATTGTATTAAAGCGACTACGTACATTAAAGACGGTTAATTTCAATCGAAGTGTTAAGTAATATAGCTAACTATAAATATTACTCACTAGCGACGACCTGCATCCTATAATGATTCATAAATACCGTATATATAAATTAGGTTGACTTTGGGGTGGTAAAAAGGCACTTGTATAATACATGTAGTCCATTAGCTTTTTTGAATGAAATTGCATTTCTAAATTATACGTGTTACTGCGGAGGTTATTTCATGGCGAGAGTAAGTTCGCTTATGGTTTATGGGGATAATTACATTATATATCACGTCTAACTAACTCCAAATCGGTTTAACGAATCACTGTAACCTATTAATGTAAATCAACTAATCTCTCATTCTCCTTTGGTTTTCTGGTTGGTCACTCCGCAAAGTTGAACAAGAACGTTTATCGAGTCCATTGTAAGTCCACACTAAAAGATTAAGTATTTGAAATATAAATACTTATATTTTACCCTCTAATTTATCGAAGCGTTTTGAGCTGATTTTAACTTCGATAAAAGCAAAGGAGGGTGTAGGCAAAAATTTTCTATTCAGTAAACCCCTTTCACATTCGCTTTTCTAAAGCCAAGCTTTGTTCGGCAAATTTGCCTCTTGAGCAGCGAAACACGTTTTGGGGCAAAAACGTTTTAGGGTGATCACAGGCTAGTGTTACAAGAGACAATCAATTATTATCCCTTAAAGTTAAATTAACTATGTCTAATGTAAATCAGGATATTATATGTCAATTGATCCAGCCATATGGATTTGGGGGGCGCTAGCTATTGCTGTCGTTACTGCTTTTTACCATAAGTCTAAAGCAACTGTTATATTTGTTGCTATAGCTCTAATCAGTGCCTTATCTCAACAAAGGTTATCAATTGTAGGTTTTACCAGTGTATTGATAGGCTTTGCTATTGCTTATCAAACTCAAAAACAGACAGGTTGGTTACGTTATGCCGGCTTAACTTTTGTAATGCTCTGGTCTTTGGCATTATTCCTTCACTTTATACCTGGATTTGATAACCTAAAAGTACTGGATAATGTTTACGCCAGTAGCCATAGCACTTCCTTCACTATGTACTTAAATCTTGATAAACCACTTGCATTTTTTGGACTGTTACTCGCCTATCCTGCCTTACTAGGTACAAGCAAAAAAATGAATACACGGGCCATCATCGCCACGATTATTCCATTATTTGTCTTATTACCCATCGCAGCCATACTCGGCGCACTAAAACCTGAATTATCGGTCCCTAGTTGGTTGTGGCTATTTATGCTAAACAATTTGCTTTTTACTTGTGTTGCAGAAGAAGCATTCTTTAGAGGGATTGTTCAACAAGGAGTTAGTCAGCGTTTTGGCTGGATTTTTGGGCTTGCTGTTGCCAGTTGCCTATTCGGTCTAGCTCACTTTGCTGGAGGCACATTATTAGTAATATTTGCAGGGTTAGCAGGTATTGGATATGGGCTTATTTTTCATTTAACCGGTCGCCTATGGGCTGCTGTACTTGTGCACTTCTTATTTAACCTCGCACACTTATTATTCTTCACCTATCCAATGTTGGAAAGATAAGAATGCGTATCTAAGTCCTCTCTGATTCTTCAAGAAGAATTCAACTGCTCCATTTACTTTATCTACGACTAAATACGGAGCGCTATCTTATTTATAATCACGTTCAATGGTAAGGACTGACTGTTGGGGGGAGTAAAGCTGACTCTTGTAATAACAAGCAACAACAGATTACTTTCTTAAGGGCTACTCTAGATAAGAACCATGAGCATAAGTTTTTATTTTAGCAAGCTTTGGGGCAGAAATGCGTTACTCCTACTCCGTTTCTGCCTGCAAAAAATATCAAACTATATTAGAAATGATCAGACTTTATTATGATGTATCAAACTTTAATATGAACGCACAGATGACTTTTTCAGGTAAACCATGCTGGTTGATGGCTTTATTGCAAAAAGCCCGTGCAGCAAGCTCATCGCGGGTTTCACTCAAATAGAAATCAATAATCGCGCCGAATTTATCCACGGCACGATAATAGTAAACCCAACGACCTTTAACTTTTACGTACGTTTCATCCATTCGCCAGGAACCTGATACATGACGCTTTTTCATTCTGAATACAGCTTCGAGTTGCGGCGCATATTTGATAACCCAACGGCTCAGTGTTGAGTGGTCAAAATAGATATTTCGCTCAGCAAATATCTCCTCAATTTCACGGTAACTGAGTTTATAAGATAAGTAATATCGCATGGCAACAGTAGAGGCGATTAACGGATATACATCAGGTAAAGTTGTTTGGTTAAAAATAGGTTCGTGGTGAGCTATACGATTACGTAACTTTCTAATAGTAAAAAATGCCATTCACGAAAGTGAACGGCATTGATTATTTTACTAACACTAATTTTTATAGCGCCGCTGCAGCTTCTTTACCTGCGATGCGGCCAAATACTGTGATATCGGTAATCGCATTACCACCTAGGCGGTTAGAGCCATGAGTCATACCAGTCACTTCACCTGCGGCATATAAACCGTCGATAACTTTACCTTGTGTATCCAATACGCGAGTTTTCGTGTCAGTCATCAAGCCACCCATAGTATGGTGAACAGATGGTTTAGCCACTAACATATAAAAAGGTGCTTTTAGTAGTGGCTTCATACCACCGCGGTGATTGAACTCTGTATCTTTACCCGCCTTCGCAAACTGATTAACACGATTTACTTGAGCCATTAATGCCTTTTTATCAACACCAAACTTACTTGCCAGTTCTTCAACTGAGTCAGCTTTGAACATCATGCCTTTGCGGTTTAGTTCCTCGAACTCATTCTTATGTACTGTTACAGTATCAGCAATTTCTTCAATTTCACTCCCCCACAACACATAAGCCTGTTGGTTAGTTTGTGCCAAAATTGCACGGCTGATAACATCACGACGCTCAAGCTCTTCAACGAAACGACTACCTTCTTTATTTACAAGGATAGCGCCAAAGAAACGAGAATCAGCAATAAGAGAGATCACCCCCGTGTCGGTATGACAGATAGGGTAAGTCTGGATTGATTCCATATTATGCGTCTTGGCATTTAGTTTCTCAGCCATCACAATACCGTCCCCCATGATGCCACGAGCGTTAGTCGTGCCGTAACGGCTATCTAACTCAGGAGCATACTTAGTTCGCATTGCAACGTTAGCGCCAAAGCCACCCGTCGCCATAATTACGCCGCGGTCAGCAATATAAGTAATCTTCTGGCCATTTTTTTCTGCTTCAACACCAATCACGCGACCATTTTGATCTTTAATTAAAGCTGTCGCAGTGGTACGAGTATGAATAGGGATCTGTAGTTCATCCGTTTTTGCCATGAACTTACTGATCCATTCAGCGCCTGTGTGGTTTCTAGGGATCAAGCCGCGTTTCACACTATGTCCACCAAATTGGAAAAGCTGGTCTGAATAGAAATCAACTTTAATGTAATCACGTAACCATTCTGCAGCAGGTAAAGCTTGCTCCGCCATTAGCTGAACCATTTCTGGATCGCCTAAGTAATCTCCGCCCTTAAGTGTATCTTTTACAAAGATATCGATGTTATCTTCAATACCCATTGATTTCTGGACCCAGTTACCTGGTACATTCATCTGGCCACCAGTAATGAGGCTATTACCACCCACAGTTGGCATTTTTTCGATAATAACAACCGAAGCCCCTGCATTTTTTGCCGTGATCGCAGCGCTTAAACCCGCACCACCGGAGCCGATAACAACCACGTCGAATGCTTGTTCAGTATCAATAATATCTTTAGCACTATCATTGTTTGCAGCCAATCCAGCGATTAAAGTGACTCCGGCTGCAGCAAGAGAACTCTCAACAGCTTCTTTAAATGCGTTACTTGTTACAGTTGCCCCACTAATAGCATCAACTTCAGTGGTATTTTGGTTAATCATAGCGTCTTTCATTTCAGTATAAACTGAAGCCGCTAATACCTTATTCTCCTTTTGCTCTAAAATATTAATATCAATCAATTGACCATATTTAGTCGCGGTTTGCACTTTTATTTCGCCATGCTTACCAAACGCTGCACCTTCACTGGTTACGGTTTTTCCTGAATCTTGTACAGTACAGCCCACTGTCAGTGCCAAGATAGCACTTGCAATTATTGTTTTCTTAATCACGATTTTATTCCTATTGAGTTAATCTAAACTAGAAGGTAAAGCCAACTGATACGCCATACTCGATGCCATCATTAGGTGCAGCTCCCCAGCTATCGAAATGTGTTAGATGTAATTTTGTATAAAATGACTGGCTTATACTTGTCTTAAGTGTGGTTATTATCTGATGACCGTAGCTGTCATAAGCGAGTGTACTCATATGCTCTTCATCTCGATCAAACTGGCCTTCATAATTAACCGCCAATGAGTGCTTTAGTCCTAGTGCTGAAAAAGGGTAACTCGCATTAATTACCGCCGCATAACCACTTAATCCATCAAAGTGAGCGCCTGTTGGTGAAAAACTGGCAGCGGTGTAATTTAAACCTGCACCAGCATTGATAAACAGATCACCATATTTTCGGTTAGTGGTTACACCTAAATATAAATTATCTTCCATTACGGTACGGTTAGACGAAAGAAAGTTTTGTGCCCAATAGTTGTATTTAGTTTTAGCAATTTGTTTATCGACAACAATTAATGATTTTACTGTTAATTTGCCATCTTTATCATCCTGCGCATCCTTAACCTCGCCAACATTCTCTAACTTTATATAAGCTAACAACGTCCCCCAGTCAGCTTTATTAAAATGAGTTAACTTAACAAAAGGTTGTTCATAAGCTCCACCATTGTCATCTTTAGTCTCTGAAGTATAAGCTTTATAACCAATGTCGACTGATGTTGCAGATATTGCAGGTGTGACTAGAAAAACAGAAAGTGCAGTAATAATTTGCTTTTTCATATAACTGTTCCTTGAAAATAAGATTCAGCAACAGATTAAACAATCAGAATATATACTTTGTGATCTAACTCCCCATCCACTTACAATTTAACAACCACTGTGGTTTAAGGAAGTAAAAATGTAAAAAAAACATAAAAATATAAAAACAATATTTTAAAACGTGAAGATTACGTCAAACTAAAAGCTGATAAAAGTTATCAACGTGAAAATAGCGTTAGTTCGTAAATATTATTAACAATAACCACTGCGATTTAAGGGATAAATAGAGCAGATAAAAAATGACAAGTAATCGCCAAATTACTTGTCATGTTAAAACCACTAATATCAGAGGATCGCTCTAATCTCGGTTCTGTCGCAAACTGAGGAGCTGGTTTATCATGAGCGATGATCTCTTAACCAACTTTATCAATGCTACTTAACTTTTCGAGACGCCACTTCCCAACAGATATCATCATGCAAGCCCTTCGATATTACCTTGCTTATAAACTCAGTTACCGTGAAATAGAGGAGATATTTGCTGAGCGAAATATCCATTTTGACCACTCAACACTGAGCCGTTGGGTTATCAAATATGCGCCGCAACTCGAAGTAGCATTCAGAAAGAAAAAGCGTTATGTATCAGGTTGCTGGCGAATGGATGAAACCTATGTGAAAGTTAAAGGTCGTTGGGTTTACTATTATCGTGCCGTGGATAAATTCGGCGCGATTATTGATTTTTATTTGAGTGAAACCCGCGATGAGCCTGCTGCACGGGCATTTTTCAATAAAGCCATCAACCAGCATGGTTTACCTGAAAAGGTCGTCATTGATAAAAGTGGGGTGAATGCCGCGGCATTAGATACCATTAATGTTCGCCTTTGGTTGTCTGGTTACATGCTGTTTATGATTGAGGTTTTAGCCATAGAATATCTGAATAATATTGTTGAGCAGAGCCATCGAAAAGTGAAAGGAAAGATGCATCAATGTTTGGGTTGGAAGTCCTGGGAAGGTGCAGGATCAACACTCGCAGGAGTGGAGCTCTGGTCCATGATAAAGCAAGGGCAAATGAACACCACTGAAAAGATGACACCATGGGAACAATTTTATTCTTTAGCGGCCTAATTGTATCTGAGAGATCCTGCGCTCTCAAATTATAGCAACAAGATCTCAGTTTGCGACAGAACCGGTTTTACCGTTGTTGCCGATGAAGTGCGTCAACTTTCAAGTCGAACGAGTGAATCAACTGCTTACATTGAGACAATTATCAGTAAGTTTAGGCAAAATACCACTTTAGCCGCCAAAGCCATGGAGTTTGGTCAGCAAAAAGCAGAGCAATCTGTAGATCTTGCAAGACAGGTCGATGAGTCGTTTGAAGCTCTACGAGAGTCCATTAAAAAGATGAATCTTATGAGCGATGAAAATGCTTGGGCCATGACTCAGCAAACCGCAGTAGCAAATGAGATCAGCCATTCTATTCAAGTGATTAGTGAACTATCACTGGAAAGTTTACAGCAAACACAAGATGCCGCTGAGCGAGGCGGGCAGGTATTGCGTTTATCAGCAAAGACCCATCACTTATCGCAATAGTTTTGGGAACAGAGCGTGCAGCGTAAAATATAGCTAATTAAAGCTAAGCGTTCGAAAAAAGGTGCAGCTTTTAACGCTGCGCCTTTTTAAATGGCTTTTTGGCTAACCGCATTATCCATTAGTTAAAGAGTTAACTTAGCAGCTCAAATGAGCTCTTAAACAAGAGCGAAACAAGAGCTAAACAAGTTAGAACTTGTAAGCAACGCTGACTCGGACATCTCTGCCGGCAGCTGCAACACCATCGCCCATGTAAGGTTTGTAATACTGGTTAGTAATATTCTTCACCGTTAAATAAGCTTCCCAATTATTCAATGGACCAGACTCGCCAGTGAAAGCAATATAGAAGTCTTGAATAAAGTAAGCATCCGTTGGCTGATCAGTTCTAAAACTACTTGCAGCAGGCATATGGTCCTCAGATTTACTGTCGTACCATTTACCGCGCCAAGCAAACATCAAATCGTTAGTAAGGTAATAACCCAGCTTTAAGCCAATATTGGTTGGCGCTAAGTCGGCAAGATATTCGTCTTCACCTGTTGAGTCTTTTAAGCTGCCATTATGTTTACCGGTAATATAAGACGCATCTAAATCAGCAAACAGATCGTGGTAACGATAGTTGATCACTAAATCGGCACCTTTATTGTAGTAACCGCCAAGGTTAGTGTTATAACCCTGTGCCTGTTCTACAGAATGCACTCCAGAACGTTTTGCTATATCGTTTTCACCTTTGTGGTAATACAAGGTGATTTGAGTAGAGAGTACATCATCATTGGCAAATAGATCGTTATTGACTTGAGTGACACCAAGTTTGTACGCATGTAAACGTTCTAATTCAAGATCTCGACTAGACATGATTGCCTTGCTGGCTTTGGCGTATTGCACTGTGTAGATATCATCAATAACAGGCGCTTGCAGGGTATAGGCATAGTCGAAACTAAATTGTGTTTGTTCACTAAGCAGATAGTTAATGCCTAAACGAGGAGACAAGCCTGAATGAGAAACTGCACTATAATCATGACCTGCGGCCAAGTCGTTATAATCTGATGCTAAATTGCCTTTGCCTTCGCTACGTATATGGTCGTATCTAAGTGACGGTTTTACTGACAAATTATCAGTTATTTGATAATTAAACTCAGCATATGCGCTTGTTGTTTGCTGTTTTCCGCTCGGTTGGTAATAAGGCGTATACAGGCCAAAGTTTTTGGCTTCTTTGTTTTCATAAGTCTTGTTATAGACTAAGGAATCACGGTCTGAACTCAAATACTGCAGTCCCACAATAAGGTTATTATCGCCAAACCAGCTGGTATTATTGATATCTACAAACGAACGTTTGTAATCAAGCCAAGACTCGTGTCCAAAGTTACCCACTGATACATACATTTTTTCCCATGCAATATCGGGGCGGACCCAATGTCGCTGATTATCACTGGTGGAGACAACAAGTTGGGTATCAATCCAATCGTTGCTTGGAGTGTAGCGATAATTTAACGAGTAATTGGTGTCTTGATAGGTGTTGTCCGCAGTAGTTGCATAGAGTGCGGTTTCGTAACCACCATATTTTTTAATGTTATAATTGCTAATTTTTGGCATTTGGCCGCGACGGTTTGCCCAAGGCTTTTGACCTTCGTCTTTATAATCGATCATCGACAATGACAGTAAGTGAGCGCCGTAATCAAAATCAATTTTCGCCAATAGACTATTTTGACGATAACCCGAATAGCGTAACTTAGCTTCATTACCGCTATCAAACTCTGGCGGTTCCCCCTCATCGGCAATATTGTCTCCCCAAACACCATTGCCTAAAGTGGTATCGTTTGCATCACGGTAGGTGTAGTTCACAATTGCTGAAAGGTGGCGGTTAACCTGACCATATAAACTAATTAAACTGCGTTTTTCGTCATCATTGTCGCTATATCCTGCTTTAACTCGCGCGCCAAAGTGCTCACCTGGTTTTAAAAAGTCTTCAGCACTCTTGCTGGTCACATACATTGAGCCACCGAATCCGCCATTACCTGAACGTACATCGTGAGCGCCTTTTATGACCTGAACTTGTTTAATAAGGTCTGGATCAATAAAGAATGAGCCGTAGCGATATTGCTCAAAGCCCTGCGGTGCGTTATCTAAATACAGATTGAGATCTTCTTCATCGCCAAAACCCCAGATATTAATTCGCTCGCCGCCAACGCGTGTGCCCCCGTCAATGTTAATGCCGGGAAGTTCGTCGACCAGCTCTGCAAATTGAGTTGACTGCTGCTCCTCAATCTCCTTCATGGTGATAATAGCGGTTCCAGGAGGGGTTAGCTTTAGCTCTCGTGGGTAAGATCTGCCTGTTACTTTTATGACTTCAATTGGATCAACCTTTGGCGCTCCAAGCACTTTATTTGGTGCTGGATCCGTTATCTCTTGCTTTGATTGCTCGGCAGTTAACGGCATGTTTTCGCTTTGCGCATAGACATGAGATTGAATGGAAAGTGCAATAAATGATAATGAAAACAATTTAATAGAACGTGACAACACTAGAGTATCCTCATTGATAAGAAAAGATGCTGGCGAGTATAAATGAAAAATATCTAAATGATAATGATTATCATTTGCAATTTACATACGAAGAACTTATGTTACAAAAGTCGCAAGATAAATCTTATTAAGGGAATTTAAAAGATAAGTCCTATATGACAGCGGCAATATGAAAAGACACAGAACACAGAAACAAGAAACACTAGACACAAATTTTATATCGTCATTTTGCGTCAGTTAGTGTCTTTTTTAATGCTAAAACCCTCTCTAAATCCTCTATATAGCAACCTACAATATAATCCGTTGTCGTGCCTCTGGTTGCTTTTTGGATAGCGGAGTGAGTCGGAGAAACCCCTTTTAAACTTTTTATTAAGCTTTAAGCTTTTCGAGTTGGGCCAGCCAATTTAACTAAAAGTATCAATTTTTCCGTAAGCTCGGGTGATGCCATATCTAGCACTCCATCAAGTAAAGAGGTGGTGACTGTACCACCTCTCATTTTAGCGGTTATATATTGCTCAGCACCATCATTTGACCTCGCAAATTCACGGATTCTGTAATCTGCGGCCTTATCATTTCAGATAGTAGTTCTTCCTCTGTGTAACTTAAGTTATCCCGTTCTTTACTACCCATTTCATTACATACTTCGCTATTCAAGTCTGATAATGCTTTTTGTAACTCTATTGATTTTAGTAATGCTGTCTCTATTTTTGCTTTATATTGATGCTTGTCATTTTAACCCTCCCCCCTTAGTTTTCAATGGATACACAATGCAATAGTAAAAACTAACTATCTACTTCTTTTTTAATGGGATTTTCAAATAAGAGGTCAGCAGGTTCTGTCGCAAACTGAATTGAGTTGTTTTAACAGAGCAGGGAGTCATGGCGAAGGATTCATTGGCCATTCACCTGATGGACGTAGATATATATTCAATAAATGTATTTTGCATGAGGTTTCCGTTTCTGTTGCTGATTTGTATGAGCCCATAAAACAATATATTCAATAAGTGAAAAATGCTTTATTGATGTTGTAAAATCTGAAAGTGGGTATTTTGAGCTAGAACAATTTGCTAGAAAATATGATTGTGAAAAAGAGGTTTTCTATGAGATTAGAGAGTATCCAGGGCCGGTAGGGAAATTTGGTGAGTTTGATTCAGCAATAGAAGAAGCTGAGAGGCTGATGAAGTTATGTCATGACTAAAATATAAAGCCAATTGTTTCCTATGTTGTCCAAAGCCCCGCAAGGGGCTTATATATCGACCTGAAAGCCTTGCACAGCAAGGAACTGGCAATTCGCTGACCACGCATTGACCACACCTAACCGTTAGGAAACAAAAAACCGCCTTAATTGGCGGTTTTTCTTTTTACCACATTAGATATTGGTCATAGGATTTAATGAATAACGGTATATTTAGCTAGTTACTTTGTTCATTAATTGATTGAGACGATTAGCAAAATCGACTTCCTCTTTCGTTGTTGTAAATTTTTCAGGATCTGGCAATTCAGGAAATAAGCAGTAGGCGACATATTCAGAAGTGTAATCACAGAACAGGTCAGGATAGTCTGAACTTGGTTTGAAATTTAAGTTATGTATGCTGTCAGGTACATCATTATTTAGAAAAACCTCTTCATCACCACAGAAACTGAATAAAGCCCTACCGTCAAATAACACAACAATCAGTTGCTGATCCTCTTCCTCTTTATTTACAGATACGGAATAAGAACTAAAATATTTTGAATCATGGTCATATTCAACGGCAGAAAAAGAACCATCACTATTTTTGTCTAAAGCCGCTAAAACATCATTGTATTTCATAGTAAACCTTTTAATTATCAGTTTTGGATTGTCAATTTTATGATGTAAATCAAACATTTTCCATAACGTATTATTTTATCTGCGAGCTATGTATACGCCTTAATATCAAAGGCTCCTTAGGGTGATTTAATATCGCCTTGAAAGCCTTGCACAGCAAGGAACTGGCAATTCGCTGATCACATCTAACCGTTAGGAATGAAAAGCCCACATTTTTGTGGGCTTTTTAATTGCAAAGAGTAGAATCGAATAGCAGTTCTACCTCCCCATGAAGTGGTTAGATGTAAAATGAAAAAGAAGATTTAGGGTTAGCGAAAATACTTAAATGAGAGAAATTGATATAAGTGGTTATCCAGTAGTGATATTGCAACTGCTATATCAAACTCCTTACATTCTAGAACGATGAATATTGCTTATAAATATTTGAATTGAAGTACCTTACAGCATAAGGAAATTGATAATATGAGTGTTGAAATTTTTAAAAATTATGAAGTAGGTGATTTTGTTAAGGCTAATGGAAATGAAACGGTTATGACTATCGTAAGGGCAACATGTCCTTTTCTTGGCGCCCCTTCTGGTGCCGTTTTAGCAATGTATGTTTGTGAGTGGTCTGATGGTGAAGACAAAAAAGAAGGTTTTTTTTCAGATAGCGACTTGATTCGCGCTTAAAGTAATATCTCTAGATTACTAAGGTGTGACTGTTCTGTCAGTCAAAAACCGCCTTAATTGGCGGTTTTTTATTGCTTAGATATGTAAATATAGAATACTTTGAGTATCGTTCTAAATCACTTCTGGACAAAAACGTTTTAGAGCTTAAGCTCTGAAAATAACTGTTGGCATTAGGGAAAAGTAGGCAATCGAATATACCGTAACGCTTCATGAACCAGTCTAAACTGTTGCGTTAATTGACTTATTATGAGGCTTTAAACTATCTACCTCATTTATCACACTTTGCTGAACTTGCTCTAATATAGAACAAGTTTCTCTTGCTACAACACAATCCAAATCATGCTTATTAATAACGGTAAAAACATCTATTAAGAGCTGAACGCATTCATCAGGGCTGTAGAATGTTTTCACTTTTTGATACTTATCAAACTCAGCACTCTTGTTATGGATCCAGTGATTTCTTGTCACATTCAGCATTGCTATATTATCTAAACATTGCGCTATTTCTTCGTTATCAATACCCAAATGTTGACTGCAAATGTACTGAAATCTTTCAGGTGGTGTACGTTTCTTCTCAGCCTGAGTTTTGGAAACCTCATTTTGAATATAATCGTAATAGAACGCCTCAAGAGCCATTGCTGTAAATGTTTGAGCAACGATCCACCGACTTGTCCAGTTCGGCCATTCTGTGTCGATTTGCTCCTTAGATAAATGCATTCCACCATACTTATCATAGCGTTCTTTAAAGTCATCTAGCTTCCCATACACCTGAAGGATAACGACTTTAATTAGGTCTCCCAGTGCTGACGCTCTTATTTGAATAATTTGACCGTCACGTTCTATTAACATTGATTTACCTCATAATGCCAGATATTAGTGAGTAAATACTGGCAGACGATTTACTCCGCAAATGGGAGATCTTAATTTATTGATTTTTTAATAGATCGCCATAGCCCCAAATCAGCGTACCAGAGATAGCTAAAATGACTATAATGTACTGTGCAATTTTAAATTTCTTTACATATTTTTGAGATAGATTTTCTTGTTGGCTGTAAGTGCTTCCTGATGGATTCACATGCTCATTTACTTTCATAAGATTGTATTCCATCCAAACTGCTAGTAATACAGTTATTGAACCACTCCGTTGAAACCAAACATCTGGTGGCTCACCTGATGGAACAAAATGAGAAAACCATGCAGCAAGAGGGAAGGTTACCGCTAACAAGGTCAAAGGTATACAGAATAACAACTGTTTTTTTATTTGATCCTCTGCCTCTCTCATTTGTTTGTAAATAGGTGCCTCTTCTGTGCTCATTATGTCTCCTGATATGTAACACTTCTATCATGTGTTTATTACTATGGCGATAAAATCAAAATCAAAATTTATCAAGCCACCCATCTTAAAAAGGGGCTATTTCACAACATGCCTATTCTGACGCTATAAAAGTTAAATTAGCAGTAGGTGACTGTTTATTAAAAATAATAAAGTATCAATACGCTGATATTTATGCAACTAGGATAAGTGGCCCCCATAAGATTTAGGCACTTTAACTTAATCGACATATTTACTGATATTTAGCAATCCACTCTAGAAGCGATGCTTAAACTGAACAAAAATACGTAACGATAATTACGTGCTATTTGATACTTTTTTCAATAGATTTCTTATGGGAAATTCTGATTGTTACAAAATGACTGAGTAATTGTACTAACGAGGAAAGGGGCAAAAGTGTCTTAGAGCGATCACTCTAAAACGTATCTGGACAAAAGTGATTTAGAGTTAAAGCTTTTAGAATTATGATTGTCATTAGGGAAACTATGGCAATCAATTATACTGTCCCCCAACTCCGGGTTGCACAATTATAGTCCGTAATGCACGAACGCAGCCAATCTGGTTAAATCTGCCTACAGTGTCTTGTTATGTTCATTTTCTATAAGCAACTGGGCAAGAACAGGTGCTTAAATCACCCCGCGCGTACTTAACTTTTACATCTTGGGACATTCCATTTTTAAGTCTAGGTATTTTCGAAATCCATTTTCCACTAAGCAGAAGAACAGCTGATACATAGTCAGAATTTTCATTACAATATTTATGGCCGTACCACTTTTCAACTAAAAATTCAGCTCTCTTTCTCGAGGGGATTTTATTCTTACCAGTTAGAAAATAGTAGGCTTCTCTAAACCTTTTTCTTCTCCAGTTTTTTTGATTATTATGTAACTGTTTTATTATTTCCTTTGCAATCTTTTCATCTAACTCGAAAGAAGCGTCTCTCTTTGACATTTTAACCTCACTTCCGATGAACATAACGCCTGCATAACACGTTTGCTACTATGCAGATTAAGCTTAAATTTACCACTAATACGGTAAACCAAAAGACAATTTAGAATGCCGAATGTAGTAAATCGTGTTGATGCAATTGTTAGCTGCTAGATTCAAGGTGTAGCTTATGTACTGCATTACAAAGCACTTTTAGCCAAATAAAAAATTCCTCGAAGCTTGGATCTAAATGCAATTCATCGTCAGGGAGATCAACTTCGGGGACTAACATTAAGCATCCAGTATTGGGTTTCAACTGTATACTTGTAATCTCAAATATTACACTATCATCAGTGTTAACTGGCAGCCATTCTAAGTATGTTGGAAATTGATAGATAAACTTGTCTGTCGCAGCTAAAAATAGATCCACGATATCAATAAAATCTTTTGCCTCAGACTCTGTAGGGATGTAATATTTATGTTCAACTTTATTTCGAACAGTATTTAATCTTTTCAGAATCTTTGGTGTCACAACTCCACATTTTTGGCAATATTCAAGATAGCGATGAAAATTTGGATAACCTCGTTCAGGAGTTGGAAAGCCAAAACCTTTCGCTATTGTCTCAACTTGTAGATGTAAAGCCCGCTTTGCATTTGATAACGTATTAACTAAAGATCTCTCAGATTTTATCTCCCCACTTTCTTCCATATCTTGAATTGCAAAATCAAGGTAGTGGCGAGGTGTGGTTGCAACTGGATATTCCAGTTTCTCCCAACTAGTAGAAAATGCCGGATCGAAATCACTATAATTGGATGGTAAAGGTATCAAAATTTATCCCCCTAAATCTAAATTCACGTTATGGCAGCTAATATTTGTATAGTACGCATGCGCGTATATATTGCAAAATGGCATGCACATTTTATGAACCTATTAGTTAAGCCGAGCTTAAGTAAAGCCATTGATTAATAAGCACTCTAATCCGTATACCCAAAGTAATTAGTAACAGCCATTTATCGATTAGTAAAAGTAGGTCAGCAGGCTTGTTGTTTATCTGTGTCTCTCATCATCTGAAACTCATAAAGGGGCATAAATGCTTTATAGATTAAGCTCTAATGTGTCATTACCATTTCCAATTTGCGTCAATTATACACATGCCTAGACCAATGTAAACAAGGGTGTAGTTTTATTTTTATTAACTGAGACTCAGCATCTGAAAAATCGAGCTGCAACTGATAAGAAAAAATAGGGGAAATGGATAGGGTATGTGCATAGCTAAAAATGGCTTCAAGCTCGTTTTGGGGCATAAATGTGTTTGCGCTAAAGACACGCAATCTTTCTATTGCTAAATTCCGTGGCTTTTATTTTGCAAAACGATGACTAGTTATATTAGAGTTTAATTGTGTAGCTTTGTGCAGTTCCAGTTTTTGCTAATATGCTCTGCAATGCCCGTCTCTTCTCGATCTTTGCGATCACTCACGATCTTTTTTACTTCACTGTTTTTTATCTACACCCCACGGAAAATAGAGGGTTTTATATTATTATCAATTAGTTAGACTGTTTTATCTGCGTGGGCTTGATCTTTCATTTCTGCACAAAACTGCAATTTCTTGCACACTTGTGCAGAAATATACAATCTGTTTTACCCTACCTAAGCCCATACGGGGCGTGGCTTAGCGGCTTTTTGCATGGCAAAATATTTCTGCAATTTTTTAGTATAAAAGCCCGCAGCTTTGGGGGGGGAGTTGTACGGATTCCGTGGGTTTTACGTGGCCCTGTAGATTCCGTGGGTATGGCTGGATGCTTCACTATGATGATCCCGCACTGAATTTGACACAAAGACGCACAAACAACGAGACGCACTGTAAAGCACCGATGTTGATTCAGCGCGGCCAATATGTCGCGGCCAGTTACCAAGCCTTGAGTGTATGGATGGCGTTTTGGTGTTGAGGTGATGCCAAACACTGATCACAGGTAGGTTTCGGGCTGTGTATTGTGGAAACCCTGTATTCGTCACTCGAAAACGACCAATGGGTAAATGGTTATGTGGAAGCCGATCCTTTTTAAAAGTACTCGAACTTGCCTTTAGCACGCCCCCTGGCTTTGAATGCCACGAACGACCCAACCGAATGCCATTCCTATCAATTAAGGATTTAATTTGCTGATAGGTTTTGTGAATACCAAACTGTTGATAAAACAGTTTGGGTATGTCTACCGCTCGGTATACCAAGTACGTTTCAGCAATAAACGCAAGCTGTTCTATTCTGATGTTACTCGGAACACTTTTTTTGGACTTAGGCGCCCTCCAATTTCGGTCATTAATAAATTTGTTATTGGAAATGACCCTTCTTATTTGATAAGGGGTTTTATCAAGATTAAATCTCTGGTTAAAAACAATGGTTAAATGGTTAAATGGTTAATTTCTATTGTCTTATAATTCAACTTGATAAAATCAAGCATTTCAACCGAGTACCTCACCCCCTTTGACATACTATTATTCTCCGTCTTTCAGGATTACAGGTACGTTAGCTGTAACTGTTTAATCAGTTTTTTTTGCTGTGCAGGTTCCATTCGTTGCACCATATTGATGAGCAGCTCATTTGTTTGCTGTAGGCTTGGGTTCAAGGTTTTCTCATATGACCAGGATGCCACAAACGAGTGACTACACTTTGGGTTGGTGCAAATGCAGTAAAATTTGGCGTAGCCAGGCATTGCATCCTTTGTGCTTTGAATGATTGATTTACTGCCGCATACATTACAGGTTATACGCATTCACTGTCCTTTCTAAAAGAATTCAAACTCATGATCATCTTCATCTAGCTGATGTTCGAACCACAACTGACCCTCTCTGAGCCACCAAACTTTACCCCTGTCAGTCAATATTCCTGAGCCGTTGGCGATTTGGTCTAATGTATGGGGATCTGTTACCCCGTTAGAGGCTAATTCTCTAAAGTTATCCTCTGAAATTTGATGTCTCGGACGGCTTGAAATGGCGCCTGTACAGTTATTCCTACAAGTCCAAGGTAGAGCAGAAGCGACAGGCAAAGGCGACAAGCCCGAATGCTGTGGTTGCTTCCACCTTGGCATTTTTTTTCTTAAGTTCTTTCTTGCTCATGCGCTCATTTTCTGGCATTTGACGTGCATCAAAAAAAGAACAAAGCTCGACGTTTCTTAAGGGCTTGGTAAGCGTCTTTCTCAGTGTCGGAGGCACCTCGTAATGTCCATTTTTCTCCGCGCGTGATGATGTTTCGATGTTGCCCGAACGCTATCCCGTCAAGCCCTTGCACCCGCTTGACCACTTCGCCGTACTCATTACCACATTCGGTAATGTCATAGCTCAGCGTTAGCTTTGCGGTTTTCATTGCAGCTTCAAAGCCTTTCCAATCCGATGCGCAAGCAGCAGATTTAGCGGCTTCTATTTCAGGAGATTGTGGACCAACCTTGATACGTCTTAACTCGCGCCACACTTGTACGGATTCAGTGCCATAGAATTGAAATTGACGTAGGTGATATCGGCTGGCCCACGCTCTCGCAAATTTTGCGCCCTCAGAAACCTCAACGTTGGCTTCTAAATCCAATTCACCTTGCATGAACTCACCTTCAATGTTTTTTGACAGGTACTTAATGACGTAACCCACAGCACCTCGCTTATCGATAGGCTTTATGTCTAACCGTTTTTCCTTTGCGCCTTTTTCATGGCCATCAACTTGGAAAGCATATCTGGTCACCAATTTTTTGAAGGTTTCCTCATGCTCAGGCTGAATAAACGTGCACATGTGCCAGTGTGGCGTTCCGTCCTTATGAGGCTCAGCGACACGAATGCCAGGAATGTTAATCCCTCGGTAATCCAAAGCCGAACGGAGTTTGGCGAACTGTTTGACCAGGTATTCTTGCGCGACTTTATAATTGGTCATGTTCCACTTGTATGAGTTAGCGTGGTATTTGCTTGGACAGGTAATGGTGATCATAAAACCAATCATTCCGGCGTCCTTAGCCATTTCCTCAACACCACGGGCACGAACAACGAGTTCGACTAAACGATTTGATGGGTTGGCATTACCCGCCATAGCGGCCTCGACCAATGGCAAGACCACACCTTCATCATTTTCAATCATGGTGTCTTCTAGCCACTTCATGGCACTTTTTTGTTGCTGAATAAATTCTTGAAGTGTTTCCTCGCTGACGTATGGGCGCGAGTCAGATACCAATCCCGCTGCAACGTTCATGTGTTCACAGCACAAGTCACGCATTCTGTTTAATTGTTTTCCCCACCATTTGGGACAGGTCATGCGCAGAAGTCCGCATTCAGCAGCAGCTAAAACATGGTCTCGTTTTACTGCGGCTAAGTAAGGCGGAATGATGTCCCATTGTTCACACAGTGTGGCTGCTGCAAAGTAGGCGGTGAAGCGTCTATCTTCCCCGTCTTTTTCCTTCGCCTCTAATGCAACTTGCATGACGTTGTAAGCAATTCTATTTGCCACAGCCGTCATACGTTTACTTTTGCGCTGGCGTAGCAGTTCATAACCTAAAAATGGGGGGTGAATGTCTTGCTCTACTTCGTCGTTATAGTGCTTATCATCGCGGTCAATACCCATAATGATGCTGACAAATGACACGTCACTTGCAGGCATAAGCTTTCGTGGCGCCTTAAACCTGATGGCGGGTTTAATTTCTTCTTCGTCGTTTTCATCACCACCAACAGGTTGCAGATATGGCAGTTTGTAGAACGGATAACTTTTCCACACGAGTAGCATTTGTTGCAGTCTTTTACTGACTAAAAGGAGGGCGTTATCGCGCCCCTCTCTTTTTTCATCTGTGTAAAAATCTTTCATGAGGCTATTGCGGATACGATGAGGCAACGGCGCGATAAGCTCTCTAATCATAGGGAGCTCAATGGCTCTTTTAGGGCGGTTGAAAATCGACTCGTACAGTGCTTCTATGTCTACTGGCGGCGAGGGTTAACGGCTTCGTCTTCCCATAAATCGACCGCCCAAAGATTAGGCTTTAATCCTGTCCTGACGGGTAGATTATCAGGCATAGGGGAAGGCAAGTTATTTAACCTGTAGGGCTTTTTAGGGCGAGAAGTTAATACCTGAGCATTAATCATGTGCGTGAATTAATGCTCAGGTGAACAAGGAGACTAAGCAGGTTCAACGTGCTGCCTTCACTTTCTCAATGGTTCTGCGAATGCCTTTGGCGAGATTGATCAACCCTTTACCGTGCGCTTGATAGTAAAGACAATCAAGCGCGCCGCGCTCAGCAGCCATGCCGAGTGCCGAGTCAGTGGAGCGTTCGACACGGTCAATGACCATTGCGTGGCGCAACATAACCTTATGGTGACGGTAGTGTTTTAGAAGATGATTAAATTCAGGGTTTTTCATTGCTACGCCTCGCCATTTTGAGGATCACTTCACGTGTTAATTGACAATCTTCAAGCGCACGATGACGTGTAGATGGGAGTTCAATACCCATTTGCTTTGCTGCATTTTCGAGTGAATGCCATTTGTATTCACCATAGGCGTTGTTCCAATCTCCCCTGAATTGGGCATAATTCAACATGGCGCAGTGCCAACGATTCGTATTATCTGAATGCTGCCGTATGCATGGGACTAATTGACATTCAACTGTGAAAGGCATGGTTATATGCAGTGTTGATAGCAATAGCCTCAAATCGAATGAAGCATTCCAAGCAACAATTTCACGCCCGAGAGTGGTCTCTAAAAGATCTATTAATACAAGATTAAATTCAGGTGCGTTTTCAACCATGTCATTAGTGATCCCGTGTATAGCAATAACTTCATCAGGGATTGGTGTAGTGGGCTTAACTAGGGTGTTCATAATGATGTTGCCAGTGGCTAACTCAATAGCGGCAACCTCGACAACCTCACAGCCCCATTCAAGACCTGTCGTTTCTGTATCAAGAATGATGGCGTTTGAGGATATCCATTTTTTGGCTATTTCAGCGGCATAGATGCTTTCGACATTACTTTCACAGGTAGTCATGACGGCTCTCCAACTCGTGGGCTGTTAATGACATAAGGAGCCTGAACTGCCTCTCTCAATTTCTTTATTAAGGCGTGTTCTTTTCAGTTGCCGCCAATAACTTAACGCTGACGCATGACGGGCAGGCGACTAAACACGTTTCATCCAATGCTTCGCACCCGTACCAGCCTTCTTTACCAGCTAAATCGATAATTTCATTAGTACTGCATCGCTTCTTAGCTAAAATAACGAGTTCCGATCCACACTTAGAGCAGCTGATGACGAAAGCCACATACGCTTTAATTTTTGATACTTCGATTGGGACGAGTTTCATGATTGCTGCTCCTTGCGGCCAGCCAGTAATTTATTGGCTTTATTTATGATGGTTTGCAGTGCTTCCTTACGAGAAGGTTGGCCGTTTTTGTCTGCGCGGTTTTTATCTCTTCGCTTTAGTTCTTCAAGTGCGCTTGTTGCGGCGAGCAGCGCTCCTTGTGGATCAAGCCTTAATTCACACTCAAGTATGCCTTTGCAATCGTTAACTGGGCCGTTAACAAGATGGGAAATAAAATAGGAAATCCTTTTATTGTTCATGATACTTCTCCGGTTAATTCTGAAACGCTGATACCAAGGCTTCTAGCTTCTTTGATGAGTGCTATTTTTTGGCGGCATGCCAATTGATGACGGCTAGCATCCGTTGGCTTATCTCTATACTCGGCTTTTGGCCGTGGGGGATAGTTGCTGACTGAGTTCAGAAGATTCATGCTGGTGCCCTTAGCGGAATGCGCAGTTTAGATTCGGCGTCTAACGCAAAAGCGTCAGCTCGTTCTTGATTGAACTCACCAATCTCACTTGAATCGATATACTGAGCAATGCCCCATCCGTCATGATTGTCAGGCGTGTACGTGACACAAACTTGTTTAACGGGAAAGTTAACATTCCAGCGTGGACTGGATACTGTGACAATACCGTGGGTAACTAAGAATAATTTAGCCATGGCTTAACTCCTCAGTTCGAAATGCAGCGCATCTTGCAAGCCGATTGCTTCTAGCAAATCAAGGCATAAGATACGTAACGTATTATCTTTGAGAACATCCTTAGCAACGCGGGATAGTCCGTATGCCATACCACTGTAATAATCGGAGCGGTTATTACATTTGTTTAACGATGCAGCATTACGTTGATAGACATCGGCCATTAACCGACGCATGTCTAAATGTTGTTGATTGGTTAAATCGAATTCCCACTTGATTGCAGGAATGAATGCAGAGTTGCAAGCGGGTTGTTCTACTGCTAAGATCTGATTTATCATTTTATACTTCCCTAAGTTATGAATTGATACGCCATTTCAGCTCGAACTGAAGTGGCTTTTTTACGCCTGTGTTTTAGTGTTTCTCTTGGGTTTGTGGCTGAACTGTTCACGACTCAACATCCCCCCGCCAAAAACGTGATTAATTTCACCCAGTGCAATGATTGATAGTCTTATTTCTTCGCGTTCGTCATAGCTCATTTCGTCTATTGACTTCGAGATATACAAACTTGGTTTGAGCTTTGCGCCAAACAAGATCATGGCTTTTTGTTGTTCGGTAAGTCGGTCATATAAACTGGCTACATGACTACGACCTATTAACTCTCTCGCCGCATCGAATGGACTTGGTGTTTCTGGTATGTCGTTTTGAATGTTTGTCATAGCGAATATTCAGCAGCAGGTACTTTCATATTCCACTGAGCCGCCTCTGAACATGTCTGAGCCATAGCAATTAAATTCACATATTTTCTACAACCACGACCAGCTTGAATAATTGGCAGCTCCCCTGTTTTCGATTGAGATTCGCAGTGACTCAGTGGCTGGCCTGATCTTCGGGCGTACTCTTCGATAGGAATGGCGGGAAGGTCGAGCTGGATAACAACAGTTGGTTTGCTCAATTTGATATACTCCAAGAGATTGTGAGTGATTGTAAGAGAATATCCCCATATATGGGGAGTTCACAAGATACCCTAACTTGGAGAGTTTTTAAATATGTTTTTTTCAAAACAACTAAAATTAATCAGAAAAGAAGAGAGCCTTACTCAAACAGAGTTAAGCCAACTTACTGATATACCAATAAGAACGATAGAAAAATATGAACAGGGAGTGTCCGAGCCGACACTCAAAAACATGAAGCAAATCACAGAACACCCAATGCTAAAAAAATACACGCTATGGCTGATGACGGGCACGACAGCGCCTGAGTCCGGTCAAGTGTGTCCGGCTTTTTCAACTAATCAAGACACGCACGAAAAATCAGGCTCAGTACGCAAAAAAGCATAATTATTGCCGCGACCGCTTTTTACAAGTGGAACAAGCAAGGGGGTTACTATGTCAATTAAGGCAACCCCTAACGGTTATATGGTCGATATTCGCCCTCGTGGGCGCAACGGAAAAAGATACCGCAAGTCATTTTCGACTAAAGCGGAGGCTCAACAGTTTGAGCGGTGGATTATAGCCACTCAAAATAGTAAGGAATGGGTTAACAAAGCCCGTGATACACGACACTTATCAGTGCTTATTGATGGTTGGTTTAAATACCACGGCCAACATTTAAAAGAGGCTAATAATGAGTTTAGAAAGTTAAAAGCGGTTAACGCATTGCTTGGCAACCCTAAGGCATACCAATTTGATATCAGTATGTTTATGGATTACCGTGCCGAACGCTCCAAAGGAGGCGCGACCGCTGGCACAATTAATCGTGACCACATGTTATTAAGCAGTTTATTCACTGTATTAATTAAGGCTGGACAGTTTCACGGTGAACACCCATTAAAAGGTATCGCTAAAATGAAAAGTAATTCCAAAGAGATGAGTTTTTTATCTTCTAGCGAAATCGAGCTATTGCTTAACAATCTAACAGGTGATGCGCGTAAAATAGCGAAAATTTGCCTTGCTACTGGTGCCCGATGGAGTGAAGCCGCCAACATACAAGGCTCACAAGTTGCTAACTGTAGAGTGACCTTTGTCGACACAAAAAACGGCAAAAATAGGACAATCCCTATATCCAGCAATCTATTTGCTGAAATTTATCACGGTAGAAGTGGTCGACTATTTAACGCTTCTTATAATGATTTTAGGATGTTACTACAGTCACTTAAGTTTGAACTACCCAAAGGTCAAGCAACGCATGTTTTACGCCACACATATGCTAGTCACTTTATGATGAACGGAGGGAATATTTTAACACTACAGCGTATTTTGGGGCATTCAACGATTATGCAAACAATGGCCTATGCGCACCTCGCCCCAGACCATTTACAAGATGCGATAACGTTTAGCCCATTGTCCACAATTTGCCAAAATAGTATCTCTTAAGCTATCTTACAATCACTTAGAATATCAACTAAGTGATTGTTTTATGGGGTAAGTTGTTGATATCACTACCCCTTTAAAGGAACCTTAGGGTACCTTTTTCGTTGTTGTTTTTTAACAAAAGTGCAGAGGTACAGAATGGGTGTAACATTTATTTCAGGTCATTATTCAGTCCTGATCTTTGTCGTTATCTAGCTGAATTATTGCTTTATATATACCAAAAGCAACCAAGAGAATACAGATAAGCAGTAATGCCTGTATTAAAATATTTGATTGTAGTGGCAGGCTAATCAACAGCAAAGATAGTGCTAGAATGGCTAAAGTAAAGAGCTTCATCCTTTTGCTCCAATATAAATGTTCTGTTAAAGATTAATTATCTCTCCCCACAGTGTAGTGATACTTGTTTCTCTTTACGAATTTAAGATTAAATTCAATTGTGAGAGTCAGTCATTACACGGTTAAGCGACTTAATCGACTTAATCGAAATCGTAGGGGGACTGCTTACATCCTGTCAACATCTTAGTAAGGTAGTTCCTGTCATATTCTTCTACTACTTGAGGGCTATGTTTTCAAAGTGAGATTGTCGAACGTACTGTCATGGAAGGTGATAGTTGCTTATTAGCAAGATATTTAATTAAATATATTAGATGCTTAGTTAATGATCTTTAATGTTTTAGTAAAGTTTTACAGCAATTGAGTAAAAGCGGTTTAGCTAGTAAGCTATTTAATATAAAGTATCGGGTTAGAATCGACTTTAGAGTTTTAAAAATAGAGGCCATGGCATCAATTAAAGTGTACTTAGATAATGAGCTAGATACGGTTGAATTAGGACAGCGTTTAGCCGCAATTATTACGCCTCCATTGATCTTAAATCTTTCAGGTGAGCTTGGTGCCGGTAAAACGACTTTGAGTCGCGGTTTAATTCAAGCATTGGGCCATAAGGGGGCGGTGAAAAGCCCCACTTATGCTTTAGTTGAGCCATATGAGTTAGCAGGGGTTGATCTATACCATTTCGATCTTTATCGTTTAAGCGATCCTGAAGAGCTAGAGTATATGGGGATCAGAGATTATTTTACCGAAACCAGTATCTGTGTTGTTGAGTGGCCAGACCGTGGTTATGGATTAATACCTGATGCTGATATTAGTTGTCACATAAAATATGTCGATACAGGTCGAGAGGTTGAGATTGTTTCGGGTTCCGAAAAAGGGCAATTGTTACTGAGTAAATTCAAATAATAATGATAAAAGTAGCTACGATTTTACAGTTTTTCATACTATCGGTGACTCTGTGTTCATCTTTTTTGGCCTACAGCGCGAATAAGCTAGATGGGGTAAGAATTTGGGCGGCTCCAGAGTCGACTCGAGTTGTATTTGATCTCAGTAAAGCACCTGATTTTTCCAATTTCACCTTAACTAATCCCTATCGATTAGTTGTTGATCTGCAAGATACTTCTACCTCTTTTAATCTGGATAAATTGGCTAACAATAGCAAATTAGTAAAAAGAGTTCGAATTAGTAAGCCACCATCTAAAGGGACGTTAAGACTGGTTATTGATCTGACTCAGCCAGTTAAATCTAACTTATTTTCCCTGGCTCCGACAGCTCCCTATGGAAATCGACTCGTGGTTGATCTCGATGCCAGTGGCTCGAACCCTGTGATAAATGCTAGTCAGCCTAAAGTTAAGCTTAGGGATATTGTGGTTGCTATAGATGCTGGGCATGGGGGTGATGATCCTGGTTCAATAGGACCATCTGGGATCTACGAGAAGCAAGTGGTTTTGCAGATAGCAAAGAAAGTAGAAGCTAAGATTAATGCGACTCCTGGAATGAAAGCTGTGATGACCCGTTCTGGTGACTATTTTGTTAATCTCAATAAACGCTCTGATATTGCACGAAACAGTAAAGCTGATCTTCTTATTTCTATTCATGCCGATGCATTTACATCGCCTCAACCTAGAGGTGCTTCAGTTTGGGTATTATCAATGAGGCGGGCTAACAGTGAAATTGGTCGTTGGCTCGAACATAGAGAGAAACATTCAGAGTTATTAGGTGGAGCTGGTGAAATAATTCAAAATACTGACAACGAACAATATTTAGCAATGACTTTATTGGACATGTCCATGGATAGATCGATGGCGATCAGCCACAACATTGCTGATGATGTACTGTCAAACTTAGGTAAAGTGACTAAGTTACACAAATATAAGCCTGAATCGGCTAGTTTCGCTGTTTTGAAATCCCCTGATATCCCCTCTATTTTGGTTGAAACGGGTTTTATTTCGAATCATAAAGAGGAGAAGCTATTATCGCAACGAGATCATCAGAACAATATCGCTAATGCGGTACATAAAGGGGTGCTTAAATACTTTGAATCTAATCCGCCAGTCAATTCCTTAATGGCGAATAAAAGTTTGATTAAGCATAAGGTTCGTAAAGGAGAATCTTTGTCAGTAATCGCGCATAAGTATCAAGTTTCGATAGTCAGTATAAAACAGGCTAATGGTTTGAAGACAAATACCTTAAGAATCGGCCAAAAGTTGGTTATTCCCAGGGCGTAGTTTGCTATAGGCTTAGGAGCATATTTGCTACTGGCCTTAACTATTTAAGATAAAAGATATGACTATACAGATTCTATCGCCACAATTGGCAAATCAAATCGCTGCTGGTGAAGTAGTCGAACGACCCGCTTCAGTGATAAAAGAGTTGGTAGAGAACAGTTTAGATGCTGGTGCAACCCGTGTCGATATAGAGATAGATAAGGGGGGGAGTAAGCTGATAAAGATCCAGGATAATGGTTCCGGGATCCCTAAACTAGAGCTGTCGCTCGCGCTGTCCAGACATGCGACTTCCAAGTTGAGTACTTTAGATGATCTTGATACCATTTTAAGCTTTGGATTTCGTGGTGAAGCGTTAGCAAGTATTAGTTCAGTTTCTCGGTTGACCTTAACGTCACGTACTAGCGATCAAACTGAAGCGTGGCAAGCTTATACTGAAGGTTCTGATATGGCTGTGAAGATCATACCAGCGGCTCATCCTGTAGGCACAAGTATTGAAGCGGTAGATCTGTTTTTTAATACTCCAGCTAGGAGACGATTCCTAAAAAGTGATAAAACTGAGTTTACTCATATTGATGAATGGCTGAAGCGTATTGCTTTGGTAAAACCAGAGATCCATTTCACGTTAAAACACAACGGTAAACAGGTTCGTAATTATCGCCCTGCTAACAATCAAGATCAGTACTTGATGCGTTTAGCTCAAGTCAGCGGAAAAATTTTTGCTGAACAAGCGATCGAGATTAATTCTCAACATGAAGGGTTGAAGTTAAGTGGTTTTATACAGTCGCCCTATTTTGACTCGCCCTCCAGCGATACCCAATTCTTTTATGTTAATGGCAGGTTGATCCGCGATCGTTTAGTGAATCATGCAGTAAAGCAAGCTTTTGCTGAGTATGGCACTGGCGAGCAAACCTCTTATGTGCTGATGCTAGAGATTGAACCTAATCAAGTGGATGTCAATGTCCATCCTGCTAAGCATGAAGTGAGGTTTCATCAAAGTCGCTATGTTCATGATTATATCCTACAAGCCTTACAATCGGCATTGATACAAGTTACTCGAAGTTCAATGCAGTTTCCTGAGAAAAATCAGGGAAAGTCTGTTCAAGAGGATTGGTCTCAAAACAAACCTTTATCAGAGAGTCGTGTCGCAGAGGTGAACCCATCAAGTTATTTGACTAACTTAGGGGGAGGCTCAAGAGGAACACAGAGTGTTTCATTGGGTCAATCAAATTTGGTTTCTTCATATAACAGAGGCAATGGGGCGTCTCGTTCTCAAGCTGAGCTACCTTCAGCAAGTGAAATCGCTGCTTATACAAGGTTGTTAAAGACACCAGAGGTTGATCGAGCCCATTCTCAGCCTAATAGCGATTCGACGAGCCTGATGCCACCAGTGTTAGCAGGTGAATATTGGGTGCATGTTGTGGATGATAAGTTATCTCTGTTATCGATAGAGGCTATTGCAAATTGGCTTGTTAAGAAAGACATTATGGGCAAGATTACCAGTGGATTAGTCAGCCAACCTTTGCTTATGCCTGTGTCAATCAAGTTCGATGAAGATTGGTTAAATACTATCGATGAGAGGGAGCTACTGCTAAGAAAATTAGGCATTGAAATAACAATCCGTCTCGGGCAGTTGATTATAAAAAAAGTGCCCCCATATTTAAGACAGAGTCAATTAGTCACAGTGATCCCTGAGCTATTGCAGTGGCTTAGGTTCGAAGAACCGAGTCACGAGGCTCTGGCCTCTTGGCTAGTAACTCAAGATAAAGCAAGATTTGAGTCGGTAGTAGAAACCTGGCGTGCATTTAGTATGTTGGATAAAGACATTCAACATGAATTAACACAGAAGGCTAAGGTTTTACCTTGGCAGTCTTGGCTAGAAGAGCAACCGAGTGACTGAAGATAGTTCGTTTACACAAACACGTGATGGTGTTTTACCTCAGATCCTAACATTAATGGGTCCTACGGCTTCGGGTAAGACGGCGCTAGCTATAGAGCTGGTTGAACAGCATAACTGTGAAATAATATCAGTTGATTCTGCTCTTATCTACCGAGGAATGGATATCGGTAGTGCAAAGCCCAGTGCAGCAGAGCTTATAAAGGCTCCACATAGATTGATTGATATTCGTGATCCTCAGGAGAGTTATTCGGCAGCAAATTTTAGAATCGATGCTCTGCTAGCGATAGAAGATATTTTAACTAAAGGAAAAACTCCACTATTAGTTGGCGGAACGATGATGTACTTCAAAGCCTTGCTAGAAGGTTTGTCACCACTTCCTGCTGCTGATGATGTCATTAGGAAGCAGATACAAATTGAAGCTGATACTCATGGCTGGCAATATTTGCATGATGAACTCACACGGATAGATTTTGTTTCTGCTGAGCGTATACATCCAAATGACCCGCAACGATTATCCCGGGCTATCGAAGTTTATAGAATTAGTGGTAAGTCGTTAACAGAGTTAACAAAAATCAAATCTGAACCCCTACCTTATGACGTGGTTCAGTTTGCTATTTCGCCGAAAGATCGAAAAGTGTTACATCTTTCTATAGAAGAAAGATTCAAATTGATGTTAAATCAAGGATTCGTTGAAGAAGTGCAGTCGCTCAGGGAACGAAATGAGCTGCATATAGACCTGCCTTCGATGAGGTGTGTTGGCTACAGACAATGTTGGCAACACCTAGATGGCGAGTATGACTATGACACTATGGTCGAAAAAGCGGTAGTTGCTACTAGGCAATTAGCTAAACGTCAATTAACATGGTTAAGAGGGTGGCCTGACCTAAATTGGCTGGAAAGTGGCTTAGAGTCAAACCTAAGCATTGTATTGCGACAATGTCGCTAGTAAGTTAGTTCTTACTATATAATACTAAAACTAAACAAAATTTACGTTGCATTAGTTTTACTACTTATTTTTAATAAAAAGGAAATTACAAAATGGCTAAGGGGCAATCTTTACAAGACCCGTTTTTGAACGCACTGCGCCGTGAGCGCGTTCCTGTTTCTATTTATCTTGTTAATGGCATCAAACTACAAGGACAGGTTGAGTCATTTGATCAATTTGTTATTTTACTGAAAAATACGGTCAGTCAAATGGTCTACAAGCATGCCATTTCAACTGTCGTGCCAGCTCGTCCATTTAACGTGAGTGCCCATCACGCAACACCTGCCCCAACACCAGCCGGTGGTTTTAATGGTCAGAGTGATGAGACTAGTGAGTCATAATTGTTAAGGAGTTTGCTTCTTGTTTGATCGTTATGAGGCAGGAGAAAATGCGGTTCTTGTTCATATCAATTTCTCCGATGAGGAACGCAGGGAAGATTTAGTCGAGCTTGAGCTTTTAGTGGAGTCGGCTGGAGCCCAGTGTATTGGAGTGATAACAGGGAGCCGTCGTTCACCGGACCGAAAGTTTTTTGTAGGTTCGGGTAAAGCTGATGAGTTAGCTGCTATGGTTGCTGCGACAGAAGCAAATGTGGTGATTTTTAATCATGCATTAAGTCCTGCTCAAGAGAGAAACCTTGAGATGGTCTGCCAATGTCGTGTTTTGGATCGTACTACGCTAATTTTAGATATTTTTGCTCAGAGAGCACGCACGTACGAAGGAAAGTTGCAGGTAGAGCTAGCGCAGTTACGCCACATGTCAACGCGCCTTATACGTGGCTGGACTCATCTGGAGCGCCAAAAAGGTGGTATTGGTATGCGAGGTCCTGGGGAAACTCAGCTCGAGACCGATAGACGTTTACTCCGAGGCCGGATTAGCACCATCAATAAGCGTTTAGCGAAAGTAGATAAGCAACGTGAACAGAGTCGAAGAGCTAGGCGTCGCAGTGATTTAGCGACTGTCTCGTTAGTTGGTTATACCAACGCAGGTAAGTCGACGCTATTCAATTCTCTTACTGCATCAAATGTGTATGCTGCTGATCAGCTTTTTGCCACCTTAGATCCGACATTAAGAAAGTTGGAACTGGATGATGGCGATATTATTCTGGCTGATACTGTTGGTTTTATTCGTCATTTGCCACATGACTTAGTGGCGGCGTTTAAAGCGACACTGCAAGAAACACGTGAAGCCGATCTATTACTCCATATTGTCGATTGTCATGACGATAATATGGGGGATAACTTTGAACAAGTTCAACTTGTACTTAAGGAGGTTGGTGCTGAAGATGTTCCGCAACTTATTGTTTGTAATAAGATTGACTTGTTGGATGAGGTTTGCCCTAAAATCGATTATGATGATGAAGGCGTTCCGATTCGAGTCTGGGTTTCAGCTCAGAAGCAACAGGGTCTAGCGTTATTAAAGGAAGCTATCAACAGTATTGTTGGAAAGACGACTTTAACATTAGACTTAGAAATTCCAGCTACGGCTGGACATTATCTTGGTCAGTTATACCGACTTGATGTGATACAGCAGAAAGAATATGACGATCTGGGGAACTGTATCTTGTCTGTTCGCTTGTTAGAGGCCGATTGGCATCGACTTGTGAAACAGAGCGAAGGGGAGTTAGAAACTTTTATTGTCGTACATTCGGCAGTTGAGTAGTTTTTAGTGATCTCATTTATTTCATACACCTGTGGAGTGCTAAATGGCTTGGAATGAGCCCGGTAACAAGGGTAAAGACCCTTGGGGTAATAAAAGTGGAAACGACAAGGGACCACCGGACTTAGATGAAGTTTTTCGTAACATCTCTAAGCGCTTTGGCGGTAAAGGCAATGGTTCAGGCTCGAGCTTCAGCTCGTTTAGCTTAATTATAGTGTTGGGTATCGCAGTTGTTGTATGGGGGCTGTCTGGCTTTTATACAGTTAAAGAAGCTGAGAAAGGTGTTGAACTCAGATTTGGTAAATATATCGGTGAAGTCGAGCCTGGTTTGCAGTGGAAGGCTAATTTTATTGATGAAGTTTTCCCTGTCAATGTGAGTACAGTTCGTTCTATTCCAGCCTCAGGAAGCATGCTTACTGCTGATGAGAATGTGGTTTTAGTCGAACTAGATGTGCAATACCGTGTTGTAGATCCATATAACTTTCTGTTTAGTGCTGTTGATGCTAATGCAAGTTTACGTGAAGCGACTGATAGTGCTTTACGCTATGTTATTGGTCACAATAAGATGGATGACATTCTGACCACCGGTCGTGATCAGATTCGTCGTGATACTTGGGCTGAAGTCGAGCGTATTATCAAGCCGTATAAGCTGGGTATTATGGTTGAAGATGTCAACTTCTTACCAGCACGTCCGCCGGAGGAGGTTAAAGATGCCTTTGATGATGCTATTTCAGCTCAAGAAGATGAACAGCGCTTTATTCGTGAAGCTGAAGCTTATGCTAGAGCTGTCGAGCCTCAAGCTCGTGGTCAGGTTCAACGTATGGAACAGGAAGCTAACGCTTATAAACAGCGTGAAATCTTAGAGTCTAAAGGTAAAATTGCACGTTTTGAATTGTTATTACCTCAATATCAGGCTGCACCAGAAGTGACACGTGAGCGTTTGTATCTAGACGCTATGCAATCAGTTTTGAAAGGGACTAATAAGGTGTTGGTTGACTCTAAGAGTAGCAACAACATGATGTACTTACCTTTAGATAAATTGATGCAAAATAGTCAATCTGATACTAAGCCTCGCAAGGTGAGTTCAGCTTCTTCACTTAATTCGTCAAGTAATACGCTGAGCCAAAACAGTATGCCGGCTAACTCACGTCCATCACGTGCCGAACGTCAAGGGAGGAATTAAAAATGGGAAGATTAGTCGCCATTATTGCTGCAGTACTTGTCGCGGTATTTTTGTCCTCCATCTTGGTTGTAAATGAAGGTGAGAGAGCGATTGTTTCACGCTTTGGTAAGATTTTAAAAGATGAAGGTGTAACTCGTGTCTATCAGCCTGGTTTTCATCTTAAACTGCCTATGATAGATAAGATTAAATTTCTTGACTCTCGTATCCAAACCATGGATGGCGCGGCTGACAGATTTGTCACATCAGAAAAGAAAGACCTTATGGTTGACTCTTACGTGAAGTGGCGAATAGCTGATTTTGAGAAATACTATCTTTCTACTGGTGGTGGTATTAAAGCTACCGCAGAGTCACTGCTACAACGCAAAATCAATAATGATCTTCGTACCGAGTTTGGTCGTCGCACGATTAAAGAGATTGTTTCGGGTAGTCGTGATGAGCTTCAACAAGATGCTTTAGCTAATGCAGCTGAAAGTGCATCTGATCTGGGTATTGAAGTGGTGGATGTAAGAGTTAAGCAGATTAACTTACCTGCTAACGTTAGTTCGAGCATCTACCAGCGTATGCGTGCAGAACGTACCGCTGTGGCAAAAGAGCACAGAGCGCAAGGCATGGAGCAATCTGAGATTATTCGTGCGAAAACAGATGCATCAGTTACTATCCTAATTGCAGATGCTGAACGTAAAGCTTTGGAAGTTAAAGGTGAAGGGGATGCGCAATCGGCTGAGATTTATGCGAATGCCTATTCCAAAGATCCTGAGTTTTACAGTTTTCTCCGTAGCTTAGAAGCTTATAAGGAGAGTTTTGCTAGTGGTTCAAATGTCATGATCTTAGAACCTGATAATGAGTTCTTCAAATACATGAATAGCTCTCAGGGTAAATAAAGCCCTTTTAATTAAAAGCTCGGCTTAGTCCGAGCTTTTTTTTACTTATGATAACCAACTATCTAATTTAGCAATAAATGCTATTTATTTTTCCCCCCTCTTCTGTTCAAATACCTCTAAAACCTTAGTTATAACGTGTGTTTTTCGAGCTAAGTTTGATGTTTTTCTAACATAGTTAACTTTGTCCACTGTTTTACTATGATCTGCTTCTAATTTTTGGCTATAATGAGTACCACCTCAAGTTTCTTTTTTTAGTTCTGAGGTAAACACCAAATTATTAAAATTTAAAACAAAAATTCCAACACTCTCTGGAGATAAGTGGATGAGCAATGCGCCAGTCGATACCGGACGCCGCAGATTTCTGACCGCAGCCACCGCCGTAGTTGGTGGTGTAGGTGCCGTCGCTGTAGCGGTGCCTTTTATAAAGTCATGGAATCCGAGTGCCAAAGCGAAAGCTGCAGGTGCGCCGGTTGAAGTAAACATAAGTAAAGTAGAGCCGGGTCAATTGATCCGTGTTGAGTGGCGTGGAAAACCTGTATGGGTTGTCCGTCGTACTGAAGAGATTCTTGCTAATCTCGCAACATTGGATGATCAACTTCGTGATCCTGCATCAGTGGAAGAACAGCAGCCTGTTTATGCACAGAATGCTGGACGCTCGATCAATCCCGAGTTCTTTATCGCAGTGGGTCTTTGTACTCACCTAGGTTGTTCTCCAACTTATCTACCAGACACATTTGGTGAGCAGGTTGAAGGCGTTCCTTCAGGCTTCTTCTGTCCATGTCATGGTTCTAAATTTGATATGGCCGGTCGAGTATTTCAAGGTGTACCCGCTCCATTGAACTTAGTTGTTCCACCTCATCAATATATCGATGACAGAAATGTCATCATCGGTGTCGATCAAGGGGCTGCGTAATGGTTAAAAATATTGTTGATTGGATTGATGCTCGCATCCCGATGACGGCTACTTATAATCGTCATGTCGGTCAATATGCAACACCTACGAACTTTAATTTTTGGTATTTTTTCGGATCGCTAGCTATGTTAGTTCTGGTTAACCAGTTACTGACAGGGATCTGGCTAACCATGAATTATGTACCTACGGCTGAAGGTGCTTTTGCTTCAATCGAATACATCATGCGTGATGTTGAGTATGGTTGGTTACTACGTTATATGCATTCAACAGGTGCTTCGGCATTTTTTTTGGTGATATATCTGCATATGTTCCGAGGCATCATCTACGGTTCATACCAGAAGCCTAGAGAGCTATTATGGCTCTTTGGTATGCTGATTTTCTTAGTGCTAATGGCTGAAGCCTTTATGGGCTACTTGCTACCATGGGGTCAGATGTCCTACTGGGGCGCACAGGTTATTATCTCCTTGTTTGGTGCAATCCCTGTTATTGGTGATGATCTAACCTTGTGGATTCGTGGTGACTTTGTCGTCTCTGGGGCAACGCTTAATCGCTTCTTTGCACTGCATGTTATTGCATTGCCTTTAGTTCTGGTTGTTTTAGTTTTCTTGCACTTAATTGCATTGCATGAGGTAGGTTCTAACAACCCCGATGGCATCGAAATTAAGAAGAACAAAGATGAGAACGGTTGGCCTATCGATGGTATCCCATTCCACCCTTACTATACTGTTAAAGATATTATGGGCGTCGCTGGCTTCCTGATTGTCTTCTGTTATGTGTTGTTCTTTATGCCTGAAGGTGGCGGCTATTTCCTTGAGAAGCCGAACTTCGAAGCGGCGAATCCAATGAAGACCCCAGATCATATTGCACCAGTTTGGTACTTTACCCCTTTCTATGCCATCTTACGTGCGATACCCGATAAGTTATTCGGAGTTATCGGTATGGGACTTGCGATTGCAGTACTGTTTGTATTGCCTTGGTTAGATAGATGTAAGGTGAAGTCGGTTCGTTACCGTAGCTTGACTCATAAGCTGAACATTGCTCAGTTTGCCGTGTCATTTGTGGTCTTGGGTTACTTAGGTGTTGTACCCGCAACTCCAGAACTGACCATTGCCGCTCGAATCTTTACTCTGACTTACTTCGGCTTCTTCGTATTCCTTTGGATATACAGTAAGAATGAGAAGACTAAGCCTGTACCAGAGAGGTTGACTCACTAATGAAAAAATTAATTATTGCATTAGTTACCTTAATACCGTCCTTAGCGTTTGCTGCTGGCTCTAATGTGCATTTAGAAAGTGCAAATATTGATCTACATGATAAAGAGTCGCTTCAGCGTGGTTTGGATAGCTTCCAGAACTACTGTGCAGGTTGTCATAGTACTCAATACCAGCGCTATGACCGTGTCGCGAATGACTTAGGCATCCCACTAGATGATATGCGTGCTAAGTACATGTTCGATGACAACATCAAACCTGGTAGTTTGATGGAGAATGCCATTCCGACGAAAGATGCCGCTAAATGGTTTGGTGCTGCTCCACCTGATCTGACTTTGGTTGCTCGAGTTCGTGGTGAAGATTGGATTTACTCTTATCTGAAAGGTTTCTACCATGATGAAAATCGTCCTTTTGGTGTCAACAATACTGTCTTCCCAGCAGTGGGTATGCCCCATGTTCTGCAAGAGCTGCAAGGCCTGCCTGTTATGCAAGAAGATGGTACTGTAGTTGCTACTGGTGGCAAGTTAACTGCTGAAGAGTATGATCAGGTTGTCCAAGACATCACAGGATTTCTCGTTTATTCGGGCGACCCTGTTAAGCTTGAGCGTGAAAGCTTAGGTTGGTGGGTGATGGGCTTCCTGTTTATCTTCTTCGTGATAGCTTACTTGTTGAAGAAAGAGTACTGGAAAGATGTACACTAATCTTTAGAAAGGTTAGAATGTATTATTCGCATACTGTAAACGGGGGGCTTTGCCCCTCGTTTTGCTTTTTGTTTTTTTGCTTTTCCCATAAAATCTCGGAGGGTATCAATGGCTGTTGCTGCCAATAAACGCTCAATCATGACCCTGTATTCAGGTGCTGACGATCTATATAGTCATCAAGTTCGTATCGTCTTAGCTGAAAAAGGAGTTACAGTTGATGTACTTCAGGTTGAACCAAATGATATGCCTGAAGATTTAATCGAATTGAACCCTTATAACACAGTGCCAACTTTGGTTGATCGTGAACTAATACTTTATAATTCTCGAATTATTATGGAGTATTTGGATGAGCGTTTTCCTCATCCGCCTCTAATGCCTGTTTATCCTGTATCCCGTGGACGTACACGCTTGATGATGCATCGAATCCAAAAGGATTGGTACTCATTAGTGGAACGTATCCGCAGTGGTGACCGTGCCGATGCGGCTCGTAAAGAGTTGCAAGAAGGCTTAACGTCTATCGCACCAATATTTAATGAGATGCCATATTTTATGGCGGAAGAGTTTGGTTTAGCAGATTGTTACTTAGGTCCGCTGCTATGGCGTTTACCTGTTCTTGGCATCGAACTCGATACTCGTACAGCTAAAGAAGTTAAAGCGTATATGACACGGCTATTCGATCGTGAATCATTTAAAGCGTCATTGACTGAAGCCGAGCGCGAAATGCGCATGGGTGACTAAATTATGTCTATGACCCCGAATCGTCCATACTTGCTGCAAGCATATTATGACTGGTTAATGGATAACGAGCTGACCCCACATGTAGTTGTTGATGCTTACGTTCCAGGTACTCAGGTTCCACAACAATATGTGAAAGATGGTCAAATTGTTCTTAATATTACCTCTTCTGCTGTAGATAACCTACAGATAGGACATGAGTATATTGAGTTCAATGCACGTTTTGGTGGTGTTCCTCAACAAGTTGTTCTTCCTATGGCTGCGATAGTTGCTATTTATGCTAGAGAAAATGGTGCCGGCACTGTTTTTGACTTAGAAGATGCATATCAACTTGAAGGTGAGGAGTTTGAGTCAGGTTTATCTGTTGTTGAAGAAGCAAAAGATAAACTTGTCACTGAGGAGTCTGTCGATGATAGTTCCAAAGTATCAGAGCCAAAACGTCGAGGTCATCTCACATTGGTTAAGTAGTTTTTAACTAATAAAAGGAAGCCAGTCATATGACTGGCTTTTTTTATGCATATTTATCTCGGCTTAAGCATCGCCATTTAGTGTCATGTGTGGTGATCCAAACAGGACTCTGTGGTAGCATCTGCGGCAAATTACTAGGCTTTATCGTTACATATTTCGGACCGCTTTATGCTTTTAATGATCGACAACTACGACTCTTTCACTTTTAACTTAGTGCAATATTTCCAGCAGCTAGGTCAAGAGGTCGTGGTCAAGCGTAATGATGAGATCACCATTACTGAAATAGAGGCATTAGCGCCAACCCATCTTGTTATCTCTCCGGGTCCACGTAGCCCTAATGAAGCTGGAATATCGTTAGCCGCTATCGAATATTTTGCAGGAAAGCTGCCTATTCTAGGAGTGTGTTTAGGTCATCAAGCTATCGCGCAGGTCTTCGGTGCTCAAGTTATACGTGCCAAACGAGTTATGCATGGTAAAATCAGCAACATTGGTCATTCCGGTGAGCGACTTTTCAGCGAATTAAATCAGCCACTGACAGTGACGCGCTATCACTCTTTGTTGGTTGAATCCTTGCCCAATAACTTTACCCTTGACGCCTGGTTTGATGATGAGACTCACGGACGTGAAATTATGGCAATGAGTCATATCAGCTTGCCTATTTATGGGGTACAGTTTCATCCTGAGTCAGTGCTAACTGAACAAGGGCATGAGTTATTGCAGAACTTTCTTAACTTAGGTTAATGCAATCCTTGTAGAGTCTGAAGCCCTTCGCACTTTAACTTTCTCAGCTTGTTACAAGTTTTCCTTATTTTTCAGACTAAATAGTGTCTATTTTGTGATATAAATATCGCAAAATAATATCAATGACGCAGTACGACTCTCTATTTGAGATGGTTAGGATCATTGAAGAATAAAAAAGGAAGCATAATGACAAGTCTGATAAGACATTCGGGACTTAGTGTCCTGGCTATTGCCATTTTAAGTGGCTGTATGGCCACCCCAAGTGATCAAGCAGTAAGCAAGCAGATTAGCCAATCACAAAGTCTGGTTTTACTCGCCACTCCCCCTAAGGTCAATGAAGCATTAAGCCTAAAACAGATTATGGCTAATCCTGATTGGATGGGAATATTAGCCAAAGGTGCATATTGGGGAGATGATAGTCAGTCAATCTATTTTGTTCGACAAGCTCATGGTAACCCAGTTAAAAGCTACTATGAACAAGCGTTAAGTGATGGTAAAGCCACTCAATTGTCGCTCAATGAGCTACACAAAGCCTCTCAGAAGTATGGGGTGCTTGATAACAATAAAGCCAAAAAAGCCTATATCTATCAAGGTAACGTCTTTGTAAAACAGTTAAGTTCGGGCTTGATTTCACAACTGACTAGACAAAATGTACCGATTAATGGCGTGCGCTTTTTAAATAATGGTGATATCGCTTATTGGCAAGGAAATGACATCTATCGTATTCACCATTACACGGGGATGCATGAGCAAGTTGCCAGCATCAAAATGTCAGCTAAACCTAAGGTTGTAGAAGAGCCTTCAAGCTATATTGCTAAGCAGCAACATAGGTTGATCCAATATGTAGCACAGCAACACGATAATGATAAGAAGAGAGAGCAGTACAAGGCAGACTTAGCTGAACAAGATCCAACTCTGGCGAGTAAAGTTTGGTATCTCGGAGATAGTGAAACGGTCTCAAACTTAAGCGTCTCACCGGATGGACGATTTGTACTGCTTTCATTAGTGGATAAAAAATATAGCTGGCGTGATGAACATGACATCATGCCTAACTATCTTGGAAAAGATGGGTATGTTGATGCTGTACCTGCTAGAGCGCGTGTAGCGGAAGATCAAAATCCGGGTGAGCGTTTAATGTTATTAGATCTCGATACTCATACCGAACGGTCTATCACCATCGAAGGGCTTGAGGGCTTCGATGAAGATGTGTTAGCTGACGTTAAGGCTGAAAATGCCAAGGCGAAGGGCGGGTCCTATAAGAGCGAACGCGCGCCGCGTAAAATTCAGTTAATACAAGATTGGGGCTGGGAACAAAGCGCTATTCAGTGGCAAAACACTGAGAACCAAGTTGCTATAATGTTGGAAGCTATCGACAATAAAGATCGCTGGATAGCGACATTGGATCTGGCTAAAGGCTCACTTAAGACTGAACATAGATTGCATGATGATGCTTGGATTAATTATAACTTTAATCAATTTGGTTGGTTGCCAGACAGCGATGATCTCTACTATTTGTCAGAAGAGACCGGTTATTCCCATATCTATCTTAAGCGTGCAGGTAAACAAGCAGGGCCTTTGACCCAAGGTAAGTATGTCGTTAGTGACATTACCCTTGGCCCTAAAGCTCAGTTTATCTACTACAAGGCGAACAAACGTCACCCTGGTATAGATAATGTCTATCGTGTTGAAATCAATACAGGTAAAGATGAGCAGTTAACTCTGTGGGATGGTCAGCTAGATTACAGCTTGAGCCCGGATGGTAAGAGTTTGCTACTCAATGCTTCTCGTCGTACAGAGCCGAGTGAGCTTTATTTACAGCCTATTGGCGGCGAGCTTAAAAAGATGACTTCTTACACCAGTGTTGCTTTCAAAAGCTATCCTTGGCAAGCGCCTGAGGTTGTCACCGTGGCATCAAGCCATGGTGCTGATGACGTGTATGCCCGAGTCTATCTGCCACAAGGGTATGATAAGAGCCAGGCAGACAAGTATCCTGCGGTGATTTTTAACCATGGGGCTGGGTACCTGCAAAATGCTCATTATGGCTTCTCTGGGTACTTCCGAGAGTTTATGTTCCATAACTTACTTACCCAACAGGGTTATGTGGTGATGGATATGGATTATCGCGGTTCAAAAGGGTATGGCCGTGATTGGCGTACATCTGTGTATCGTCAAATGGGCACGCCAGAAGTTGAAGATCTAAAAGATGGCGTAAGCTGGATGGCTGCAAACGCGAATGTTGACGCTAATAAGGTTGGTACCTATGGTGGTTCATACGGTGGCTTCTTGACTTTTATGGCGCTATTTAACGAGCCTGAGCTATTTCAAGCTGGGGCAGCTTTACGTCCGGTAACTGACTGGGCGCATTATAATGCACCGTATACTTCAAATATCCTTAACACGCCGGATGTCGATCCTATCGCTTATGAGCGTAGTTCGCCGATTGAATATGCTCAAGGTCTACAAAAACCACTGTTGATAATGAGCGGAGTACTCGATGACAATGTCTTTTTTCAAGATAGCGTTCGTTTAGTACAACGTTTGATTGAGCTGGAAAAGCCTATGTTCGAAACGGCCATCTATCCTGTTGAGCCACATGGCTTCAAGGAACCATCTAGTTGGCTAGATGAGTATCGTCGAATCTATAAGCTGTTTGAACAGGAACTTAAATAATACACTTAGTTCTGACTAAACAAGAAAGCCTCCATCCGGAGGCTTTCTTGTTTAGAGGATAGAAAAAAGCTCGAAAGCGACTTAATTCACGAGTTACTTGTTGAATGACAAGATTTAACCTGTTATTTATCGGTAATTTATGAATGTTGTTAAGAAAAAGTGCTAAATTATCACTTATACCTTTTTGAGGAACAATGGACAGTGGCGATATCGGTGGCAGGTGGAGTGAGGCCAGGTAAGGTTATTGAAATAGAGCATAGACTTTATCAGCAGTTGATTGTGGACAAGCAAAAGTCTGATTCTATGTTTGATGAACTGGATGCAGAGTTGGAGAGTGACGCCAATAAGCTGGCCATAGAGCGTGAGGCTGTATTAGGGAGGTTAGCTAAACAGATTGAGGCAAAACACGTATTTGATCGTGTATCGCACCAATTAATTGAAACCGTGAGTAATGCTGTGGAACATAGATTGGCTTCGGTAGATTCAGTTATAAGAAGTGCTGGAATTAATGAAGCTCAGTTATTGATGTTAGAGCTCTTGCAAGGGGATAATCTTGATATTAATCGTTTGCGCCCTTTAATCGCTAATGAGTCATGGCTAGTCAGGGATCTTCTTAACATTGTAAACAGTCCCTCTTTCAGGCATCGGCGTCCAAAAGGGTCTGATGTGAAAGTGACGGATCTAAAGCTGGTGCTTAATTTTATCGGTATTGAAAATATTAAATTATTGGTCCCCTATTTTTGTTTAAGAAACTGGCTACCTTCGGGTCATGCAAATTTACTGTGGACCACTCGAAAGCTGTGGCGCTACTCCATGGTGAGTGCGATCGCGGCTCAGGCTCTGGCAAAACTCCACGAAAAAGATGGCGCATTTGTTTATACCTGTACCTTGTTAAGTCAGTTAGGGCCTTCTGTTGTATTGAAAAATAGTGCCTTGTTGTTTGAGGAAATATGGGGACTTTGGTTGCGTGAAGCCAGTAATAGCAGAGACAAAGAACTCTATGATGCCGTTTTAGCTACTGAGTTTCCATCACAGAAGGTGTATGAATTAGTCATACACCACGGTGATAGATTGAACTGGCAGCTATTACAAGAGTTAAACTTTAATGACAGTGCAATGGCGTCAGTGATGGCCGAATTAGACAATAACTTGAGTTATAAAGATCTCTCAGAAAATGCTTCTATTGTCGCTAGAGCAAATTGCTACGCTAAAGTGGTGCTATTAGAAGAGATGAGACAGCTCGATCCCCAAGAAAAGCGCATTATGTTCGACTATTATGAGTTGAGTGAACAAGAGTTAATTAGGCTCAAAGGTCAAAACTATCGCAAGCTAGATATAATCTGATCTCCTTTGAGGATTTACCAAGGTTAAACATTATTTCAATTAGAGGTAAAACAACAAAGGGATTGTCTACACTTAAAGCTGATGGTTATTAGTGGTTAACTTAGCATTATTTAAGGTTCTTTATTTGTTAACTATGCGATTTTGGTGAATAGTTAGATGAAATGGTTTCGAATAACTTTTTTTATGACTAATTATGCTCGAAACCCCCGCTATAAACGCTTGTATAATTCTTAAACTCAACTCTTTATGCAATAAATGTGTGCAATAGATCTTAGTTGGGTGTAAGAAACTGGCGTTTTGATCACATTTTCGCTATTAATGTCTATTAAGTAATGAAAATAAGCACCGCTATCATGAGTTGTTATAAAGAAAAATGCGGGCATAGTGGCTTTCAGAGCCATCACAACAATAAAGGATGAGAAGGTATGAGCGTAAACAAGACCCTGACAAGAGCCCAGTTTGATGAGGTGATGGTGCCTAATTATGCGCCTTCGGCTGTTATTCCTGTTCGTGGAGAAGGAAGCCGAGTTTGGGATCAAGAGGGTAATGAGTTTATCGATTTTGCGGGTGGTATTGCCGTTAACTGTTTGGGTCATTGTCACCCAGCTTTGGTAGGCGCACTGAAAGAGCAGGGTGAGAAGCTTTGGCATCTGTCTAATGTGATGACCAATGAGCCAGCTTTAGCACTTGCAACTAAGTTAGTCGATGCAACTTTTGCTGATCGTGTCTATTTTGCAAATTCAGGTGCCGAAGCAAACGAAGCGGCACTTAAACTTGCTCGTCGCTATGCCATGGACAAGTTTGGTGCAGAGAAAGATCAAATCATCGCGTTCGACAAAGCTTTCCATGGTCGTACTTTCTTTACCGTTAGTGTCGGTGGACAAGCAGCTTATTCTGATGGTTTCGGCCCTAAACCACAAAGTATTACCCACGTACCGTTCAATGATATTGCAGCTTTAGAAGCTGTATTCTCTGATACAACCTGTGCGGTGATGATGGAGCCTCTTCAAGGTGAAGGCGGAATTATTGACGCCGATCCGGAGTTCCTAAAAGCGGTTCGAGCCTTGTGTGATAAGTACAACGCCCTGCTGATATTTGATGAAGTGCAAACGGGTGTTGGTCGTCTTGGTGAGCTTTATGCTTACATGCGCGGCGACGTAGTGCCTGATATTCTGACGACAGCTAAAGCGCTCGGTGGTGGATTCCCTATCGCGGCTATGTTGACAACTAAAGAGATTGCGGCTCACCTTAAGATCGGTACTCATGGCTCTACTTATGGTGGTAATGCACTAGCCTGTGCTATCGGGAATGCAGTTTTGGATGTTGTTAATACTCCTGAAGTTCTTAACGGCGTTAAGCTTCGTGAACAACTGCTCCGTGATGGTTTGAACAAGATTAATGATAAATACCAGGTGTTCTCTGAAGTTCGTGGACAAGGTCTACTGCTTGGTGCTGCAATGAATGATAAATATCAAGGACGTGCTAAAGAGTTCCTAGTTGCATCAGTGAGTGAAGGACTAATGTGTCTAATTGCGGGTACTAACGTGATACGTTTAACCCCTTCACTGGTTATTCCAGAAGCTGATATTGCTGAAGGTCTAGCTCGCTTTGAGCGTGCCGTCGCTAAAGTCGTTGCGGCCTAATTGGCATATAGAGTGTTGGTGAGTCCAATACTCTTTTTTGGTCATTAGGAATACTTGAATCTTAACCCATTAACACTTGTCGTAACTAAAACAAGTAAGGTTAAGTAGAGAGTGAAAGTGAGGAGACTCAGAGATGTTAATAATACGCCCTATACGATCTAGCGATTATGACGCGCTGTATCAGATAGCTGAAGAATCTGGCCACGGGTTTACATCATTGCCTGTCAATGAAGCACTACTTAGAAGCAAAATATCCAGAGTAGAAGCTTCATTTCTAAAAGAGGTGGATAAACCTTTTGATGAAGGTTATCTCATGGTACTTGAAGACACCGAAACGGGTGAAGTTGTTGGTACATGTGGTATAGAGGCTGCTGTTGGAATGGTGGATGCCTTCTACCATTACAGGTTAGGTACAGAGGTATATCATTCCGAGCAGATAGAAGTTCGAAATGAGGTTGAGACATTGACTTTGTGTCACGATTACACCGGTGCAGCAGAGCTGTGTACGCTGTTTTTACGCGGATCATATCGTAAGAATAACAATGGCCGTATGTTGTCCCGTAGTCGCTTCCTGTTTTTAGCCCAACATAAGCAGAGATTTGGTGAAATTGTGATCGCTGAGATGCGTGGAGAAAGTGATAAAGAGGGTAACTCCCCATTTTATGATTGGCTACAAAAGCATTTCTTAGGGATCGATTTCGTTGAAGCGGATTATCTTTCTGGTCTTGGTCAGAAAGCCTTTATGGCTGAAATGATGCCTAAAAATGCGGTCTATGTGTGCCTATTGCCCGAAGCGGCGCAAAAGGTGATCGGTGAGGTGCATTCTAATACTCGTCCTGCGTTGAGTTTACTTCAGGCTGAGGGTTTCAGGTGTCGTGGCTATGTGGATATTTTCGATGGTGGTCCAACAGTCGAATGTAATATTAATGATATCCGAGCGGTCAAAGAGAGCCGTTTACTGACAGTCACAATTGGCGTACCAGCAGCATCTGACATTAACTATGTCATCTCAAACACACAATTAGCGGACTATCGTGCGGCCTCTTCGACACTGCTTGTTAGTCAAGAGAGTGACGAGGTTGTTATCTCACCTGAGTTAGCGGCAGGCTTGCTGGTTAAGCAAGGTGAGCAAATTCGTATTTTGGCTATGTAGGAAAAAATAATGACTCAATTTATAAACGGCCAGTGGATTGCTGGTCTAGGTCACGATGTGACATCTAAAAATCCCGCTAATAATGAAGTGATCTGGAGCAGTAAAACCGCAACAACAGAACAGGTCAATACAGCGGTTGAAGCGGCTCGTGAAGTACAGTTCGATTGGTTTATGCTTGGATTTGAAGGGCGTCTGGCGATCGTTGAAGCTTACCGGGCTCAGCTCGAAGAAAACAAAGCTGAGATAGCAGAAGTTATCGCCCAGGAAACCGGTAAGCCTCAGTGGGAGACTGCAACAGAAGCGAGTGCCATGATAGGTAAGATAGGTCTCTCAGTGGCGGCTTATAAAGAGCGTACCGGCAGCACTGAGAGCGATATACCCGCGGGACGTGCCGTTCTACGTCATAAGCCCCATGGTGTGGTTGCTGTGTTTGGTCCCTATAACTTCCCCGGTCATCTGCCAAATGGCCATATAGTACCAGCATTGCTTGCGGGGAATACCGTGGTTTTTAAACCATCGGAACTGACGCCTAAAGTGGCAGAACTAATGCTAAAATGTTGGGAAAAAGCCGGATTACCAATAGGTGTCATTAACTTGGTTCAAGGCGAAGTTGACACAGGTAAAGCGTTAGCATCACACCCGCAAATCGATGGTTTATTCTTTACGGGAAGCTCTCGTACTGGTCATATTTTGCACCAGCAATATGCTGGTGAGCCGGGTAAAATTTTAGCCTTAGAGATGGGCGGCAATAATCCGCTAATCATCAAAGGGGTTAAAGACACTAAAGCCGCGGTACATGACATTATCCAATCAGCATATATCTCATCGGGTCAACGTTGTACCTGTGCGCGTCGTCTCTATGTTGAGAAGGGCGCTGAGGGTGATGCATTACTGGCAGAACTTGCTGATGCCGTTAAGCGCATTCAAGTAGGTGCTTGGAACAGTCAACCTCAGCCATTTATGGGATCTATGATCTCAGAAACAGCCGCGAAAGGCATGGTTGAAGCTCAAACCACTTTACTTAAATTAGGTGCCAGCTCTTTGGTTGAGTTAACACATCTTGAAGCGGGCACTGGTTTGGTTTCACCGGGACTTATTGATGTCACTCAAGTGATTGAGTTGCCAGATGAAGAATATTTTGGTCCTCTGCTTCAGGTGGTTCGTTATACAGACTTTGATGAGGCTATAAAGCTAGCCAACAAGACGCGTTATGGCCTATCTGCCGGTATTCTTGCTGATAATCGTGACGATTACGAATACTTCTTAGCACGTATCCGTGCGGGTATCGTTAATTGGAATAAGCAGATCACAGGTGCTTCTGGTGCTGCACCATTTGGTGGTGTTGGCGCATCGGGTAACCACAGAGCAAGTGCATTTTATGCTGCGGATTACTGTGCTTATCCCGTTGCTTCTGTTGAAGCTGATAGTGTCAGCCTACCCACGAGTTTGAGTCCGGGTTTAAGTATATAATTGTTAAAAATATGATGGGAGGCGCAGCCTCCCTTTTTTATAACCAGTACAGAAAGTCAGATAGGTTTAAACCACTTTACTCTCGCTGTACCTATATCGTGAAAATAATAAAGCAGCATAGCTCGGCTATGACTGAGTAACACGATGTTGTTAAGGATAAATAAATGCACACCAATGTTAACAAGCTATTTGAATCCCTATGGAATGATTATGTTGAGATGACGCCTTCTGCAGCTAAGGTTCATCAACTTTTGTCAATGGGAGAAACGCTCATCAATGATCATATCGCTTTGCGTACGTTCAATATTGATAAGGTCAACTTAACGGTTTTAGCCGCTCATTTTGAAAGTTTGGGATACGTAGACAGTGGCGATTACCACTTCGAAACAAAAAAGTTGAAAGCTAAACATTTCGAACACCCAGATCCGACTCAGCCTAAGGTGTTTATCTCTGAATTGATGGTTGAAACATTTAGCCCGCAGTTGCAGAGTATTATTAAAGGCTTAGTCGAACAGATTGATATTGAAGCGACCACTGCTGATAACTTTCTCTATTCAGGGCGTCATTGGGATCTTGATTTTACTACCTATGAAGCGCTACTTGCCGAGAGTGAATACGCGGCTTGGGTGGCAGCCTTTGGTTACCGTGCTAACCACTTTACAATTTCAATTAATCACCTTCCTGGATACTCGACAATTCTAGATGTGAATGAAACCTTGAAAAAAGGTGATTTCATTTTGAACTCGGCGGGTGGTGAAGTGAAAGGGTCGGCTGAAGTCTTACTTGAGCAGTCTTCAACGATGGCAGATAAGATAGAAGTTAGTTTTAAAGACGTTCAGAAGTCGATCCCAAGCTGTTTTTATGAATTTGCATTGCGTTACCCTAAGGCTGACGGTGAACTCTATACTGGCTTTGTGGCGGCTTCTGCAGATAAGATCTTTGAAAGCACTAATGTAAGCTAAACATTAAGTGTTAGCTAAGTATAGCGATAATAGGGCCGTCTAAAGTGACGGCCTTTTGGTTTCAGTAACTTTGATGCTTTTAAAACTCCAGCTTTATCCGCAAACCACCCAGTTTCATACTTCTAGTAAAGGCGAGTTGTATACCATATTGTTCGGCAATATCTTTAACAATTGAGAGTCCAAGGCCATGACCGATAGTCGCTTCGTCTAAACGTTTACCTCGAGTAGTGAGGAGATTTAACTCATTATCGGCAACGCCTGATCCATCATCTTCAATGACTAAACTAATACCTTTGTCATCATTGATTATGCTCACTTCAACATGTTCTTTTGCCCATTTATGAGCATTGTCGAGTAAGTTTCCGATAAGCTCCATTCCATCTTCTCTATGTATAGGAAGTCGGGTGAGCGTCTCTGGGATGTCGAAGGTACAGATGATCTGTTTATTAAAATGTACCTTTGTTAATGTTTTACTCAAATCTTGAAGATCTTTGGGGATCTGCATCTGTGCAGCAGGTAACATATCCCCCGTGATCCTAGCTGCTGCTAACTTTCTTTCTATCATCTTATGGACAAGATCTAACTGCTTCTGCAGTGCGATTGCGGAGTCAGGATCTTTTAATCCTAAAGCTTCAACTTGCTGTTGCATGACGGCCAGTGGTGTTTTAAGTCCATGACTTAGATTGCCAATATTGTTGCGACTGCGCTCCATTTGCTTACTTGAATAGGTTAATAGGTCATTATAAGTGACAGCTAGGGGACGCAGTTCTGAGGGAAGCTGGTTAACTTCCAGTGAGGTTATTTCTCCCTCTCTGAGCTTAGATAGTGCGTCTTGTATCTGATTTATTGGCTTAAAGGATTGCCTTAAGACTAAGAATATTCCCGCTATCATCATTAATAACATGCCCAAATTGACACCAAATTTAGTACCATAAATTTGAGTGAAAACCTTACGTCCAATACTTAAGTCTTGAGCAACGGTTAAGGTTGCATTGACATCCACTGATTTAGAGCCCAATCCGATGGAGAGCAGTTGTATATCATGGTTTAAGGGACCCTTGGCTTGCCACACTCGAGTTTCCCCAAGAGTGAGTTTTTTTATATCAAGTCTTTGGTCCCATAAAGAGCGAGATCGGATCTCTTGATCTGCAAAATCAAGTTGATAATATCGTCCTGAAAATACTGGCTTATAAAATCCGGAAAGTTGACTCTGATCTATGCTTAGCTGTTCACCATCAAGATGTGTTGCTAACATCACTTGTTCAATATCTTCCTGCAATCTGGCAATAATGGAGTCATGAAAGGCTTGGCGCAGCATGGTTTCAAAAAAGACGATGCCAACAGCGGTAGATAAGATGACTAAACCCGTTAACCAGAGGCTGAGCTTAGTCTTGATTGATATCATTCTCTAATGCCGTGGAAGATATACCCTTGGCCGCGACGTGTTTCAATGCTGGTTTTACCGAGTTTCTTACGTAGGTGAGTGACATATACTTCAACCACGTTACTCTCTTTTTCATCATCAAACTGATATAACTTATCTGTGAGCTGAGCTTTTGAGAGAAGTTTTTTAGGTGACATGATGAATATCTTCAGTAACCTAAATTCCATTGCTGTGAGCTCGAACTTCTCCTCATTGACCAGTACTGTCTGCTGATCTTCATCTAAAGTCACGCCAGCAAAGCTAAGCTCTTTAGAGGGAGTGTTCGCTTTTCCGTGCGCTCTTTGTATTAGAGCATTGATCCTTACTAATAGCTCTTGAGTATGGAAAGGCTTGCCTAAATAATCATCAGCGCCAGCATTGAAACCTTCGACTTTTTCATGCCACTGACTTCTTGCCGTTAGCATGATGACGGGGGTGTTAATGCCTTGATTACGCCATCGAGTCAAGAGCTCTAAACCATTACCGTCAGGTAAGCCTATGTCTAAAATCACACAATCGTAATGTGTTTCTTTAAGCAGATAATCGGCTTCACTGATCTTATCGGTTACATCCGTGACGTATCCGGCTTGTTTTAATTGCTTCTCTAACTCTGCAACAAGCAATTCATTATCTTCAACGAGCAGTAATTTCATAGGAACCTGTCAATAAAAAAGTATCATAGGAGTAGATGCAGTCAGGGGTTACTTTTCAAAAGCCCGGCATTCACTAGGCAGTGATTTATAAGGATTAGGTTGTCCGGTGCTGGCATCGAGACTTAGATCTATGATTTGGCCACGTTGCGCCTTAATTTGCAAATCATAACGCCATTTTCCTTCGTCTTGATAAAGGTGGGCATCAATGAGTTTGCCAAAACAAAAAGATTTTGTCTTGGTTAAGGTGACATCAAGAGAAAGGATCATACCAGTGCTAACTAACTGCTTGGCTTGGTTGTGTTCAAGTTCGATAAGCGTAGTAGCAAGAGATGTTATAGGTAGTAAGGTCGCAAGAGCTAATAAGCCAAATAATTGAGCTCTTGTCATTAGCATTTCTCCAAAAAAATGGCCTGAGATAATCTCAGGCCATTTTATCGAAGCTATCTTAAAGCTAACTGAAAGTTAGCTTAGCGAGTGCCGTATACTACGATTGTTTTACCGTGAGCTTGAATCAAACTTTGCTCTTCAAGCATCTTGAGAATACGGCCAACAGTTTCACGTGAACAACCTACAATTTGACCAATCTCTTGACGAGTGATCTTAATTTGCATGCCATCAGGGTGAGTCATTGCATCAGGCTGCTTCGCCAAATGTAGTAATGTTTGGGCAATTCTCCCAGCAACATCAAGGAAGGCTAAATCACCGACTTTTTGACTAGTGCTGTGCAGACGGTAGGCCATCTGAGATGAAAGCTTCATCAAAATTTCAGGGTTAACTTGGATTAGTTGCTTAAATTTCTTGTAAGATATTTCAGCAATTTCACAAGGCTGTTTAGCGCGAACCCAAGCTGTACGCTCAGCTTGTTCTTCAAATAAACCAAGTTCACCAATAAAATCGCCTTGGTTCAGGTAAGAGAGAATCATCTCTTTACCTTCTTCATCTTTGATTAAAACAGCGACTGAGCCTTTGACGATATAGTAAAGAGTATCAGATTCTTCACCAGCGTGGATCAAAGTGCTTTTGGCTGGATACTTATGAATGTGACAGTGTGATAAAAACCATTCCAAAGTAGGATCTGGTTTAGGCTTACCAATAAGAGCCATGCCTGTGTTCCTCGACTGTTTAAATTAAATACAAGAATATGCTAAATAAGCAGTTTACGTCAATTAAGTCCGTAAAACTTAGATGGAGGTCTAAATTTAGACAAAATGAATGTAACTCAAGTGCTATTTATACATGTAGTTGGTGGGTATAAATTGCCGAGCATTTTGATACATTAGTGATATAAGTCAACTAATAAAGCATGCAGGCATGGGGAATGACTAAACAATGCAGAGTGAATCACATCTTATTTTAATTTGTGGGGGAACTTTTCTTTTATTTTCTTGTCAGTTGCACTTTTGTCTCAATTTTTAGCTGAATTATAGTCCATTTATAAAAAAGACTTGTTTTGTCATAGTTTTATTTTTATTTTGTATACTGGCTCTCGTTTTGTTACTGCTCGACTCGCTGAATGCAGCATCTTGCAGTGGTTTGGGTATATGTCCTTTTAGATTGCTTATTTCATTGGAGTTGTGTGTGAAATATCATCCGTTAATTATTGCAGCTGGATTTGTCATTACTTCTATAATGAGCACCGCAGCGTATGCTTTCTCTATTCCTCAACCCGCTACAGCGGTTGCTGCTAGTAAACTTGCCCATATTGAGTTGAAAGCGACACAGGGTGAGCAAGAGGCACAATTTCTATTGGGATTAATGTATCTTTCCGGACGTTTTGTTGAACAAGATCAACTGCTCGGAATCAAATGGGTGTCATTGGCCGCAGAGCTGGGACATATTAAAGCGCAACAAACCCTCGCAGATCTCTCTTTTGAAGGTAATATTGTTGCTCGGGATTTAACGGTCGCTGAGCGTTGGTATCTGGCGCTCAGTGAGCGGGGCAGCAAGTGGGCAGAATTCAGATTGGGCTTTATTTATGCTGCTGGTGGTGAAGGGGTACAGCGTCATTGTGGTAAAGCAGTCGAACGTTTTAGCGCTGTAGGCGATGAAGTATCATTAGGGAATGTAGCGTGGATCTTAGCTACGTGTCCGGAAGCCAAGTACCGTAATGGTGAGAAAGCATTAGCACTGGCTCAACGTTTAGTCGAGGCCGATCAAGAAGATCCTACTAATTTAGATAACCTTGCAGCCGCCTATGCGGAAACGGGTGATTTTAATTCGGCGATTCTTATCCAACAAAAAGCAATTCATGCCTTGAAACTGAGTGAGCATGTCGATCGTTCCGACGAGTTTCTGTTGCGCCTGCAAACCTATGAACAAAATAAACCTTTCCGTGAGTCCATATCTTTAATCGTTGAGTAATAGATATTTAAATTAGAGTATTTCTCTTCTCTTTCTGTGCTATTTTGCTACCTTGCTCACGTTTAATTGATATTTGTTCACTCTCAGGTGAACATTGATGTTATTTATCTAGAATTGAAAATCTGACTCTGGTTTAATACCCTATTGGTTTAATGCCATTATTTTTTAGACACTGGAAACCAAGCTTGTTTAGTATTAAAGCATCAACACAGATCATACAATCTAAGCTGACACTAGTTCTCTTACTGGTGGTTTTCCTGTCGCAACTTTTTCCTACTTGTGTAGCTTCAGATATTCATATTAATGAGCAGACCTCTCAAGAGGCATCGCAAGCTCTGATGACTCAAAATAGTGAAGAACAAACATCTTGTTGTCACCAAGTGGGAGATTCTTGTGCTAATGCAAGAACCGCGACAGAACAAGATGAGCACGATGATGATGATTTTCATACATCATGCCATCCTCCTATTGAGCTAAGCTTTTTGACCGCCTTCATGCCTGGTCAAGATGTATACCTTTTTTCGATTCTCTATCAAAATAGAAGTTACGCCCCGCCTATCCCCCCGCCTCACGCGTGAGTTCAGTTATACCGATTGGTATTTATCATAGTATTTAATCATTTTTTGATTGAGTCTTAGGGTCTATTCATAAGTGAAATTGAGGATATTCGGTAATATTATCGAACTATCAGCAAGTATTCTCTGCACATTTTGATGTGCAAAAAAGTAGGCGTTAAAGACTCAAGTAATAGCTTTGTACCGCTGATTTATTAGGTATTTGTAGAACGAGCTAAGCGCTTTTTTTACCCTAATAAACTTCAAACTTGCAGGCTAATTAACTGGAGTTCATTCTCGTGAAGAGATATCTAGAGATCACATTTGTTGCTTGCCAACGTGGGTTGGTGACAGTGGTTCTGTGTATGTTTGTTCTATTTGTAAGCATGAGTTTTGCACAAGCAGATACTCAGCAAGGCACTAATACGCAACCAGAAACAAGCAATAACGCAATTACCTTGTCTTGGGTGTTGGAAAAAACCCTCTTGTCCAACATCCGGCTACAGACTTTTCCCTATGAGTTAAGGGTTAATGAGGCCTTGACTATACAAGCCGGCATCACACCCAATCCTGAGTTTTCTGTTGAAGTGGAAAATGTGCTCGGAACAGGAGATAAGCAAGGGGTGGACAATGCCGAGATTAGCTTAGGGCTAAGTCAGTTGGTTGAGCTTGGTGATAAGCGTCAGCGACGGATCGATTTTGCTCAGGCTGGCGAACGTCAGAAGTTAGCTGAGTATGAGTTGATTCGTTTGGATATCTTGTCTCAAGCTACTCAGGCCTACTATCAGGTTTTGCGACTTCAGGCGCTGCAAGCGTGGAACCTTAAACGAATTGAGGTTGAGGATAAGGCGCTAAAAACCATTGAGTCTCGGGCAAAGGCTGGTGCAGTCGCTCAGGCTGATGTGACTAAGATGGCGCTAAGGTTAATGCGGGCCAGAGCCGTTCAACAAGCGTTAGAGGGCGACACTCAAATCGCTAAACACAGATTGGCTGCCATGTGGTCCAGTGAAGCTCATTTTGATCGTGTAGTCGGGGAGTTGGATATGATAACGGTAATTCCAACCGCTGCCAGTGTGCTCAACGCCATTGAAACCGCACCTCAATACCTGCAATTGTTAAGTGTCGAGCGGTTAATGTATGCCAAGCGTCGCATGGAGGAGTCCAAAGCTCAGTATGATATTACCTTAGGTGTTGGCGTACGCAGTTATGATGGATTTGATGACGGCGCCCTGATGTTTAACCTCTCTATGCCGATCCTACTGTCAAATCCAAACCAAGGTAATATTTTGGCCGCTAAAGCTAATGAAGATATGGCAATGGAGCAGCAAAAGCTGGCCCGTGGTCAACTTAAGCTTACCTTACTCGAAATTCACCAGATCATGATCAACAACGCCAGACAAGCCTCTCAACTCAAGGAGGAGCTTCTCCCTTTGGCTCAGCGTCTGCTTAAGGAGACCCAAAGTGCTTACCAGACGGGGCAAGCCAATGTATTGCAATTGGTCGATGCACAGACTGAGCTGTTTAATGTTGAGCGTGAACTTATCGAAGCGAAAGTGGCGGTTTATCAGCAGAGACTCGAGCTCGAGCGTATTACAGGGCAATCGATGACCACTGCACTTTCAAATGTTTACACATCCCCTATTTCAAATAACCCGCTAAATGTTGGGTTACACACTGAGCCTAAATTGGCACAGGAGAACAAATAATGAATCTCAAATTAAACAAGCTTTCATCGGCACTTTTGGCCGTCGTTTTCGCATTATCAACAGTCAGTCTCACCACTGTGTTACCCATGAGTTCTGCTTGGGCTAGCGGTGATCACGGACATGGCCATGAAGAGGAGGAGGAACATATTCCCGAAGGGCCTCATGGTGGTCGTCTGTTGCATAGTGGTGAGTTTGAAATAGAAGTGACCATGGCTGAGTCAGGCATCCCACCTGAGATGCGTATTTATGCTTACTATAAGGGTGAAAAAGTTGCGCCTGATGCCATCGAACTGGAGCTGCTGCTTAACCGTCTTGGTGGCAAAACTGATAAAATTAGTTTTACCCCAGAGGGAGAGTATCTGGTCAGCACTCAGAGTGTGGCCGAGCCTCACTCCTTTGAAGTCGAAGTACATGCAGGCTTTAAAGGTGAGTCTTATGACTGGCACTATGAAAATTACAATGGTCGTACTGAGATAAACGACCGCCTTTTGGCGTTATCTAACATTGCTACTCAGCAAGCCAGTAGCAAGCAACTCATCTTTACCGACACCTTGTTTGGCATCGTCGCTCCCATTACTGAAAAGCAATTTAGTGTGACCGCACCCTATGCCGGTGTTATCGAGCAGATGCATGTGAGCATAGGTGACAGTGTTCACAAGGGGCAGGTGATTGCCACTGTGCGTAACTCAAATACGCTGCAGAGTTATCAGGTCAAGAGCCCTGCGGGCGGTCAGATCACCGAACAGTTATTGAGTTTGGGGGATAATACCTATAACCGTGCACTTGTTCGTATCAGCGATCTTTCATCCGTGTGGATCGATCTATCTGCTTTTCCTAAGAGCATAGAAAAGCTATCACTGGGTCAGAAAGTCACCATAGGTGATGACCATAGCGATGAAGCAACCAATGCTGGTGGTCATAGTAATGAGCATAATAGCGCTTCTGCCAGCAGTACCATCAGTTATATCGCGCCTACCATGACTGGGGGGCATATCGCCCGAGTCCGCGCTGTGATTAATAATGAACATGGACACTGGCGTCCCGGTATGCACATTCAGGCCGTTATCGAAACTCATACCAAGGCAGTGCCCTTGGCTGTTCGTGTCGATGCCTTACAAACCTTCATGGATAAGCCTGCAGTATTTGTTAAGCATGGCAACACCTTTGAGGTACGTATGTTGACCTTAGGCGAGAGTGATGGTGTCTATACCCAAGTGTTGACAGGTCTCGATATCGACAGTGAATATGTCACTGAAAATAGTTATTTATTAAAAGCGGATATCATGAAAAATGCTGCTAAGCACGTACACTAGGAGAAAATAATCATGGATACAATCATCTCCTTCGCTTTAAAAAGGCGCTTACTTGTACTGGCGATAACCTTGCTTGTCGCGTTACTGGGTGTTTACAACACCCTAAAGCTGCCTATTGATGCAGTACCCGATATTACCAATGTTCAGGTGCAAATTAATACGGCTATCCCCGGCTACTCACCGCTGGAGTCGGAGCAACGCCTGACCTACGTGATTGAAAATGCCATGGCAGGGATACCGAATCTCGATCACACCCGTTCAATTTCACGTTATGGATTATCTCAAATTACAGTGATCTTCGAGGAAGGCACTGATATCTATTGGGCGAGACAACAAATATCCGAGCGCTTACAAGGCATTCGTGGTGAGTTGCCCGCCGAAGCTGAGCCCGCACTAGGCCCTGTCAGTAGTGGCCTTGGTGAGGTATTTACCTACTCTATTCGTGCCATTGATGGCGCATTAAAAGAGGATGGTACGCCATACAGCGCCGAAGATCTGCGCACCATTCAAGATTGGATCATTCGTCCACAGCTGGTCAAAGTGCCTGGAGTGACCGAGATTAACAGTCTGGGTGGCTATGAACGTGAATATCAGGTGGCACCGGATCCCAGTAAACTGTTGGCATTTAAGGTCACGGTCAATGACATCATCACGGCTCTTGAACGTAATAATCGTAATGCGGGTGCCGGTTACATTGAGAGAAATGGCGAGCAGTGGTTAGTTCGATCCCCTGGTCAGCTTAAAGATCTGGAAGAGATCCGTCAGGTGGTGGTGACTAAGCGTGACGATGCCCCTGTGCGTATTGGCGATCTGGCTGAGGTCTTCTACGGTAAGCAGTTAAGAACTGGCGCCGCAACCCAAAATGGTGAAGAAACAGTACTGGGTACTGCCTTCATGTTATTAGGCGAGAATAGCCGAGTGGTGGCCAAAGAGGTGGGCGATAAGCTCACTGAAGTGAATGCCAGTCTACCTGAAGGCATAGTGGCGGAAGCAGTTTATGACCGAACCAATTTAGTCGATAAGACCATTGCCACAGTACAGAAAAACCTGTTCGAAGGTGCTGTTCTGGTCATCGTAGTCTTATTTGCCCTACTGGGTAATTTTCGCGCCGCACTTATCGCAGCGCTGGTGATCCCACTCAGTATGCTGTTCGCTATAACAGGAATGACAACCAATCGGGTCTCAGGCAACTTAATGAGCTTAGGTGCCATAGATTTCGGCATCATAGTCGATGGTGCGGTGATCATCGTAGAGAACGCCCTGCGCCGTCTCGGTATGGCGCAGCATAAATATGGCCGGTTACTCTCATTAGAGGAACGAGTCAAAGTCGTCTTCGAGGCGACCCGTGAAGTGTTCCGCCCAGCCGTATTTGGCGTGCTGATTATCATGCTGGTGTATCTGCCCATTTTCGCCCTTAGCGGTGTCGAAGGTAAGATGTTCCACCCGATGGCCTTTACCGTGGTTGCGGCGCTTATTGGAGCGCTAATATTGTCGGTGACATTTGTGCCTGCAGCCATCGCACTCTTTGTTAAAGGTAAGGTTAACGAGCAAGAAAACTTGCTGATGGCGAAGGCGCGCAGTCTCTATGAGCCTGTGTTGTTTTTCTCGCTTAAGCGCCCGGCCGTTATCTTGCTAACCGCAATAGGCTTGATCGCAGTGACAGGCTATCAGATCACCCGTTTAGGTTCTGAGTTTTTACCTAAGCTCGATGAGGGCGATATTGCTATGCACGCCATGCGCATCACAGGTACCGGCCTTGAACAGTCTACCGAGATGCAGAAAAAGCTGGAGCTGGTTATTGGCGAGCTCGATGAAGTCGAGCGGGTATTCTCAAAGATTGGTACCCCAGAAGTGGCAACCGATCCTATGCCACCCAGTGTTGCCGATACCATCTTGATCATCAAGCCACGATCAGAGTGGGCGGATCCGACTAAGAGTAAAGCGCAGTTTTTGGATGAGCTCAGGGAGCATGTTGAACAAGTTCCTGGCAACAACTATGAGTTCACTCAGCCTATTGAGATGCGCTTTAACGAGTTAATTGCGGGGGTCAGGGCCGATGTGGCTTTACGGATCTACGGTGATGATCTGGACACGCTTAAGGAAGCAGGCGATCGGGCCGAAGCGCTATTTAAGAAAATAGCGGGTGCGAAGGACGTGCGAGTAGAACAGATGTCAGGTTTACCTACTCTGTCTATTGAGCCCAATCGCGATCATTTAGCCCTGCTAGGTCTGACGATAATCGATGTGCAGCAAGCGTTGCAGACGGCGGTTGCGGGCGTACCAGTCGGTCTTATCTATGAAGGAGATCGCCGTTTTAAGCTAGTGGTGAGAATGGAAGATCACATCAGCCAAGATCTGCGGGCATTAGCCAGTTTGCCTATCGCACTGCCTGCGGATCTAAACCCAGATCTTAGCTACGTCCCTCTAGGGGAAGTGGCCGATATCCAGTTTAAAATCGGTCCAAATCAGATAAACCGTCAAAGTGGTAAGCGTCATGTTGTGGTGACCGCTAACGTAGAGGGCAGAGATCTGGGTTCCTTTATTCAAGATACTAAGCTAGTGATGGGCAAAGAGCTTAACCTGCCTAGCGGATACTGGAGTGAATATGGTGGCACCTTTGAACAGTTGGAGTCGGCATCTAATCGCTTAATGATCTTAGTTCCTCTCACCTTATTGCTTATCTTTGGTTTACTGTATAGCGCCTTCGGTTCGGTTCGAGATTCGCTAATCATCTTTAGCGGTGTGCCACTTGCGCTAACTGGTGGTGTGATGGCCTTGGTATTCAGAGATATGCCACTGTCTATCTCTGCGGCTATTGGCTTCATTGCCCTCTCAGGCATCGCCGTGTTAAATGGTGTGGTGATGTTAAGTTTCATTAAGGAGCTTAAACAGCAAGGGCTAGTGCTTATCGACGCGATTAAGCAAGGTGCGAGTCAACGACTGCGTCCGGTATTGATGACGGCATTAGTTGCCAGCTTAGGTTTCGTGCCTATGGCACTGAACGTGGGTACAGGCGCAGAAGTGCAGCGTCCACTGGCGACGGTTGTGATAGGTGGTATTGTCTCTTCGACCTTACTGACCTTAGTTATCCTGCCAGTGCTCTATCTGCTGGTGTATCGTATGATACCAATCAGAATAAGAAAGTGATCTACTCAGAGTGTTTTTTGGCAAACTAATTCAAGGCGAATGGATGATGGAATGGTTATTCCCTTGTGAGGTCATTCAACGCAGAAGTAGACAGCCAAAAACACTCCTTACAGGCGAGTTTTAGCGCATCCGATACTATGTTAACGAGCTTAAACGTAGAGTAACTATGTTCTTCACTCGTTGCCTTGCCTCAGAAGCGCTAAATTCTCGCTGAGCGATCACATCTTTATACTGATTGGTATAAGCGCTAAGCGAGCGAGATAACGCTTCAATAACAAGTACTGAAGTTATGATAAAACCAGTCTCAGTTTGAGGCTGGTTTTTTTCGTTTCAAGGGCCAGGCTTGAGGTTCTAGGCTTGAGTACTAGCAGGTTCTAGGTTCTAGGAATTTGTTTATCCTAGGGCCTTTTTTGAAAAGAATAGCCGCATTCAAGAGCTTTTTATAAACCAAGAGTCAGATAAAGTATGGATGTGGAATTTACTTATCAATGATAAAAAGAGGTTAAAATAGTTAGCAAGCCCAAGAGGACAAACAGATAAAGCATGGATGTGGAATTTACTTATCAATGATAGAAAGAGGTTAAAATAGTTAGCAAGCCCAAGAGAACAAACAGATAAAGCATGGATGTGGAATTTACTTATCAATGATAGAAAGAGGTTAAAATAGTTAGCAAGCCCAAGAGAACAAACGGATAAAGCATGGATGTGGAATTTACTTATCAATGATAGAAAGAGGTTAAAATAGTTAGCAAGCCCAAGAGAACAAACAGATAAAGCATGGATGTGGAATTTACTTATCAATGATAGAAAGAGGTTAGAATAGCCAGCATACTCAAGAGAACAAACAGATAAAGCATGGATGTGGAATTTACTTATCAATGATAGAAAGAGGTTAGAATAGCCAGCATACTCAAGAGAACAAACAGATAAAGATGGGGGAATTTACTCCCAAGAGCATGCTAACTCATCAGTCTTTCGCCTGAAATCCCGACGAGATAAAGTCTACTTGAAGATACTTAAATAAAGCTTAAGTAAATCTGAGAGCTTATTCACTGTCCAGAGATAAAAGTTGCTTACGTTTCTCAAGTAGATCCCGAATAAGTGGGGTTAGGATTAACTCCATCGCCAGTGACATCTTGCCACCTGGTACCACTAAGGTATTTATTCGAGACATAAAAGAGCCATCTATCATTTTTAGATAATAGGGGAAATCGACATTTTTTATGCCGCGAAAACGGATCACTACAAAACTCTCATCTAGTGTGGGAATACTCTTAGCACTGAAGGGGTTTGAAGTGTCCACCGTTGGCACTCGTTGAAAATTGATATGAGTACGAGAGAATTGAGGTGTCATATGGTTGATGTAATCATCCATGCTACGTACGATTGAGCCCATTACTTTTTCACGGCTATGACCTCTGTCCGACGTATCGCGAATGATCTTTTGGATCCATTCCAAATTAACGATGGGTACCATGCCGATAAGCAGATCCACATGTTCGGCTACATTGCAGGAATCAGTCTTAACACCACCATGAAGCCCTTCGTAGTAAAGCATATCGGTATTTTCAGGTAGAGAGTGCCATTGGGTAAATGTGCCTGGCATCTGATTAAAGGGGACCGCTTCGTCAAAAGTGTGCAGATAAGAACGCGTTTCGCCCTGACCTGTTGCACTGTAGTCACTAAAACACTGCTCCAATTTATCAAAATCATTGGCTTCAGGACCAAAATAGCTGATGTTTTTATTACCAGTTTGCCCTTGGCGTATCTTAAGTTCCATTTCTGGACGGGTATAATGATGAAAGCTATCTCCCTCAACTGTCGCAGCATTGATCCCAAGCTGGCGAAATATATGTTTGAAGGCCCTTGTCGTTGTCGTGGTACCGGCTCCTGAGGAGCCCGTTACTGCGATAATGGGGTGTTTTGCTGACATTAATTTTTCCCTAAATGGAAGCTGTAAAAACAAACAAGAATTTAGTGGCGAACCCCTATTTATACGGTAATCAGTCACCAAAGGTCAAACTTGGCTGATCTGAAGGTTTAATTTTAGCGGCCTAGCTGTTCTCGTTGACGAATCGCAATGGACTCATCTTCTTCACTAAACTCTACCACCAGAATACCCTGTTTAAGTGCCTGTTTACACTGGTTTATGGCAGTTTTTAGACCATCAGCATCGGTGTTTGAAAAGCTACCGTCTTCGAGTTGAGTGAAAAGAAACTCTTTTATTAATGTCTCGAAGGTGTCTGTAGGAAGCTGCACTAATGAATCATATGGAACCAACATTTTAGTTTTCACTCTCTAATACTAATAAAAAATTAAGTATTCTCTGCTCTAGATAATACTTAGGTCGTAATGGATTGCCACCATTAATAAATCCAACATGACCACCTTGATCATGCAGTTCGTAAGTGACATGGGGCGAGATCTTATCTGCAGCAGGGATCACGTCGGCGGTCATAAAGGGATCGTCGGCAGCATGAAGCACTAAGGTCGGCTGGCATATTGTGGACAAGTAGTCGATGCCACTGGCTTGTTGATAATAATCATCGGCACCAGTAAAGCCATGAAGAGGGGCTGTTACCCTATGATCAAATGCGTAAAAGGTATCGAGCTGCCTAATTTGTGCTAAGGATACAGGCATCGCGTCTCGCAGAGAATCATCTTTAATTTTATTTGTGACTTTTTGCTGTAACTGTTTGATTAAATAACTTTGATATAGCTTAGAGAAACCTTTCTCTAAGCGTTTAGCACAGGCAGATAACTTCAAGGGGGCCGAGATGACAGCGCCGCGCTTGAGTAGGCTGTTTTCTCCATATTCCCCTAGATATTTAGTGAGCACATTGCCGCCTAAGCTGTATCCAACGGCCAGCAGAGGCGAAGTTGGGAACCGCTGCTTAAGGTGTTGTAGGTTTTCTTGTAGATCTTGGGTATCACCACTGTGATAACTTCTTGCTAACCGGTTGGACTCACCGGAGCAACTTCTGTGATGATGAACTAAGGCACAAAGGCCATGGTTACCACAATCATGCAGCAGCCTACGCACATAGTGAGACTCGGCACTGCCCTCGAGTCCGTGGATGATGATCAGTATTACCTCCCTTTCTTTAGGGACATTTAACCAGTCGAGATCGATGAAGTCACCATCTTTGAGTTCAAAGCGTTCTCGACGTAACGCTGGTCTGTCCACCTTAGTTAATAGCGGTAAAATCGTTTGGATATGGGGGTTTTTGGCCCACCAAGGAGGGGAAAAAGTCTGCTTCATAATGTATTAGCTATTGCTGAAAATTAAAACGTGTGTTTAATTATATGGGAATGATTGTAGCATAAATAGCCAACAGCTTAGGTTCACTTGATAGTTAAGTGGTCTGTTATTGGTATAAAACCTCAATACATCATCATTTTAAGGGAGGAGCATGGAACGACGTACTTTTCTAACCACAGCACTCGTGGGAACGGCGGCGTTGGCACTGGGGGTGAGTATCTATTCTCCTGATCATATTCGGGTGAATAAGGCGCTCGATAGTGAACACAGACTGTTGTTTAGTGTGCTGCTTCCGGTATTTTTAGAAGATGCTCTGCCTAATGTGGAGTCAATGCGGATTGCTGCCCAAAATCGAACACTCGATGCTATAGCGCAAACTATTTCTTATTTGCCGAAAGAGGGGCAAGATGAGCTTGAACAATTGCTGAATATGTTGGAGCAAAGGTTAGGCTTGTTGGTATTGACTGGTAGTCTGACACCATTAATGATGCGCTCTCCCGATGAACTGATCTCCATGTTGGAGTATTGGCGAAACAGTTTCTTAGATCTACTGATCGCAGCTTATCAAGGCCTTAGGGAGCTAGTGATGGCGAGCTATTACGCATCCCCTGAAAACTGGGGGCAGCTTAATTACACTAAACCCACTTTTTTTGAAGAGTAACAAGTACAAAGCAGACGAGCCTTGGTGCATCTGAATAAAACAATAATAAAACATGTGTGATGGAGGTGATGCGGTGGCTATACAAGATCCCATAGAAGAGGGCCTGGCGTCGGGTTGGAAACATATTGATGCTAGTCAGCTCAGTCAGGGGAAAACCCTTGAGGCCGATGTCGTTATCGTTGGCAGCGGTGCTGGTGGCGGAGTTGCTGCTGAGATCTTAACTCAGGCCGGACTCACTGTGATTATTGTTGAAGGAGGCCCGCTTAAATCATCCAAGAGTTTTAATATGGAGGAGAGACGCGCTTATCCCAATCTCTATCATCAAGCGGCTGGGATGAAAACAAAAGATAAAGCGATTGGTATCTTTCAGGGCCGTGCCGTCGGCGGTTCAACCACAGTAAACTGGACTACTTCTATTCGAACACCTTCGCCGGCATTAGAGTATTGGGCTAAGGAGAAATCGGTCTCCGGTCTCTCCCGTGCCGAGCTTGATCCCTGGTTTGAGAAGATGGAACAGCGTCTTAATATTTCCAAATGGGAATATGAACCTAATCGAAATAATCAGGCGTTAAAGACAGGTTGCGAAAAGCTGGATTGGGATTTCACCGTCATTAAGCGAAACGTCAAGGGCTGCTGGAATACAGGCTACTGTGGTATGGGTTGTCCGGTTAATGCCAAACAATCTATGTTGGTGACGACAATCCCATCGGCGCTAAATATGGGGGCTACCCTTGTTAGCCGGGCTAAGGTGATGAAGCTTGAGCATCAGGACGGTAAGATCACCGGCATTAAGGCTCAAGCACTGGATGAGCAGTTACAGCCAACGTCAGTAGAGCTAATTTTTAAGGCTAAACACTACATTTTATCTGCAGGTGCGATACATACTCCAACTGTTTTAATGCGTTCAGGTGTTGCAGATCCTTATCAACTTCTGGGAAAACGGACTTTCTTACATCCAACTTTATTAAGTGGAGCTCTGTTTGATGATCCGGTTAATGCCCATAGCGGTGCACCGCAATCTATCTATAGTGATGAGTTTGTCTGGCGTGACGGCGCCGCAGGTGAACTAGGTTATAAACTTGAAGTGCCGCCAGTTCACCCGATACTTATCGCTTCAAAGACCATAGGTTATGGCAAGAGTCACGCAGCCTTGATGGCAGATTTCAATCAATTACAGGTAACGATTGCGCTGGTGCGTGATGGTTACCATCCCGATAGCCAAGGTGGACAGGTCCATCTAACAGACACGGGGTTTTCCCTCGATTATCCCCTTACCGATGCTTTTTGGCACTCAGCACGGCGAGCGTTTGCCAGCATGGCTGAGCTACAGTTTGCCGCTGGCGCTAATCAGGTATTGCCTATCAGTGAAGGTATGCCTTACCTCAATAGTTGGCAAGAGGCTAAATCAGCGATTGCCAGTATGGAGCTGGCACCGTTGAAGACTGTTGTCGCATCGGCGCACGTCATGGGCGGCTGTCCCATGGGGGAAGATACTAAAATGGCCATGGTCGATAGTTATGGCCGCTCTCATTACTATGAAAACCTGTCGGTGATGGATGGATCGATATTTCCAACTAGCTTAGGGGCGAACCCACAACTGTCTATTTATGGCATGACTGCGAGAAATGCGACTAAACTGGCAAAAGAGCTAACAGCTTCTTAGTTACGGCTTTGCCATTCCTTTCGTAACTCGAGATTGGTATTTGGTTAACTAACTGTAAGCCATTACTTCAATTCAGTTAATTTCTTGCAGCAGGTGCCGTGCATGGATGCACCAATGTCGCGAAGGCAGGATGCCTAAGAGCGACCTCATGTGCAGATACTTCAGTGAGACGACGCAAGTACAATCCCTGTAGTCTCTACGATGACATCCCTGTCATCGAAGCTCACTGCCGCACCTACACCTGAGTGTTTATCTCTTCGATTTAACTTCGAGTTATCAAACACTGCTTTGGAAATCTAAGATGGACACCATCAAGTGAGGGCTGTTTGGGATTTAATCAGGCCACCCACAATAAATTATATATGGCCATGTTATTTCCCAGTTAACGAGGCCAAATTGGAAGTGTGGTATTATTAAGCATTAAATCAAACGATTAGAGCGTGTAAAAGATGACAACACACCAACGATTTTTGCCTTTAATATTTTTCTCTGGCTTAGTTCTCCTAACCGTTTTATCTAATGTATGGCTCCATTTAATAAATCTCTTCGAAACAGTTGTTGCTATTGCCACACTATTCTTTGGTTTTTATAAATACTATCAAACATTAGACTTTCTAAACCGAGTTGATGTAAGAGCAATGATTAATGAAATGAATGTCTACACTGACCCCGCTAATGGCTATACAACGCTGACTGTTTTGTTCAGTAACCGTGGTAATCAAGCTGTTTACTTAGATAGCATGTTTCTGCGAGTCAAAGGAAGGAAATTTGAAACTGAAGAGGCTGAAAGAATATTTAATGGAGATATGACGGAGACCATTGGGATAAAATTAGAGCCTAATGATTTGACTAAACTAAGCTACAAAATAACCAATGCAATCCACTTTTTCCATATTTTCAAGTCAACTAAATCTAAGGTGCGATGCTATTTAGACATTAAAATCATAGATGTAAATTTGAACATATACAACGAGAGCATTTACCTTGGTTCCCTTAGCAAAACTGATAGCCTTTTCGAAATTGGTGGAATTGAAATGTCCAACATGATGCAAATTTATTCAGATCCTCTATCTATAAGGAAAAACTATTCAACCTTACAAAATGCCACTTCCAACAGATTAAAAAATAATAACTAGCATAAGATCTGCTGTTCAAAGAGCCTAATCCATTAAAGGCTGATCAATATCTTGAGTGGAACCGTTAATCCTCTACCGATTTATCTCAGCGCACAGGGTGATCTGGTTAATCTATCGTGTTATTGGATAGCCATGTTATTTTCCTCACTCGTGATAATATATATTCTTCAATTAGTTAGGAGGTATCAGCGTGAACGATAGCGTTTTATTACGACTAGCAACCAATCTCCATAAGAACACCGAACAACAAACTAAGTTACTACAGGCCTTGGAGCAGAACAGCAATGCGACTACAACAGCTATAACTGCTGCTAGCATTGCTTTAATCGGAGCGGTAGCTATTAATTGTTCCGCCAGCGCATGGTTAAGAAAGAGAAGGTAAGAACAGAGGTCATTGATTGCAGGATAACTGCAGCTCGCATTAGCAGGCTTACAAAAAAAACAGAAAGCTTGGTTAATCAAGCACATTATAAGTTTACTGGACGCATCCTGAACTACTACTCCAAAGTCCCTGACATGGAACCTAGCACACATACATAGCTAATGATTTAATGCTAGATATCTACGATAGCGCTATTCGAGACTTGCCCCCCGATACTTTGGATGACACTTTGGAAGAGCTGCTTGAAACGTGCATCACCCTACAAGCCAAATCCAAGAACCTAATAGTATGTCACTACAAATTAAAATACTTCATAGAGGAGTACCATCCTAAGGTATTGGAAGAAGCATGGCTTAGCTGCATCACAAACAAACACTCTTGGCATGCGGCATTTGACAACAACTCTTGGGAAAAAGACCTTAAAGCTCATACAAAAGCGCTGAGAGAGGAGGCGGCTAAAGCACTATCCGATAAACTAATAGCTTACGAAAAACGATTTAATCTACTGTTAAAGTTCGACCGATAGAATAAATCAGAGTGGAATATCAAGCCACCCATTACTAATCAATAACATATCGAGTCTTCAGCAAGTGCTTAATGCCCTATGTGTTTACGTAAGACAATCTAGCGAGTGTTCTAACTTTACTAGGCTATAACGGAGGGGGGAACAGTGTATTTAGGAGTAAATTATGTGATTCAGGCAAGACTTTTTGACTCAGTATCTATGAGTTCATTTTTGTTTAAATTGAATTATGCCATTAGTCAGCTTGAAGGTGCTGACAGCTGCGAGAGAAATGCCTTCGTCGCTTTCCTAAATGTTCACAATAACGGGTTAATTCTTGAAGAGTACCAACAGGGCCATGAAATAGTTTGCCAAAATCAGAGATGATTTTTATCCAATTATCACTGGGGATATTTAATCTGCCCAGTATCTTTTCAGCATTGGAAGAGATTGCACCTCGCTTGTCATCGCGAATGATTCTGCCTGTTTCATCAACCAATTCAAGATACAGCTTAAGGATGGCATGAGGTGACTCATGCCATTTTTGTCTCTATGCGGCCAACTGCAGATAATCCGCTGAGTTCAGTTGATAGAGTTCGAGGAAAACTTCAAAGTTAGAGCGTGTACCTTCCTGAGGCAGTTGTCTTAGCTTGTGTAAAATCAGTGCCTGAGCCTTTCGTTCCAGCATCAACTCTACATCCAACATCTGTTGATAGTCAGTATCAATTAGGCCGTTTTTACTTAACTTACGTAATTTTCGATAGGGGAGCAGAACTCGTTCCTCCCAGCGTCGGATCTCTTGAGTTAATTGTGACCAAGCTTGGGGAAGCAGTTGGTAGGTTTGTTTATCCAGCCAGGTTGAGAGCAGCAGCAAATTGACATTAACTTCATGTTCATCTTGAAGTTGTAAATATAAAGCCTGGTGCTCTCGGTAATAGGTGTCACAAGCTTGCCACAACGAAATATCAAACTGATTTAAGTATGTCATCTAGCATTTCCTTGCCAAAAAGAGGATTCGGCTAAAAAAATGGAGTTAAATAGAAGAGCGAACCTCGAGCTCTATCTCTTCAATGGACTCCAGAATGTCTAGCCACTCCATCTCACTCTCCTCAAGGGCTTGAGTGAGCTTAGTTCTCTCAGTTAATACTTGAGTTAATTTATCCTTATTTTCAGCTTCATACAAGCTCATATCTGCAAGCATCGCCTCAATTTCTGCTAAGCGGTTATTTGCTTTCTCTTGCTCACTTTCGAGTTTATTCTGAATTTTACGCATAGGTGATAGCTTTTGTCTAAGCTCTGCCTCGAGGCGCTTTTGCAGTTTTTTATCTTGAGCTGGTTTTGAGTCTAAGCTAGCTTCTACTTTGTTAGCGGCCTTCGCTGCATCGAGTAGCCATTGATGATAATCATCGAGGTCGCCATCAAAGTCACGCACATGACCATCATCGACCAGATAATAATCGCTACAACTTAGTCTTAATAAATGTCTGTCGTGGGAGACGATGATCATGGCGCCTTCAAATGATTGCAGGGCCATGGTCAGGGCGTGACGCATCTCCAGATCCAAGTGGTTAGTTGGTTCATCGAGAAGTAACAGGTTAGGGCGTTGCCATACTAATAGCGCCAGTACTAAACGGGCTTTCTCACCACCGGAGAAGGGGCGCACGGGTGAAAGTACCATATCGCCGTTAAACCCATAACAACCGAGGAAGTTGCGTAGCTCTTGCTCCTTATGAGTCGGTGCAAGTCTCGAAAGATGCTGCAGCGGTGAATCATCTAAGCGTAGGCTCTCTAACTGATGCTGAGCAAAGTAGCCGATATTCAGACCTGGGTTGGTCTCATACTTGCCCTTCAATGGAGAAAGCTCGCCTGAGAGCAACTTAATCAGGGTCGACTTACCGGCACCATTTCGACCTAGCAGACCAATACGTGCGCCGGGGACTAAATTCAGGTGCACACTTTTTAGGATCTCTTTATCACCGTAACCCACAGAGACATGTTCCATGGTGACTAATGGATTAGGCAGAGCATCAGGCTCTCTAAAGGTCATATGAAACGGACTGTCGGCTTGAGAAGGGAGCAGTTCAGCCATTCGTTCTAAGGCTTTCAAGCGGCTTTGGGCTTGCTTAGCTTTACTGGCTTTGTAACGGAAACGGTCGACGAATGACTGCATATGGTCACGTTCTTTTTGCTGACGCTCATAGGCGGCTTGTTGTTGAGACATACGTTCAGCACGAATGCGCTCAAAAGCGGTGTAATTGCCTTTGTAGTAGTTGAGCTTAGTATTCTCAACATGAATAATTTCAGAGACGATACCGTCGATAAAATCCCTGTCATGACTGATTAAAATTAGGGTTCCCTGATAGGCTTTAATCCAACCTTCCAGCCAATACATGGTATCTAAATCTAAGTGGTTGGTTGGCTCATCGAGAAGCAAGAGATCTGATCGGCATAATAGCGCTTGAGCTAAGTTGAGGCGCATACGCCACCCACCAGAGAAGCTCTTTACTGGATTGCTTTGCTCAGCTTCAGCAAAACCTAGACCTGCAAGCAAGCTTGCTGCTCGAGAATGAATGGCATAGCCACCGATAGCATCAATTTTACCGTGAAGCAGGGCAATGAGATTACCGTTGTCATCACTTTGGGCTTTGGCTAGTTGTGCCTCTAGTTCACGATACTCAGTATCGCCATCGATGACATATTCCAGTGCTGAAACGTCCAGAGCAGGCGTTTCCTGAGCCACTGTTGCTACTTTCCAGCCGCTTGGCAGGCTGAACTCGCCTTTATCTAAACTAATATGCCCCAAAATCAGGGCTAACAGTGATGATTTACCAGTACCGTTAGCACCCACTAATCCAACCTTATGGCCAGGGTATATGGTTAATGAGGTCTCATCTAAGAGAGTCTTAGTACCGCGGATAAGCTGTGCTTGAGTGATGGATATCATGGAATAGGACTTGGTGACCGAATGCAATTGCCGCAGATGATATCTCACAAGTGGCTCTCATACCAATTGGTATCACATCAATCGGTATAAGAAAGAGAGCCATTAACAGAGTAATAAAAAGGCAAGAGTCGGGTGATCTGTTTTTGTTTATGGCAAAATATGACGTTAACAGAGAATAATTCAAATATAGGGTTGGAAAGAGATGGCTGACATGAAAGTAAAAAAGCGTTTTGTCGCAGGAGCTAAATGCCCTAAATGTAAAGCCATGGATAGCATTGTCCTTTATAAGCTCAATGGGGTAGAAACCGTTGAGTGTATCGAATGTGATTACAGCGAACAGCAAATGGATGAGCAAGTTGCCAAGAAGGCGTCGGGTGATGTGATTGGGGTGTTTAAACCTTAAGCTTTGGTGCTGTAGAGCGGGCTGCGCCCTGCTAGTAAAGCTGAGAAGGACGGGCGACGTACTTGAGTACGGAATCGCCTGCGGCTACAGGAATGCTTTGCTTACAGTAAAAGCAACACTGAGCATTTGGCATTGCTGCTAGGGCGACCTACGTGTCTGCGAGGACGTTCGCAAGCTCACGGCTAGAACGCTGCTAGAAAAAGCTGAGGATTTTCCCATTGCCGTCATCCCAGGCTTGTTCCGGGATCCATTCTTTATTCGTTATCTTCTGATTAAATGGGTATTGGACTATTGAAGGTTGTGTTTTAACTGTTCGGTAGGATTTAAATCTAGCCTCTAATGGGACGATATCCCATTAGAGGCTCTCTTTTTAGCGCGAATTAAGGCAGTAAATATATTACTGACCTAACTCAGTTGGGAAAGCCGGTGGAGTATCATGGCGCACAGGCTTAAAGTCTTTTAACTGTTGCTGAACTTCTATAATGGCACGATCTAATTGAGGATCTTTATCTTTATTCACGGCAACCGGATCTAATTCCACTTCAATATCTGGCGTCACACCTTCATTTTCAACACGCCATTCATGATCTGGGGTAAAGAACCTAAAGTTTGGCACTGTCACTCGGCCGCCATCAATAAAGTTACGGTTGGCAGAAATACCAATTAAGCCCCCCCATGTTGTTTTTCCTATTAAAGTCCCGAGTTCTAGACGCTTAAATGCGTAAGGTAAAAAATCGCCACCGGAACCTGCATCTTGGTCAATTAACATCACTTTAGGGCCATAAATTGCCCCTGCTGGCGTGTCATAAACCATATCACCTGAACGGTATTTCCAGCCCGACAAATGCTGACGGCTCAATACATCAATAATATAGTTGGCGGCTTGACCACCACCGTTACTGCGTTCATCCAAGATAATGCCCTGACGATCAACTTGAGCGAAAAACATGCGGTTAAATGAGGTGTAACCAGCTGTTGTGGTGTTGGGTAAATACACATAGCCCACTTTGCCATCAGTTGCTTTTTCGACATATTTACGGTTGCTTTCAACCCAGTTCCAGTGACGTAAATTGAAATCTGATTTAATTGGTTCGACCACAAGAGTGCGGGCATTGTTAGCTTTGCCATCGTGGCTAATGGTTAAGCGAACTTGTTTATCCACCTTGCCGACAAACAGTGAATAGAGATTAACGGAGGCATCTACCGATTGACCATCAACTTCTAGAATGTAATCACCAACATTAATCTTATTGCCAGGTACCGCCAATGGTGCTTTAAGGTGCGGATTCCAAGCTTCTCCAGTGTAAATATTGGTGATGCGGTAAAGGCCCTTATCGATTTGAACATCAGCGCCTAATAACCCCACTGATATCGTCTCTTCACGGTGAACATCACCACCGACAATATAGTTATGACCCACTTCCATTTCTGAAATCATGTCACGCATTAAGCTATTTAGATCTTCACGGCGACCGACATGTTTTAGTAGTGGTTGGTATTTATCGTATACCGCCTGCCAATCCAGCCCATGCATGTTGGGGTCGTAGAAATAATCACGCTCATTGCGCCATGCTTCGTCGAATATTTGAGCCCACTCTTGGACTGGATTAATGAGGGCTTTAACATCTGCGGTGTTTAGTGACTTAACTTCAATCGTTTCTGCAATTTCGGCAGTAGAAATTTCATTGCCACTTCCCACTAATAATAATTGCTTTCCATCAGCAGAAACGGTAACAGACTCAATATTGTCAGCCACATTGTCTACTTTACGCTCTTCGAAATTGAAACGTTTTAACTGTGAAGTGTTTAATGGGTTGCCATCAATTTCAATACTAGAGCCTATTTGCACCCCTTCAATGAAATACAAATTGTTGTCTTGTGCAACCGTTAATCCCCAGTAATTACGTTGTGGTACTGGCAGGGATATAATTCGCGATGATAGGCCTTTGATGTCGATGTTAGGCGTAGAAGCCTCGCTATCTTTTTCGTCTTCATCCTTGCTGCCGTCAAGATGGCGATATGCTTCGTCAGCAAGTTTAGGCATTAATGGTGATTTACCCTCTGTTTGTAATACAGCAGCATATAAGCCATAACGAAGCGGTTGCTCTTGGCTGGATAGGTCGAGTCCGAATGCGGTTAATCCTTTGTTTGTTGAAGAGGCAAAATACAGATACTGACCATCTGGACTAAATGCAGGTTCTGCATTATCACTCATGCCATCGGTGACTTTATGGTGTGACTTCTCAGCAATATTGTATAAATACAAGTCGCGCAAATAGTTAGTGTTATTTTGGGTATAGGCTAACCATTTGCTATCAGGCGAACTCACCACATCATAACGTGTCATCGCAATATTCTTCATGACTTTGGTTTTGTTACCAGACTTAAGCTCAATTAACCATAAGGCCATATTGGAGTCACCATAAACGATATGTTTCCCGTCAGGCATCCAATTAAACAGGGTAAAGTCGGCGGTATGCTTGCCTAAATCGACGTTTTTTTGGATCTGTCCAAACTGATCCGCCAATACCAACTGATAGTCTCCCCCTTTATCTGTGATATAGGCAACCTGTTCACCAAGGGGTGACCACAAAGCATCACGCTCATTCTGACCCGATGTGTTGGTCAAGTTGTAGGTGCTTCCATCCTTTACAGGAACGCTAAACACTTCACCACGGGCACTTAGCAGTACTTGTTTGCCTGTCGCTGAAATTTGACTGCTGGAGAGTGCTGGCATTGCATCTTTCCATTGGCTGCGACGTTGAGGCAAATCGGCTTGAATATCGATATTAAGCTGACGGCTTTTACCTGATAGGGTATCAAGTACAAATAATGCGCCGCCCTTCTCGAAGACAATATCAGTGCCAAATGCATTGGCATTAGCAATATCCCAATCACTAAAATGGGTAACTTGTTTTACCTGACCATGTTTAAAACTGTAGATGTTCTTATGCTTACTGCGATCTGAAATAAAATACACATGGTCACCAACCCACATTGGTGAGCTATCAGAAAAGTTACCGTGTGGAACCTCCTCATAACTATGCTGGTTTAGATCGTAAATCCACACTGGCGGCGTAGTGCCACCACGGTGATTACGCCAGCCATTTTTACCGCCATGGGCTAAGCGCTCAGGGTTATAAGCTAATTTAGAACCATCTGCATTCATTGTTCCATCTAAAACCACCGCCTCCATCACTTTGGTAGGGAAGCTGCCTTGCATAGGTACACTAAATAGTTGTCCGGTGCGGTTGTGTGCGATGTCACGACGAGAAGTAAATAAAATACTCTTGCCATCGGCAGACCAACTTTTCACTTCATCAACATCTGGGTGCCAAGTTAATCGTTGTGGTTGACCACCATCAACAGGTACCAGATACACATCACTATTACCTTCATAGTCGGCAGTAAATGCAACCCACTGACCATCTGGCGATAAATGAGGGCTATATTCATTGGCTGCATGGGAGGTAATACGTTTTACCTGTTTACCTTGTTGGTCAGATACATAAATATCCCCCGCATATACAAAGGCTAATTTATCTTGGGCGATACTGGGTTCTTGTAGTAATAACGTTTGTGCTTGAACGCTGCCAGCCAACATACATACTGCAGCTAGGGTTAGTTTTGTTTTCATTATTATTTATTCCTAGGCGATATAGTTTTATTTTTTCTTAAAACCAATATCTAACTCGTTATTTTTTTGTTGGTTACTTTTATGCCTGTAAATAATACAAGCATCAATTAAATCAATCTATAACTGAGACTTTAAAAATGTAACAGTTTTAGCATATGTCAGTGTTGAACACCGTTATCTCAAGTGCAAGTTTTATCAGATTTACTGTCGGTAGGGGTTGTGGAGTGATTATCTCGCTTTACACTAGGAGATTAGTCACTGAGTCTTTTGGCTAGAATGCATCGGGATTGACGATGTAATTTCGTTTGATAGAGTTGGAATTATGAAAATAGACGATTCATCTGAACAATTTATCTCTTTATACCAGAGCGTATATAGGAACCTTCATTCCTCTTGGGAAAACGATGTACAAAGGCCTTCCTCTGAGGCAATAGCGGTAATGAATCATCTTGTACTTAGTGGTCCTTTAACCGTTACTGAAGCCGCTAGCCATTTTAATCGTGCCCAATCTGCAATGAGTGAGCTTATTGATAGATTACAAGCCAATGGATATGTTGATCGGGTTAAAGATGATCGAGATAAACGCAAAACCTTTGTTTGGCTGACGAAAAGTGGCCGAGAAATATTTAATAAAACTCAGGAAGTGCTGGATAGAGAGTTGCTGGAAAACAGCATGGAACTATTAACAGCTAGCGAGCGCACTGCTTTAATTAAAAGCCTTGAATCTATCGCGTCCGCTTCTCAAACTATATTAACCAAGAAGAGACAAAAAGATGAAACATTCTAATCATTGTGAAAGTTGTGGTATGTCAATTAATGATGGTACTTATTGCCAGTATTGCACTGATGGTAATGGCAAGTTACAGGCGTTTAGCGAGAGATTTGAACGAATGGTTCAGTGGGTCATGAAGGAGAATAAAGAACTCTCTAGAGGCGGAGCTGAAAATACCACAAAGGAATACATGCGCACGATGCCAGCGTGGCAAAACCATCCCGATATACGAGAAACATAGCAAGTATGATCAAGGGCATCCAGCTAACTTTTAATTGAACGAAGCCTGTCTACTGCAGGCTTATTATCTCATTATCAATTTGCGAGTAAAATGTAGTTTTTATTAAACCGCTTCTTTATCTGTAGGCTCAACATTATCGAGCCTACTCTTATTGTAGCTATCGTGATTTAATCGCTAAAGCCTTCGCGTAGAAAGAGGTGACGTGTTTGATTAAAGTGTGACTCATCGGCTTGAATGAAGTCGATAGCTAGTTGTACGTTCTCTATGCGAAATTTAGGCAACTTAGCTATTTCGTACTCATTCATCACGATACTCATCGCTTCTACTGTCCATTCCGGTTCCCCTAGACCGACATCGGTTTCATCGGGATCAAAATGAGTCACCATCCAATCCTGAAGTTGCTCTGCAGTGATGCTTGAATCACTCCAAGATTTTAGAATATCGATGAGTGCTTGTTTACTGATATTAGGTTTCGTTGATGTGTCAGTCATAGCGGATAGGCTCTTATTTGGTTCATATTACATTTTCCAAAGAATAACCGAATTGTTCATTAAGAGCGAGGAGGAGGGTGGGCTGATATAGATAGGGTTGTAGGTTGAACCTTGACGGGATAGCAAGACGATTCGGTGCTGATGAAGGGAGGGGGCGATGAATTCAATCTTGAAATAAGTCCTTTATTTCATGACTTATAATTATTTGGAACGCCTAAAGTGCTTGCTATATTGTTATCCTCTTTAGGGCGTTTTACCTTGATTCATATAAAATGAATGTTTAGATTATTGGTACAACACTCCAAGTGGAGGCTACTATGGAACGCCGTAGCCGTAACGCTCTTATCGTTTTACTTGCTGTTTGTGTCTCTTCTTTTTCTGTTCTCTTGTTTATTGGTAGTGAAATTTACCGACAAGCTCCACCAATTCCCCAGATCGTCATTGATACAGAGGGAAATCAAGTTTATAGCTATGATGATATCGATACCGGTCAGATGGCATGGCGCTCTATGGGTGGTCATCAGCTGGGTAGCATTTGGGGGCATGGTGCTTACATCGCCCCAGATTGGACTGCAGATTGGCTCCACCGAGAACAGCTGGCTTGGCTAGAAGTTTCCGCCAACCGATTGTATCAGGATAAGTTTGATTTACTTAGCTATGAACAGCAGCTGATCTTAACGGATGCTTACCGACGTGAGGCTAGAAAAAATACCTATAACTCTGATGATGGTAGCATAACGCTGTCACCGGTTCGGGTTGCGGCCATTGCCGTGGTAACAGCACATTATGTTTCTCTGTTTGGTAATGAACCTGAGACAGAACAGCTACGTAATGATTACGCGATGATGGATAACACCTTAGGTACGCTGGAGCGACGGGAAGCTTTTACTGCTTTTGTATTCTGGACTGCTTGGGCTGCAATTACTGAACGACCAGGACAAGCGTATACTTACACCAATAACTGGCCCTATGACCCCACAGTGGGCAATGTGATCACCTCAGACTCCATTTTTTGGTCCATTTTAAGTATCGTTTTCTTGCTGGGTGGTGTGGGGGCCTTAGCTTGGTATCACTCCGCTATCAAGCATGATGAACTGCCCCACGTCGATGACGATCCTTTGATGGAGCGCAATGCGTTGCCAGCCCAGAGGGCAACCTACAAATATTTCTATACCGCTATTGCCCTGTTTGTGGTGCAGATCTTTCTTGGTGGGTTAACGGCTCACTATGGCGTTGAAGGTCAAGAGTTCTATGGTATTCCTATTGCCGATGTCTTTCCCTATTCGCTAACGCGTACTTGGCATACTCAAATTGCCGTATTTTGGATCGCGACCATCTGGTTAGGAACGGGACTGTTTGTCGCTACTGCTTTGTCGGGGCAAGAAGGAAAATACCAGAAGTTAGGCATTAACTTGCTTTGGGTAGCATTACTGATCGTAGTGGTCGGTTCTATGATCGGCGAGTGGCTCGCGATACAGCAAGATTGGATGAGTTTAGAAACCGGATATTGGTTTGGTCATCAGGGTCAGGAATATGTCGATCTTGGGCGTTTCTGGCAAATATTGTTATTTGCGGGATTGATGTTTTGGTTGGTGCTGGTCACGATGGCGGTGTACCCGGTATTTAAAGATAAGTCAGAGCAAAAACCGCTGTTTATCCTCCTTTATGTGTCAACCCTGTGTATTGGTTTTTTCTATGGTGCGGTCTTTATGATGGGTGAACATACCAACCTTGCCATCAACGAATATTGGCGTTGGTGGGTGGTGCATCTTTGGGTAGAAGGCTTCTTCGAAACCTTTGCTACTGCGATATTGGCCCTGATATTTGTTCGGCTGCAGCTTATTCGTGGCCGCAGTGCCACCTTTGCAGTTTTGTTCTCGACCGCGATATTTTTAACTGGCGGTATTCTCGGTACCTTACATCATCTGTACTTTACTGGAACGCCTACGTCAGTGATAGCCTGGGGCTCCATGTTCTCCGCCTTGGAGGTTGTGCCGCTGAGCTTGATCGGTTTTGAAGCTTATCAAACTTATACCATGGGTAATAAAGCGCCCTGGATGGCCAGATATAAGTGGGCCATTATGTTCTTTGTCGCTTCAGCTTTCTGGAATCTAGTGGGCGCGGGTTTACTGGGATTCTTGATTAATCCTCCAATCTCTTTGTACTTTATTCAGGGGTTAAACACCACTGCAACTCATGCACATGGGGCGTTTATGGGAGTTTACGGCATGTTGGGCATCGGTTTGATGTTGATCTGTTTACGGCACCATTTCGATCTGGATAAACGCACTAATAACTTACTTAAAGGATCTTTCTGGGCGCTCAATATCGGTCTCGCTGCCATGTTGAGTATGTCGCTATTACCTGTGGGATTAATCCAATTCCGTGCGGTACTTGAAAAAGGGTATTGGTATGCCAGAACCCCGGAAGTATTGCAGAGTGAGTTGGTGCGCAGTTTTGTCTGGGCACGAATGCTGGGGGATGTGTTGTTTATCCTCGGCGGTGTGTTGATGGGCTTGTTTGTGGCGAGCTTGGTAATAAAAAGCTACAGGATGAATCACAGTAAAAAAATATTATAAATCTATCGGTTTATTGCAGGTGGGGATGCTGCTTTATTTCTATGAGTAGACTCTATTTTTGTTGGGGAATAAAAGGGGTATATATATGCTATTTATGGTGACGAATAGACGGATTAATAATGGCGAATATGGTGATGAGGAGAGAGCCGGGAAAAAGTTTGATTATCAGTATGACTATTCCAGTTCTGATGGTGTCTTTACCAAAGCGGGTCGAAGGGGATTTGAGCAGACGTTAATGGCAGAGTTATCCCGACTAAAAGCGTCCGGAGTGAATACGCCTAAGGTGGGCATTTATATTCATGGCTACAACACAAATTACCGCGAAAGTGTGGATGTAGTACATGAGCTGGAACAGAAGCTCGGCAGTGATGAGCTCTGTGGCTACCCGCCTGTGATTGTGGGATTTTCTTGGCCTTCATCAGGCAAGGCGTCCATGTACCTGTCAGACCGGGAGGAGGTTCGGGACTCTGTCGGTGCTTTTACTCGTTTCTTGCTGGCTCTCAATGAGTTGGTTACCCGCAACGCCAGAACGTGTTTCTCGACCTCTTTTTGCATTGCTCACTCAATGGGGAACTACTTGCTGCGTAAAGGGATGGAGTATCTGTCCGATGATCTTGGTTCCCCTATGGGGCGGATGTTGTTTGATGAAACCGTGATGATAGCGCCGGATTTGGCATCGGGCGATATCGAACTCGACGGCAAAGGTCGTTATATTGCAGACTTCTCCCGCCGAGTGCATGTCTATTACTCAAAGCATGATAGGGCGTTGAAAGCTTCCAGTGTTAAACGGTTTGGCGGTGACCGGTTGGGACGCCATGGTATTGATGACTATTATAATCTTCGAGGTAATATTGTCGGGGTCAATGCCGGGAATTATGCTAACAGTACCGTACTAAAAGGGCTTGAGGATTCCCATGGCGAACAAGTGTCTGTTCACAGTGCTTACCGGTATCAGCAAAACATATTGATGGATATTTTGCAGGTGATCAGCAGTATCGACAGGGAGCAAATTATCGGTCGGCAAGCCTACAGCGATGAAGGGGGCGAGCTGCATAATCACTATTTGATTAAGTAGTTATCTAATCAGCTTAATTGAATTATTCATGCAGTATTAGGACTGGGGAAGGAGTCGAGTGCAATGATTTTGCCCTCAACTCCTGATTTTCAACTTAACCCTTACAGAGCCGAGTGTGGACCAAAGACTTCATAATGGATGCGATCATCACTGACGTTTAATGCAACGAGTTGCTGCTTGGCAAACTGCATAAAGGCAACAGGACCACAAAGGTAGAAGTCACCATCACTTAGAGGTAGTTGCGATTTCAATAGCGCTAAATTCATAAATCCTTGCTGAACATTAACGCTCAACTCTGTTTCACTCAGGCCACTGGCATCTCGATACCAGGTATGGTGCTGAAGGTTTATCTTTTCACTTAACAGGTTTACACGTTGATTAAATGAGTGTTGCTCTATATTTTCACAAGCATGTAAATAGAAGACGGGCTTATCAAATTGTTTATCGGCCAACATCTCCAGCATAGATTGCATAGGGGTGACGCCAACGCCAGCAGAGATAAGCACTACAGGTGCCCTACGTTCGACATAATGGAAATCACCCGCTGGTGGATAGATATCAACAATATCACCAACATTGAGGTGATCATGCAGATGGTTTGAGACAACACCGGGTATCCCAATGGCTTCACGTTTGACTGAAATTCGGTAGCTGCTGGCATTGGGTTTATCTGACAGCGAATATTGACGAATCTCCTGATACTCGTGATTAGTCGGCGCGACTTTAATGCCTAAATACTGACCCGACTCATAGTCAATCACTGGCTGCTCATCGATAGGACTAAAGGTAAAGCTGGTGACTAGGCTTGATTCTTCACGTTTATCTGTCACTCGGAACTGTCTTGCACCAAGCCAACCACCTGCTTGATTAGCACTCTTTTGATACAGTTCATCTTCACGTTGGATAAAGATACCAGCGAGTAGACCATAGGCAGCGCCCCAGGCTTCTTCAACCTCTGGCGTAAAAGCATCGGGGGCCAACTCTCGCAGAGTTTCAAGTAGATGGTGGCCCACTATTGGGTAGTGATCCGGTTGAATATTGAAACTTGTGTGTTTATGGGCAATACGTTCAATGGCGCCAGATAGAGCCCCTAAATTATCAATGTTTTTAGCATAAGCAGCGATGGCATTAAACAGGGCTGCGGGTTGGCCACCTATTTTTTGATGGCTCATATTAAAAATATCTTTCAGTTCAGGATTATGGATAAACATTCGTTGATAGAAATGTTCAGTGATCGCTGTACCAGCAGACTCTAAAAGGGGAATGGTGCTCTTAACTATGCTGATATGTTTTTCAGATAACATCTAAATATCCTTGTAATCTAAGTTGTGTTGTTATGATGTAATTTGATGTCGATTGAGATAAAAGGTAATACCAGCTTAACTGACTCTCTTGCTCATCAGGATGCGAGTGTAGTGCCAGACGAAAATGGAAAAAGCGCCTATCCAGCAGAAGGCACTGATGTCCCAAGCTAATATAGGCATATTGAATAGTGGCAGAATAAATCGTATTAGCGTGCCGATAAATACCAACGCGAAAGCGATATTCAACGATGGGAGCGGTTTAAGCGGTCTGCCTGTGTGGCCTAGAGATACTCTGGCAATCATAGCTAATATCATGCCACCTATGGTGCCAATGGTGATGAGGTGGAGTGCATCGGCAAAGCGAATTAAGTCGATATAATAGCTTAACCCTAATGCGATAAGTCCGAGTCCAAGAGCCAAATAGGCTGAGTGTAGAGACCACAGCAGTGGGACTTTTCGGGTGGAGATTGGATCCCAGAACCATAATCTCAATAGGTGGATAGTACCGGCACTGATTAAGGCGATGGCAGGTGTGAAAGGTAGTTCAAAAAAATAGCCGCTGAAGAAGATACAGACACCGATAATGGTGACCACAGGCAGAATGTTGTCGAGGATAGGTGTTGCTACCACTTTAGCATTGCTTGCGCCGCGTCCTGTAAAGAAAGGGATAACTCGGCCTCCAACGATGCCAACTAGCAGCCCGAAAGTTAAGACCGTGGTGCGGGCTAGGTGTAAAGCAAGTTCAGTATTGCCGCTATAATCGGCAATTAAAAAACTCATATTAAGCAGCATCATGACCGACAGCAGTGGGATAAATTGATAGTTTCGTCGACTCTTGGCCCTGATAACCATAGAAGCCAGAAAACCGATACTGGTTAACCACCAAACTCCCTGAAGAACAATAGCGAGTACCTGAACTCTAGGATCGTCACTCCAAAGTAAAATACGTACCATTAGCCAGATCAAAGTGAGAGTAAGCAGGGCACCGCCATTGATACTGCGCTTATTGGTCCAAGTTTGTGCTGCAGTCAGCAGGAAAGCCACCGCTATGGTTACACCGAACCCAAACAACATCTCATGAATATGCCAAGCCACTGGTGTTAAACCCGCAGTGGCTAGCGCGGGAAGGTATCCATGTAAAAAGAGGATCCATACTCCGATACTCAAGATTGAGCTTAAGGTACTGATAAGGAACCAAGGACGAAAAGCCAGATCCCATATAGGCAGTTGAGTAAAAGCTAATATCTTAGGTGGAAGGTCGATTTTTTCTTCAAGCTCCCCAGTTGAGTTTAGTTGTTGATTGAGTCTTGCCTTGCTGGCCTGTTGCTTACTTGGTTCATTTATCATATGAAGGGATCTGCTCATCTACTGCTCTTATTGATCAAATGCTAATTAAAAATAGTGGTCTATGTATATTGAGATGTTTAAAGTTGAATGCTGCCTAGTCCATGTAGGCCGATACAACGCATCACGTAACCTATTTTGACTGCTGTAGCTAAAAAAATGAGCGCAACATGGCTTGCTACTTGTGTCCATAAAGAGAAATATTCATCGTGGGTATAGCCAATAACGATGCAAATTATGATGCCTATCATGGAGATGGACATGATGCTATTACCACTAAGTAAAACCAGTGAGAAATTCCGGTTATGTTGGTTTTCTAAGTTGTCATTGTTAAGGCTAGACCATGTCGTTGAAAAGTGTGACTGAGTGACAGTGTTTGCTGTTCTCATACGTAGACTCCTTAATGTTGACTTGGTATCTTGTTGTCTATCGTGTGTGGAGCAACCTAGTGCTATTTTACAGCTTGATTGGACTTATTCCCCCTCACTCCATCTATTTAGCGAATACTGTGCCAACTATATATCTAGTTGTTTTTTAATGGTTTTAATTTACCTTGTTATTATTATGAGTCATTATGACCACATGGTAATGTAGTCATAATGACTCTTGTGGTGTTTTTTGTATCAGGTCATGCTAACTTGTGAATCAACGTAATAGACAAATCAATGAAGTAGAGAGGTAAATTATGGGGGAGATCTCATCGCAAACCCTAATAGAGTTAGCTCTGGATCTAGCCAATAGTTTAACCACCAAAGATAGATTCGAGCGTTTACTGAGCACCATCAGGCATGCGGTGGAGTGTGATGCCGTAGTTCTGCTTGATGTGCAGTCAGGCTTTCTTAAGCCGTTGGCACAACAGGGTCTGACTCCGGATACCTTAGGGCGTCGTTTTGAAATTACAGTCCATCCAAGATTTGCTGCTATTTGCGAGTCATCGACCCCGATACGTTTTGTCGCCAGTAGTCCATTACCCGATCCCTATGATGGCATGTTACTCGCCCACGAAGGTGACTTACCTGTTCATGCCTGTATGGGTTTGCCCTTAATGTCTGATGGGAGATTAATTGGGGTGCTTACCTTGGACAGTATGACGCCTAATGTTTTTGACGACATTCCCAAGGGAAGTTTAGATATCATCTCCGCGATGTCGGCTGCAACGCTGAAAACAGCCATTTTATTACAGGAGTTGGAACAGCATTCTTTGCATAATCAGCAGGTAGTGGCTGAGCTAACCCATGAAGCCTTGGTCAAAGATGGTGGGGAACTTATCGGCAACAGTCTTGCCATGCTTAAACTTAAGCGTGAAATAGATATGGTGGCTAGTTCAGATTTTTCCATTCTAATTGAAGGTGAAACCGGCGTAGGTAAGGAGCTGGTGGCCAGAACACTGCACCGACAATCTAAACGAGTCGAGGGGCCGCTGGTATATGTCAACTGCGCTGCACTGCCTGAAAGTCTCATTGAGAGTGAGTTGTTTGGTCATGTAAAAGGGGCATTTACCAGCGCTGACCGAAGTCGGATTGGTAAGTTTAGTTTGGCTGATGGCGGTACCATATTTCTCGATGAGATAGGAGAACTGCCGCTCTCGGTGCAGAGTAAGCTGTTAAGGGTACTGCAAAACCAAGAGATTCAGGTTGTTGGTAAAGATGATATCGAACGGGTCAATGTTCGTATCTTGGCAGCGACAAATCGTAAACTAAAATTGGAGGTGGCTGAGGGGCGTTTTAGAGCCGATCTTTATCATCGACTGAGTGTGTATCCCATTTCGGTTCCCCCTCTTCGGGTCCGTGAAGGCGACATAACCTTGCTCAGTGGTTATTTTATTGAGTTAACTCGAAGAAAGCTAGGTATGCAGCAACTCACGCTATCTGCCGCTGCTTTAGAGGTACTTAACCAATATGATTGGCCTGGTAATGTCAGGGAGCTGGAGCATGTGATCGCTCGCGCAGCTTTACGTGCCAAAGGCAGTGCAAAATCAGTGATTGTTCGCATTGGTTTGGCGCATATGGAGCACCTTGTCGCTACACAGTCAGAGTTACTAAGTTCGAGTCATCATTCTGGCTTGTCATTGCCAAGTGAGCAGAACTTAGATTCAACACCTGTTGTTGACATTAACTTGAAACTGGCTACCGAAGCATTTCAGCGCCGAGTGATCACTCAAGTCCTGTCCGAAGAATTTGGCAACTGGTCTGCGGCAGCAAAACGTCTGCAAACCGATAGAGCAAATTTACATCGTCTGGGTAAACGTTTGGGGATCCGCGTGGCTAAAAATATCGTCACGGATTAGGTGATGTCTGGAGAGTTTGCTTTACATAAAGAGCTGTTTAGCCTTTAGATTCAACTGACTTAGCGCCCTGCAATCATGTTAGTATCTTTACTACTGGTGGGGGCCGGGGTTAAAGAATTGTTCAAATGAGTAACAGTTCATTGCTTAGGTATCTTACATCGATATAGAAAAGAGATTAAATCGACATGGTGAAGTTTGCATCATTAACGCTAAGCCATTAGCTTGAATTAATTCGTAATGAAACTCTTTAATTGACAATTTAGAACCGGAAGATAATAAAATGAATAATAATACGGCTTCGGGGACGAAGCAGGGTTTTCCTAGAACATTTTGGATTGCAAACGGGGTAGAGCTATTAGAGCGTGCCGCCTATTATGGAGTGTTCATTGTGATCACTCTCTATTTGTCGCGCATTTTAGGTTTTACTGATGTTGAAGCGGCGTGGCTGGCGGGCTCATTTTCAGCAGGTTTATATTTATTACCCACCTTTAGTGGCGCTCTGGCAGATAAAATAGGTTTTAGAAGCGCACTCTTATTAGCATTTGCTTTGTTGACTATTGGTTATTCTGGCTTGGCAATATTTCCCGCACTACTTGAGGGAAAAGGGCTAGTCGAATATGGTAGAGATGTGACCTATCATGGCTTACAAAGCGCCGATATTCGCTGGGCGATTATTCCCATTCTTATTGTAATCATGATTGGTGGCTCGTTTATTAAGGCGGTGATCACGGCAACGGTTGCCAAATCCACTACGACGGCTAATCGGGCAAAAGGTTTCTCCATCTTCTATATGATGGTTAATATCGGCGCTTTCTCTGGTAAAACGGTGGTTAAGCCGTTACGTGAGTCGATGGGGGATCTGGGGTTAATTAATTTAAATTATTTTGCTGCGGGTATGACCTTAGTGGCGTTTATTAGTATCTTCTTTTTCTTTAAAAATGCCGAGTCCAATACTGAAGGCAAGTCTATGGCTGAGGTCGTTCGTGCCTTAGGAAAAGTGTTGACTAATGGCCGCCTGATCGCACTTATCTTAATCATTACTGGCTTTTGGATGGTGCAACATCAGTTGTACGCCACCATGCCTAAGTATGTTCTGCGTATGGCGGGTGAAGGGGCATCGCCATCTTGGTACGCTAACGTAAATCCGTTAGTGGTTTTCCTTACCGTGGGCTTTGTGACCTCATTGATGAGTAGGAAAAGTGCACTGTTCTCCATGACTATAGGCATGTTTATCATGCCATTCTCGGCCCTCTTAATGGCTTCTGGGAATATGTTGGAGGGCAATATTGACCTTGGTTTTATGCAGATGCATCCCATTGCAGCCATGATGATACTGGGAATCATGTTTCAGGGATTGGCAGAGTCATTTATCTCGCCACGCTTTTTAGAGTATTTCTCTTTGCAGGCGCCAAAAGGGGAAGAGGGGCTATACCTTGGTTTCTCACACCTGCACTCTTTTATCAGCTCGCTGCTCGGTTTCGGTTTGTCTGGTTACCTGTTGCAAGCTTACTGCCCTGATCCACGTACCTTCGAGTCCCATGAAGCTTGGGTCAGTGCGTCGGCCAATGCCCACTACATTTGGTATGTGTTTGCGGCAATCGCGACAGTGTCAGCGATCTCTTTGATTATCTATGGTGTGGTGATCAAGCGATTAGACGCCGATAAGCCTAATGATGTAGAGGCCGTTATAGCTTAAGCTAACGCTTCATCACTGTATTATTTTAGCCCCGTTTAGTCGGGGCTTTTTTATTTATCTTCATTATGTATTTTGAATATATAACTATCCCTAGCTCTTTTTTTTGAGTAAACTTCACGCAGCTAACACCATTACTACACTCCTGTATAATTATATTTAATCAAAGGTACGATCTTTTATGAAACTTTATCGAATTTTAGTGAGTGTCATGTTATTGATGCTTTCTGGTTGTGGTGTTATTCAGGATTACCGTCAGTCACAGATGTTTAGCACTTTTGATGACTTCAGACCAGGTCCTGATGGGGGGAGCGATCTAATTTGGGCTAAGCCAGGCATAAAGAGCATTCAAGACTTGAACGAGATACTTAAGCAGTATGATAGCGTTATGATCGATCAGGTTTGGTTAGTATTGGATGATAAGACTCGTTATGACAATTTATCTGAGCAGCAGATCGTCGAAGTCTCAGAGTATCTGATTGAGAAAATAAGAGAGAAGGCCTCAACTCATTTTAAGCTGGTGGATATGCCAAAAGAGAAGACCTTAAGAATAAGCGTTGCTCTAACGAATATTGAAACACCTAATCCTATTCTAGCGGTCACCAGTAGCCTACTTCCGATTGGACTCGGTATTTCCACGATTGCCAAGGTTGTCACTGGCGAGCACACCAATGTCGGTAGTGCTACCATAGAGATGATGATCAGTGACGCCAGTTCAGGGGATCCGATCGTTGCTGTTATCGATAGAAAAGCGGGCAGTAAAGATCTCAGTACCATGATCGATTCTACCGACGACGCACGTGATGCCGTTGATTGGTGGGTAGATAGAATAGCGTTAACCTTGAGAGGCCAGCTGGCTGAATAGGACGCATCTATTTCAATTAAGAACAAACCTAGCTGTGAATATTCGCCGCTAGGTGCATTTTAAAACATCTCCCACTTTAGTTTCTTCTTTTGTTGTTTATTCCAGTAAGCACTAAGGATGCAAGCAACTCATTTCAATACTTGCTATAATCACGCCCATTATTATCTAGCCGCAATATTGTCTATTTCACACGATAAGACCAGGCTCGATAAATTCGATTGATATCAGCGGTATATATAAATCATAGATTTGATTGTCGCTTTCATGATGAGTGTCTCGTCGTGATAAAAATAGGAATAGACCTTGAGCCAAGTTACCCCAAATGCAGACAGTAATATGTCATTTTCGACATTAACGCTAAAACCTGAACTAGTAGATAACCTAAAAACTATGGGCTACGACTCGATGACGCCAATTCAGGCTCAGAGTCTACCAGCGATATTAAATGGTGAAGATGTTATTGGCCAAGGTAAAACAGGTTCAGGTAAGACTGCGGCCTTTGGTTTGGGTCTATTGAACAAGCTAGACGTAAAGCGTTTTCGTATTCAATCTTTGGTACTGTGTCCGACTCGTGAACTTGCCGATCAAGTGGCGAAAGAGATCCGGACTCTTGCCCGTGGTATCCACAACATCAAGGTATTAACCCTATGTGGTGGCGTGCCTATGGGACCGCAAATTGGTTCACTTGAGCATGGCGCGCACATTATCGTGGGAACACCTGGGCGTATTATCGATCACCTTCAGCGTGAGCGTTTAAACCTTGAGCATGTTAATACGCTAGTGCTTGACGAAGCGGATCGTATGTTAGAAATGGGCTTCTTGCCGGATCTAGACTACATCATGGCTGAGATGCCTCGTGAGCGTCAGACATTACTGTTTAGTGCAACTTTCCCTAAGCAGATCCAGAAGATCGCTGAAGAGATCATGTTTAAACCTGTTGTCGTTAAGGTGACCTCCACCCATGACGATAACACCATCGATCAGCATTTCTATCAGCTAGAAAGCAATAAAGATCGCCAAAAAGCACTGCGTCTATTATTACTGCAGCATAGACCAGAGAGTGCCGTAGTTTTCTGTAATACTAAGCGCGAAACCAAAGATGTTGCTGCGACTTTAGCCAATGATGGTTTCAGTGTTGTGGCTTTGCACGGCGATCTTGAGCAGAGAGACAGAGACATCACCTTGATGCAGTTTGCTAACAAGAGTGCTTCAGTCATGGTGGCTACCGATGTTGCTGCACGTGGTCTGGATATCGAAGCCTTGGACATGGTGGTTAACTATGAGTTTGCCTATGACACTGAAGTGCATATTCACCGTATAGGTCGTACTGGCCGTGCGGGCAGTAAAGGCACCGCTTATACTTTCTTTAACAGCGAAGATGATTACAAGGTTAAGCTATTAGAAGAGTATCTTGATCGCGAAATCACGAGCGAAGCGTTACCACCAGAGAATTTGTTAGACACCTTGCCAACTCTGCCTAAAATGGTGACTTTGCAGATTGATGGCGGTAAGAAGAATAAGGTTCGTCCTGGTGATATCTTAGGTGCGTTAACTGGTGAAGATGGCATTCAAGGTTCTGAAGTGGGTAAGATTAAGATCACCGAATTCCGTTCATACGTAGCGGTTGATCGTAAAGTCGCTAAGCGTGCTCTGCATAAGATCACCAACGGTAAGCTTAAAGGCCGTACTTACAGAGCGTGGGAAATGAGGTAGTTTTTAGTCTAAGGTTCTAATTCATAGGAACTAGGCTTTAGATTACTGTTTATTAAAGTTAAATTTGAAAGGGAGTGGACTTAGGTTCATTCCCTTTTTTGCACATGGAGTGCTTATCTCAGATCGCAGCGATCGTGGTGGAAGGGATTTGTAGCCAATAGATTTGTAGTGTTTCAACTCATGTTCAACTTATCCAGAGTCATCCTCTGCTTTAATATAATTGAAGCGCGTATGGTGTACCTGGCAGTTCCACATCCCGATTATTTGCTGATGTGGGGACATAGGAGTCTAGAGCATAAAATGCGCCAGTACTGAGATGACCATCTAGGTATAAAAGCAACGCGAGTTGACGGCCGTTTTGATCACTGCCAACGGCGGTTAGGACACCAGTGTCATTAGGCCCTGGCTGTGCAAACGCTGTTTGACCAATGACCGAATCTGTTACGGTGATTTGAGTGCCTGTTTCATCAATGAATGAAAAGCCAATATGTTTACCGGAAGTGAGTTTATACATATCAAGTCCAGGGGCTAAAGTGAGCACTAAGTTTGACACATCCTGAGTACTCACATCAGTTCGATGAAGCTTGCCATTGGATGTGAATAAGTTATTGCCTGTAGCATAACTAAATACCCCTACATTAACGGGATAGTTCACTTGTTCAGGGTATTCTAAATCATCAGTAATACCATCATTATCGCTGTCTAAATCGAGGTAGTTGGCTTGCCCATCACCATCACTATCAGCGTACTCATCTGGGTCATATGGGGTTCCGGGTAACTCTATGTCTCGGTTATTAGCATTAGTGGAAACATAGGAATCTAGCGCATAAAAAGCCCCTGTATTGAGGTTACCATCTAGGTATAACAATAGGGCAATTTGACGGCCATTTTGATCATGCCCTACCGCTGTTAGTACTCCGGTTTCATTGGCTCCAGGTTGTGCAAAGGCCGTTTGGCCAATGACCGAATCTTTGACGATGATTTGGGTGCCAGTTTCATCGATGAATGAAAAGCCAATATGTTCACCTGAGGTCAGTTTATACATATCAAGTCCAGCGGCTAAAGTAAGCACTAAGCCCGATACATCCTGAGTACTCACATCAGTTCGATGAAGTTTGCCTTTTGAGGTGAATAGATTACTGTCTGTGGCATAACTAAATACACCGACATTAACGGGATAATTCACAAGACCGGGGTATTCTACTGCGTCAGTTATACCATCATTATCACTGTCTAAGTCGAGATAATCAGCTTGCCCGTCACCGTCACTATCAGTGTATTCATCTGGGTTGTATGGGATCCCGGGTAACTCTACATCTCGGTTATTAGCGGTGGTGGGAACATAGGAGTCTAACGCATAAAAAGCCCCGGTACTGAGGTTACCGTCCAGATACAAAAGCAGGGCAACTTGACGACCATGTTGATCATTGCCAACGGCGGTCAACACTCCTGTATTATTAGCCCCTGGTTGTGCAAAGGCTGTTTGGCCAATAACCGAATCTTTTACAGTGATCTGAGTGCCAGTTTCATCTATAAATGAAAATCCGATATGCTTCCCTGGAGTGAGTTTGTACATATCTTGACCCATCACTAAGGTCAGCACTAACTCTGAAACGTTTCGTGTACTGACGTCTGTTCGGTGAAGTTTGCCATTTGATGTGAATAGGTTGTTGCCAGTGGCATAGCTAAATACACCTGTATTTATGGGATGATCAGCAAGGCGAGGGGATTCAAGGCGATCAGGGATCCCATCGTTATCGGAATCATGGTGCTGATTTAGCAGAAGTTGCTGTTCTTTAAAAGATAGAAAGAGTGATTGTAATTCATCTATAGGGTCAAGATTACGGTCAAGTGGTCGAGCAACCAGATGCATAAATGGCATGGCAATATTATCATTTGGTTTGGCTACACCTAGATAAGCTGACGCTGAAGAGGTTTGTTTACAACGACTATCGGCACCATGCTGCTTAGCGGCTTGCATTGCCGCCATAAGTTTATGGCTTAAGTCTGCTTCCTCACTGATAAAAGCGTGTTCCATAGCGCTTAAAATAGACGGTCCAGATAAAATGTTTCCTGCGATAGCGTAGGTCCTGCCAAGGATATGATTTTTGTAGTCTGTCGAACTCTGTCCAGTGTAAGCAGCACTATCAACTTGTCCTTGAGCGTCAATAGTCGTGGCTAAATTTTGACGTATTTCAGGACGGTTTTGGGCGTCATTTTCTTTAAGCCAATTGATAAGTTCTATTGCTGAGAGAGTGTCTTGTATTTGAGAGATTGCATTGCTGGTATTGGTGTAATTAACATAACTTTGAGTATTTACAGCCCCTTTATTTGGTACAAGTTTAGCCACACGGGATAGGTCAAAGTTATGAATGCAGGTGGCTATTGCAGTGCCCACCTCTCTCGTTTCTGGATCTACTGCCACGATTGAAAAAGTAGCGTAACTTGTTTTACTAATGACTAAGGTAAACCAAATTAAAATTGTAATATAGGCAGTTCTGGTCATCGGCATCATCTTTTACGAAAGGATTCAGGTTGCCAGATTGTAACATAAAATGTTTTTAATTTTACATCTTGTGGTTTTTAAATCTTATTTATAAGTATTTTAAAGGGGTGTGTGCTATTTACTGGTGGCTAGATCTACCCACTTTTGATGGTGCAAGGCTGGTTCTGATATGTTTGTTCTTATGCTGGTATACAACACTCTATGCTTAAATTAAAAATTAGCCATTATTTTTCGGTCATCCAGAAAAATGTCACTGCCAAACGTTTATCCCGCTTTTTTTTACCAAAATAGCCACTAGCACTGTGTACAATATTACTCTTAAACAAAATTAATCGGTTAAATTTGTTTTCGATACAATAATCTTCATACCATGCATCAGCAGGTAAACTATTGGTTTTTAATGCATCAACCAAATTATAATAAGGATCTTCTACCAAGTTCCCACCTGCGGCACCATTGGCATATTTTAGTCGATAGAATGAAGTGCCAGAATCTGCAGCTGGATTTAGGCTTAAATATAACACTGCACCATAACGGCATAACTTTCGGTTATCTACATGAGGTCTTGCTTTACCTTCATCAGCCCCCACTAAAATAACCGTATTTGAATCGACAACAACTTGCTCGTCTTCTTCTACCCATATTTTATCTTTACCTATTTCTCCTTTGACCCAGTTCTCCACTTTGAGTAATTCATCTTTTTTTAGTGCTTTACCTGCGCGCATACCTGGCCATAACTCTTTGGTATAAGGACTCCCTAATTTCCATTTTTTTGTGTCTTTATTAAAACAACGATTAGCAATTGTCACAGCTTCTTGATGTGAAAAAAAATTATCCACAATCCAATAGTTCACATTCAGTTTAGGCTGTTCGTAAGGTAAAGTGACGGTGTTGTAAGGGATTGTTTTATTTGCTAAATGGTCAGAAAATTTTGTGTGTCTCATGTCATTTTCTCTAAAGTGAGTTGGCGTTATTATCTATTATCAAAGTATGCACGTTTTAACATAAAATCAACACTGATTGAATTGTTTCACGTAAAAAATATTAAGGCATTATCGCCCTAGCGAGCTTAAGGTTTATTAGGCCACCATCTTCTTCCAAGACGTAGCAAGATCAAGCTCACTGCAACCCAAGCACAACCGATCAGAGTATCAATAAAACGCCATTGGATCAGAGATTCATCGCCCCCATTTTGCTGCATAGCTAGATCGACGACAAGCAAGGCGAATATAGTCGTTAACCAATTATGAAGTATGTAATTTTGTCGTAATAATGTTGGCATAAAAAGCGCTGTTAACATAATAATAAAAGGGAAAGTCCAGTTGGGGAAAAATATAACGACCAGATAAGCACAGATGACTCCCATTAAAGTGCCAATAATGCGCATGCCTATTTTTTTCCAAGCGTTTGCTGCATCAACATTCATAACGAAAAGAACCGTTAGACCAACCCAGGACTCATGCTGCGCATTGAGCCAGTGGGCAGTTAAAATTGAAGCTAAGACCGTCAATGGTAGAGCCAAACCGTACAATGGGCCATTGATGTGACCCGTTCGCAGATCGTGCCATTCAGTGGAAAGCGACCAGCCTGTTGCCTGCGTAGGAAAAAAGCGCCCTTGAATTAAGGTCAGAAGCAGCGCGAATGCCGCTCCGCTAAGATAAGCCATTGCTGTTGTCAGTGTTGCTGGACCGCCCACTTCTTCGAGTACAAAGGCGGCAGCCACAAATTTACCCAGTAAAGCAAAGTATTTTTGTTCCGGTTGGGGTTGACCTGCAAGAAAGCTGATAAGAACAAGTGCCATAATGGTCAAATCTCGGTGACCGACAAGTAACTTACCAAACATGCCAGCGGATATTACCAATAGCATTCCCCCCATCATCGCCATTACCTGATGCTTGGAATGACTGCGGGGATCGAGTCTTAGGGTAAACATGGCTCCAAGCGTGACAAATACCGATATTGTGCTGGGTAGCCACGGAGCTAAAAGTAGCGGTGTGCCCATCGCTATGGCGTACAAGCCACCACGGATCCAATCATCTTTGCTTGGTGTTGTTAACACATCTGTCTCCAGCAATTTTCTTGGTCATTTATAGATAAATTCGTATTAATAAGAATGGATTTTAACAGATGTATCGCTGGGGAGTAGAGCGTGCTGCGAATGGGATGACAACAGAGGTAATTAAAACATTTGCATGTTATTTAGGTAATAAACGTTAATTGAAGGTCGCTAACCTTGTGCCGTTTTTTTCTCTTTATACATTTTGTGATCGGCAGTCGAAACAAGGGAGTCTACGTTTTCACCGTCGGCTGGATAAATAGCTGAGCCCATACTGGCACCTAAATTAAAATCTATCCCATTGATAGCAAATGGCATTGTTATCCGTTCTCTTAATAAGGTAGATAGATTTTCCAATTCCTCTTTGTTGGTTATGTTTTTTATCAATACACAAAACTCATCTCCCCCCATACGACAGACAAGATCTGTTTCACGAGTACAGCTAGTTATTCGCTTAGCAATCTCCTGTAGTACCCAATCTCCATATTGATGACCATAGGTGTCGTTTATCGGTTTGAACTTGTCCAAATCAACATAAATAAGTCCAAAAATATTACCGAAATCCCTTGCCCTATGTTCTATTTCTGCTGCTTCTTCTTCAAATTTACGACGGTTTGCCAATCCCGTTAGTTCATCATGATGTGCTTGATGCTCTATTAATTTTTGCATCTTTATCATTTCAAGCATTTGATCTTTTAAAGTAATACTATAAGTTACCTCATTTAACGCACCTTCGGACATCTCTATTGATTTACGGATCATTAGCATGAGCCCTATTAGTAAAAAGAAAGATGAAAAAGCGATGACTCCTTTACTGTGATCGTCGAATCGGGTTAGTGCATGAAGAAAAATCATGGGGAGAATAATGATGCCGTAGGCAATGTAATATTCCGGAAAACTAATATTGCTCACAAGAATAATGGCAAAGAAACACACCAAAAAAATATAATAAAGCTGTACATGATCAAGTGGCACATCGGCCAATAAAATGAAGGGACTAATACCAAATAATACGGCAATGAATAAGCCAAGAAAAAAGCGTTGGATTAGCTGTTTTTTGAGCGTGAAATAATCCATGTTTAACGCCACTTGGGCGTTGCCTTTTCTGTCAACTACATAGATAGTAAGGACGATAACTGAAAGTGCGCCTTGCCAAATAATCAATGAAATCAAAGTCGATTTTAAATAAAATTGATAGCCACATAGTATAAGTGAGGCAATGAGTAGTAGGGGCGAGTTTTTAATGCTTTGGCTAAAATAACGAGCGATTCTTGTCGTATAGAGACGAGTTTCAAATTCATTATCAGGTGAAGAAAATAATAAAAACAGATTCCTTTGCATTGTATCCTACATCGCTCATTTTTCTTAGGTACCGCCTTAAAAATACAGCACTTAATCATTATAGGTGCTCTAGGAAAAGGCGTAGTTGAAAATAGTCATATTCTAGAACATTCCCCTTAATTGATGAGATTCATCTTTTCCTGATATTTGTGAACTTGACCTGTAAGGTCTATGTTGAGTTATTAGCCTGCATTTGGTGCGTGATATCGAATGCAGAGATTAAATCTCACTAGGGTATCAAGGAAAAATATATGAGAGTAATAGTTGCTACGGTGATCTCAATCTGGATGCTTGTCTACCATCTTAATGTGTGTGCAGGCAGTTTATCACCGGAGCTGGTTAATGGGGTTTATGATCTGGCTCAAGCTGAACGTAGCGGTGCTGGGCAGACCCAAGAGTTGCTGATACAACTTGGGGAGCATCAGGGGAAAACCGTCATTGCGACAGCGGGTTGTCAGCGTTGTCCTCCGGCGATCTACTCTTTTATGAAACAGGAATCTACTGAGCTTCAACGTGCCGTCTTCTTTAATAGCATGGGGATTTATCTGATTCATTATGACGACAATACTTTTGTATCTGTGATGGCCGATGGTTTGTTAGGTAAAGCAATTTGGAAGAATATCGCTTACATAAACGTGTATCGAAAGCGAGGAACACCAGGGATAGATCTTAGTACTGCAAAAGTGTTTGTAATTACTGAGTCAAAGCGGCTAATTACTGGGGAAGGAGTCGAGAAAGTTGTGATAGAAGGTGGTAGTGGTCACTATTACAGTGCGGCTAGGTATCAGATAAATGGAAAGAGTTATGATCAGTTCGAGCTGACGCTTGATCCTGAAAAATCAGTGTCCCTTGAGGGAGATAAGTGTAGATCTTGTACTCAAGATCGTTTTGTCTATGTTGCAGAACTCAGTCAGGCAATAGGTAAGCCTGTTTATGAGATGGGCAATATGGGACGGTTTATGATTGAGGAGTCAAAGGGAGTATTCTTCTACGCGAAGGCCAAATTAGGCAAAGCGCTTTGGGATAAAAACAGCCATTATAATCTGTTTGCCCAAGATCCAATCTATGTTCGTACGCTTACTGCGGATAAGAAGATGCAGCAGGATATTGATAACACCTTAGCTAATTATGCGCTGTTGGCTAAAAATGCCGTGGATGCGCGTTATCGTCAACAAGATGCTGAGCGTACGGCGAGCAATCGACTTCCCAATCGAGGCTTGAAGGATGACAAACTGCAGCAGCAAGCACTAAATGCAGCAAAACAGCGTGCCAATAAAGAGTCGTGGAATGAGTCTATTCTCGATGCATATATCCGGGATAATGATTGGATAATACTGCGAAATAAGCTGACTGGGATCCAGACTGGGCGTTACATTGCCGGTGTGATTGTGATGCAGAGACAGGATGGTTTATGCAGCTATCAAGCAGTGCATTTTGCTCAGCAATACAATGGCGTTGATTATCAACAAACCTATGTTTACAGCATAGATTCTGGGCAGGAAAAGCTGGATTGTAGCAAGTTGTGAGCTGTATGAGGTAACTTCAATCAAATAAATAGATGCCTTTAATGATATCAAAGGCATCTATAATCTTTTTATCTGCTAAGACAAAGACTTAAAGCTGTTACGGTCTAACTTATGCTGCCCAAACCGCTTTGGCTACGCGCATAAAGTTGCCGCCAAAAATGCCCTCAATTTCATGTTGGCTGAAGCCTTTTTTCATCATAGCTTCAAGTAGTTCATGGAACTGAGCCGGTGAGTAATGACCAATGTCTTTGGTATCATAAGCATTACCTGGTGGCCAGAAATCGGGTCTAGATCTTAAGATCTCACCCACATCCAGATCCATTTTTGGTGAGTAATCTAAGCCCAATCCAACATGTTCAGCCCCGACCAAGTCAGTCAAGTAGCAGATATGTTTTAAGTAATTCTCTGTGGTTGACTCATTGTTACCGAGGAAAATTCCCATTCCCACGACACCGACAAGGCCGCCAGTATTAGCACAGGCCTTGATCTGCTCATCTAAGATATTGCGTTGATGGTCACAGATATTCTTGGGATTTGAGTGGGAGAAAACCACAGGCTTAGAAGATAACGCCATCATATCCATGGTGGTCTTATAGGCAGTATGAGAGCAGTCAACAATCATGCCCACGTCATTCATTTCACCTATGACCTGCTGACCAAATTCGGTTAGCCCCATATCTTCACCATGACAACCGCCAGCAGCCTTGTTATTAAGGTTGTAAGATAGCAGCATCTGACGAACACCCAGGGCGTGATACACCCGCACCATGTCGGCATTACCATTGAGGGCATTGACCCCCTCAATATCGAACGTTACCGCCAGCTTGTTATCTTTCTTGGCTTGGATAACATCGGCAACGGTTGAAGCTAGAATAATATCTTTGTGGGGTGTAGTGGCAAACCAGCGGCGGTACGCTGCAAGCGTTGCCATTGTTTGCTCAAAGTTCATCACATCAAAGCCCACATTGATGCTGATGTAATTCGCACCAGACTCATGCCACTCAATTAACTTATTGAGATCCACATTCGGGCTTGGGAAAATACCGGCGTGCCCATCCCAAACCAGCATATCTTGATAAAATTTCTGGCTATTTTCTAATGAAAATGGAGTAGACATAATTACTTTCCTAGGTCTGATTCGGTAATAAATGGCAGGTGGCCACTAACGGTTTTAATGGCAACGCCACCCACTTGTAAGCGCACTAGTTCACCGTCTTGACTGTTAATGACAGTCTCAATGGTACTCGGACGCTTCATTTCGATGCCCTGTTCGGTGCGAAGTTTAATTATTCCGCTTGGGGTCACTTTATTCAGACCATTTCTAAACAGATAGGCGGCAAGACCAGCGTTGGTGGTACCACCTGCAGCAGACTCATCGACGCCAACGGCTGGGCAGAAGTCACGTAAGTGAGCAACATTGCGCGGATCTTGAGTCTCGTCGCAATAGCAGATAACCGTTTGAACATTGTTGTCGATGCAGTACTTATTTAGTTCAGTGTAATTTGGTTGAATTCTCGCTACCGCTTCAAGGGTTTTAAAAGGAACCACCAGGTGATTAAAGTCGCCACAGGCAAGCTCGATCGGCATATCAGTATTGATATCCTCGACATTGACAGACAGTAACTTAGTGATCTCTTCAGCATCAAAGCTACTTTCTGGGAACTGGTGAGGCACGATATCTAACATTATGACAGCATCGCCTTCCTCGTTGCGTACCACTTCAATGCGTGATGTGGTCTGCGGCAGTTTAAGATCTAGACCGAGTTCACTCTTCTCTGCCCAGTTGTAAATGTCACGAGTCAGCATCTCAGTCACAACACATAAAGTGCCATGGCCACACATAGGGTATTCAGTTGTCGGGGAATGGAAACGAACCGTGATTGAATTCGCATCATAATCACTGATAAAGGCAGTCGCGGCTTTACCCACTTCGAAGGCAATATTCTGTCTTAATTCGGCATTAAGCTCGCCTTTGCTAACGACAACACCAGCTTGTCCACCACCGAAAGGTAGGCTAGTAAAAGCATCATATAGTGAGAATTCGATTGTATTAGCCATGTTATTTTTCCTCAGATTTAGTTTTGTAGTCAACGTAGATGAACTTATCATCAGTCACAGGGAAGTCTTCGTTGAGCATTTTTATAAGGGATACCACCAATATTCCGGCAATGAATACTAAGGGAACAGAGACGATAAGTGATGACACTTGTACCGCAGAGAGTCCACCAATTATTGTTAATGTACCTGTGAGCAACATTAAGATCACCGCCCAGGTTAACTTGCTATTTACCGCTGGCTCGTCATCGCTTTTAAGGCGAATTGATGAAAGGTTTGCGCAGGTAAACGCAGTCGCATCCAGAGAGGTCACCACGAATGCAAATAACAGAATCGCATGCATTGCCACCATGAAACCGCCAAATGGTAGTGTTTCAACAATTTCAAGAACCGTTGCACTGGTGCCGATAGAGGTAATTGAAGCTGCGACATCGAGCACGCCTGAGATCTGTTGATCTATGGTGTATGAGCCGAATGTTATCTGAATAATGTAGACGCCAGCTGAGATGGCGACCGTTGAGCCAAAAACAACTTCACGAATTGTACGACCACGAGAAATCTTGGCGATGAACAGACCTACAGCCGCGGCGAAGCCTGTGTACCATGCCCAGTAAAATACGGTCCAAGACTCCACAAAGCCTGTTTTAGAGATAGGATCCATAAAGGTAGTCATGGAGATGAGGTTTTGAAGCATCTGACCTAAGCTGTTGATCCCCATCTTCAATGCGAAAACTGAATCACCTAAGAGAAACAGCAAACCGACAAAAGTAACGCCGACAACTGCGGTGAAAGAGCTGATAAGCTTCATACCACCATCGAGTCCGCGATAAAGACTGATACCGAAAACCAGTAACCAAGCAGCCATAAGTCCGATCAGTAAGCCGGTAGAGTCAGCATCTATACCCGTTACACGGCCTACACCTTCAAGCACAACAGGGACTGCCAGTCCAAAGGACGTTGACATGCCGCCTATTACACCGAAAAGGATGAGAATATCGATAACTTTACCGACCCAACCATTGGCATTTTTTTCACCAATCGCGACGCTACAAGCTTGACTCACTCTGAATACATCTTTCTTTCTTACATGGATAAAGTAGGCGAGTGTGACAGAAAATGGGACATAAATTGAGTAGGCTACAGGGCTCCAGTGAAACATGGTTTGTGTTAGCGACCATACATATGCTTCATCAGAGAATGGCTCTAGCCCATGAGGGGGAGAGGTATAATAGTAGGAAGGTTCAACAAAGCCCCAAACCATGATGCTCGCGGCCATGGTTGTCATAAAGATCATACAGAACCAGCTTGCTACAGAAAACTGAGCTTGCTCTCCTGGCGCACAGAGTTTGACATGTGCAAATCGACCAAAAGCTAACCAGATTGCCAATATCGATGTGCCAATCATCGTAATGATATAAAGCCAACCAAGTTCAAATTCAATCCAGATAAGAACAGATTTAATTACCTTTTCACTTCTTTCAACATCAAGTAACAAAAATAAACATAACGCAATTAAAATCCCAATTACTGGAATAGTCACAACATAATCAATTGAGGATTGTTTCTTTTTTGTATTCAATTGAGGTGTCGTTTCGTTAATATATTTAGCTGTCATTAAGCATCACTCCAAACATTTAAAGTTTGTGGGTTTTGAATACTTCCATATGTAATTATTGTTCATTGGAAGTTAACTTTTGTTTACGCGATCAAAGTTACATTTTGTTTACTTTGTGGCAATCTGATTCGCGATGGCGGCTATTATTCATTATGTTTAATCAACTTTTTGTGACTTATCGCTCAAAGTCAAACTTGTCTTTTGAGAGTCTCGTATATATAGTTACATTTATTGATGGGTAAGCATCCATCGCTTGCGTTAATTAATTAATTTAAAAGTTAATTGTTTAAATGTTTATTAACTTGTGCTTATTAACATTTATTTAGCACTGTTGTTGATTATGTTTATCTTAATTAGGTGGTGCAGTTAAATATGAAGGAAGTTTTTTTACGTAGAAACCTAGGGTTTACAGAGGAAGACCATAGAAGTCTCCAATGTTATTTTCCGTTAGCCGAGTCTGTCGCCGATCTTATTGGCCCACATTGTGAGGTTGTGATTCACTCTCTGCACAATATTGATGAATCGGTAGTAAAAATTGTAAATGGGCATAACACACAGAGAGAAATAGGTTCTCCAATAACTAACCTAGGTTTAAAAATGCTTCGAGTTATTGAAGCTACAGGCGAAATGGCCCCTAAGAGTTATTTCACCGAAAATAATGAGGGGGGGCATTTAAAGTCAACCACGAGTGTAATTACAAATTCGGAAGGAAATGCAATTGGATTGTTTTGTGTGAATATAAATCTCTCTTTGCCATTTCCTGACATCATAAAAACACTTATACCTAATGCCAGTTTATCCAATGAAGTGTTCAGTACCAATAGCGAAGATACCATATATAGAACACTAAATATGGCCATTACGGATGTAGAAAATGATCCCTCCATTGGTATAAAGGGAAAAAATAGAGCCATAGTTTGGCAATTAATGAATAACGGAATATTTGAATTGAAAGGTGCCGTCAACATAGCATCTGAAAGTTTAGGTATTACTCGTCATGCTGTTTATAAGTATCTTCGTGAATTCCGCTCAACGGATCACATTTAATTAACTAATTGCAATTTGGAAAAATAATGAAAAAAATAATACACACTGAATTAGCACCCGCAGCTATCGGTCCATACTCCCAGGCGATTTCTATCAATAACCTTATCTACACTTCAGGACAATTACCTTTAGAATCTAGCACAATGGCATTTATTCCTGGTGGAATTAAGGAGCAAACTAGACAGTGCTTAGTGAATGTTAAATTTATACTCGAGCAAGGTGGTTCTTCATTATGTAATGTGATTAAAACCACGTGTTTCTTATCAGACATGGAAGATTTCGCTTCATTTAATGAAGTTTACAGTGAAGTTTTTGGTGTTGAGCATTCACCAGCACGCTCTTGTGTTGAGGTTGCTAGACTCCCTAAAGATGCACTAGTTGAAATAGAAGTTATCGCTTTCATTTAATAAAAGTGGAACCGCCTCGGTTAAGAGCGAGTGTGAATTCTTTCGAGGTGGTGACTAGAGTATCTATTGTGCAACATTCAAATTATAAATTTATATTTCTAGCTGTAATAGCCGCTGCAAGTTTTGGCAGCGTGGCTGCATTTGCTCGTTACGCGCAAATGCCTGCCGAACACATTACATTTTATCGCCTATTCTTAGGTGCATTCTTTATGCTTATTTATATGATGACTATGCGTAAAGGAGAGAAGATTATTCACAAACCTAAAGCAAGGACAGTTGTGAATGGTTTAACTCTGGCCGGGTTTATGTTTTTCTATATACAAGCCATGAATTATACCGACATGGCAAATGTCATCATGATTATTTATTTGGCACCACTTGTTTGTGCTGTATACGCCCACTTCTTTTTTAATGAAAAACTCCGTATAGAAAATATTGTAGTCATTGCCACTGCTTTGTTTGGTTTTTGCATGATGATGGAGTTTACCTTAGATTTTAGTGATAGGGAGGATGAAATATACGGCATTTTCTACTCCTTACTTTCACTCGTTGCCTATAGCGCCTTTATGCTGCTGAACCGCAAGCCCTCTTCAGATTCACCCTATCAAAGTACTTTGGTGCAACTGTCTGTCGGCGCCTTATGCATTCTGCCTTTTGTATTGAGTACACCACAGATACCCAGTTTAGATCAGACATTCTGGCTAATCGCCATTGGACTGATCTCAGGTTTTTTTGCCACCATGTGTGCCGTGCAAGCATTGCGAAATCTACCTTCAGTGACCTATGGCACTTTGGCGTATGTCGAAGCCATCGTTGTGGTTGGCTTAGGTTGGGTACTATTTTCTGAGTCTTTGAATGCGCTGCAAATTTCTGGCTGCATATTCATCATCCTTTCAGGGATGACTCAAGGATATTTGAGTCAACGTCAACAAGTAAGTGCTAGTCCTAAGTTAAAAGTAATAGTTGAATCATAAATTTAATGGAGAATACCGTGGGCGATATAACATTATCAGTAGCACAATTCAGACCTGAACTTGAGGGTGATGGTTATGTGATGTCTTATGTCACACAAAAAGTCATCTATTCTCGAATTCTGAAGATAAGCAGAAAAGATGGATTGACCGGACATGGTGAGCTGATCACTGATCCTGGCTATGACTTAGCGACAATATTCAACATGGAAGATGCGCTACTTCAGGAGTTGAAGGATCTTAGCTTCCATGAAGTCTTACATCTTGCAGCTAAACTCCGCGCCAGAGACTGCCGCTATAATGCGCTTTCATTTGCACTGGAAACGGCCTATTACGATCTGCTGTGTAAGTCTGCGAATGTCCCAATGTACTCGGTTTTTGGCGGCAGTTCAGATGCGCCATTGGCTGACTATTTATCACTTTCATGTGAGGCCCCAGAAAAAATGGCCAGCGATATGAGCGTTAGGGCTGAAGGGCGGCGCGTGGTACAGATTAAGCTGGACGGTAAAAGCGTCGATCTTAACCTCGCGCGTATCGACGCCATATTGCCTTATCTCAGTAAGGAACAATCATTGTTGCTCGATTTTAATGGCGCGCTGGATCTCGATACCGCTAAGGTGTTTGCCTCTCACTATGATGACGATCGCTTTATTTGGGAGGAGCCGTGTTACACCTATGAGGAGAACAGGGACTTTGCGGAGCAATCGGGTAAGAAGACCTGCTTTGATCAATGCTTAAAATCCCTAGCTGCGATCACTCGAGCTTGCAGTGATGGTGTAGTGTCGGCAGCGGTGGTAAAACCTTCTCATCTCGGCTCTTTAGCCATCGCTCAAGCTGCACGAGATATCTTGGTCGCTCATTCAGTTCCCTTAAGAATGGATGGAGTCTGGTGCTCGCCTGTTGCCGCCGCCGCCGTGATGCACTTAGCCAAGTCAGTTCCAGAGAAATTGTTGATGACCTGTATTGACTTGGCTACTCCCCTAATTCTTGTGGATGAATGGGGAGGATATACAAAAAATAATGGCTATTTGTCACTTAATGGCTTAGCTGGGCACGGCGTCACTATACCTGAGAGTTTAAATTTTAAACTCTGATGGGTTTGTATCTGCTTGCAGTGATGTAAATTCAGTTTATACCAGGGTTATTTTATGCTGATAACGATATGTCACTATTATTAGTGAGCAAAGTCTAAAGTTGAAATGACAGTGGTTGAGTATAAATAACGATAAGTGGTAACGTAATTAATCAAGCAGTAAATATGTGGACTATTAATGTTTTTATTATCTTTTAATATTAACTATGAAATGTATCTCTGTTTGATTAAAAGTGAAAGTTTATCTATTAAAGCTAAAGTTGTAACTTGGTTGGGCTGAAATTGTAGCTGCGTTGTAACTGGATTCCAGCGGGGTTGTGGTTCTTTTGCAAGTGGTAGTTGATAACTTTTATGTTTTATTATTGGTTGATATAAATAGTGATTCGGATGATGGATTCGAATGTTTATTTTGCACCATAGAATACGATAAAATAATCACTAGATAAGCAATGCCTAACATATGCTGTTGAACAATGCGGCCTGTATTAAGTGTAAACATAATACGGCATAAAAACAATAATAATACCTAAGCTGGAAAATGAAGCCGGCAGTGAATTGGCATAGGCTTAAGTGCTGGTTTAAGTATTAACCTTAAGAACATAAAATGAAAATTAATAAAATAACTGCGTCACTTGCTCTTCTCTTAGCTTCTACATCGACAGCAGCAGTTGCTGGTTTGGGTGGTGGAGTCGAATTTACTTATGATTACAGCGATTTCTCTCAAGAGCTAGAAGATCGTAAAGGTGACATCTCTTTTTCACAAGTGATGCTAACTTTTGATGACTCTTTCGGGGAAAATGATGAGTACGGGGTGTCCGTCAATTACCGTTTGAAGAGTGGCTATGACTATTTAAAGCATGGTTATTTCTGGTATAAAGCGAGTGACGATCTTACCTTTAATGCGGGTTTAATCCGCAAGCCTTCGGGCAGTAACAACCTGACATCCCATAACTGGTGGTACTCTGTAAACTATTACTACGGTATCGAAGATGATTACGGTCTAGGTGCGTCGATGGACTACCGTTACGCCGATGGTTTCCAAACTGAAATTGCTTATTTAACGGGTTCAGCTTATGGCGACGGTCGTGATTTCGCTGGTACGGTTTCGAACGTAGAATATACAAATGCCGACGGTGATGTTATGGCTTACAATTCTACACGCTCTAATACTATCGCCGCTCGCCAATCTTATCGTTATGATCAAGATAACTTCGCGCTATTAGTGGGCGCGTCGGTTGAGATTGGTCAACTCTATGATAATAAAGCTGGTGAAAATGGTGATACTTTAAACTACACTGCATTTTTCGACGCTACTTATGAAGGCTACCAGTTACAACTGCAATATGCCGCAGTAGACTTCGATCAATACGATGATGGTCTGATTGATACTGATATCGTTATAATGGGGCTAGGTAATGGCACTTACGGTGCAGCCGCCAAAGCCAGTACTATTGCAGCTAACCTTTCGAAGAAGATCCCAACGACTTGGGGCTCTATTACCTTCTACAACGATTACTCAGTGGTTTCACCTGACTTGGAAAAGTTTGATAAGTCTTATGTGAATACTACTGGTATGTATGTCAGCTATGGCAAGTTTAATATCTATTTCGATCATTACTTAGGCAAGAATGCGGTTTGGCTAGGTGATGATGGTCTTGGATTGGCTGATGATGCCGATGACAGCTGGAACAGTCGCTTTACGATTGCGATGTCTTACTATTTCTAATATATATTTATAACTAAGATAAATAATAAAAAAGCGGGTTTGCCATTGGCAAACCCGCTTTTTTTATTAAGTGCTATAGCTTAATCAACGATTAAATTGGGTTATTGAGTCTGGCCTGAATGGCAGCTTTAACTTCCTCTTGAGCGAGTAGCTGCTCATCGTCAGCTTTGTCACGCATAAGGTCATCAAAGGCTGTACGAGCGGCTTGTGATTGCTCAGAAGCCTCTAATTTACGCTCCTTCGCTTTCATTGCTTCTTCGCCCAGTCGGTATAGCTCAGTGATGATTTCATCAGGTGCATCACCAAGATCTAAGCTAGATTCGCCTCGAGAAAGTGCTTCTCTGCGTAGCTGCTTCTTGAGTAACCAGATAGCGTCTAACGCTTCACGTTCAAGGTCTGCAGCCTCAATTGCGCTATCACGTAGTAGCTCGAAACGTGCTAGGGCTTGACCCTCTTTGCTCCAAGGATCCACGTCAGGTAGCTCAGAAATGTGGATCACCGGATCCACATAATCATCTTGATGGCTCAAATCAAAAGTTGCGGCTTTAACGCCCGAAATCATCAACATGACTGCAATGACTAGCAAGGGGAGTCCCCCCACAATCGCTGCGGTTTGCAATGTGGCTAACCCGCCCATAAACATCAATGTTGATGGCATTAAGGAGAGGGTAAAGGCCCAGAATAATCGGTTCCAACGCATCGGATCTTCTGTGACATTATTCTGTACAACGGATGCCAGAATATATGAGATTGAGTCGAAAGTCGTTGCGGTGAAGATGATACATAACAAGGTAAATACAGCGATGACTACCGTGCTAAAAGGAAGTTGTTCCAAAATAGCAAAAATAGCGCGAGTAGGGCCCTCGATATTCAAGATACTGATCACATCGAGTTGTCCAGACAACTGTAACGACAGTCCGTAGTTCCCTAAGATCATAAAGTACATTGAGCAGCCGAGTGAGCCAAAGAACACCGCACCTGCGACCATGCCTCTGATGGTTCTTCCGCGAGAAATTCGAGCAACAAACAGACCCATACTTGGCGCAAAGACCAACCACCACGCCCAGTAGAAAATGGTCCAATCCTGTGGGAAATGAGTATCTTCAAATGGACCCATGCCACCAAAAGGTTCTGCCCAAGTTGCCATAACGAAGAAGTTAGATAGCATACGGCCGATTGAATCCAGACCGGTTTCTAGCATAAAGATGGTAGGCCCACAAACAAGTACAAAAGCTAATAAGGCTAATGCGCCCCAAAAGTTAATGTTACTCAGTACCTTAATACCTTTGTCCATACCTTGATAAGAGGAGTAGGCAAATAATGCGGTACATAACATGAGTACACCAATTTGACTGCCGGTCGTTGCCGGAATGCCAAATAGATAACTTATTCCCTCATTAATCAGTGGAGCAGCTAAACCTAAAGTGGTTGCAGCGCCGCCTAATAAACCAAAAATAAACAGGATGTCGATGAACTTACCTAACTTACCAACACTATTGGCTTCACCAATCACAGGCATCAATGCCGCTGAAACTTTGAGTACAGGTTGTTTGCGAACATAGAAGAAGTAGGCGATAGGGATCGCTGGGATCATATAGATACACCAGGCAATGGGTCCCCAATGGAAAAGACCATAGGTCGCAGCCCAACGAATCGCTTCTTCACTGCCAGCTTCTAGTTGGAAAGGTGGGTTTTGGTAATAATAGGCCCACTCAATGGTTCCCCAGTACAAAATACTGGCTCCGATGCCACCACAAAAAAGCATGGCGGCCCAAGAGGCAAGGGCAAATTCAGGTTTCTCATCTGGATCCCCCAACTTGATCTGACCAATATCAGAAAAAACGATGTAAATCATAAAGAAAAATGCAGATAAGCCTAAGCCTAAATAGGCGAAACCTAATTTGTCAGTCATAAACGTTTTTGCTACAGCAATCCACTCAGCCCCCTCTTCAGGGAAAATAATTAAGGGGATGACCACGGCGAAAAGGAGCGCTAATGCACCAAAAAATGTTTGTTTATCGATGAGTTCAAAGTGTTTTTTCATTTTTTTATTATCCATAACAACTGAAAACATTATTGAGAGAATATGCACTACAAAGAGTTCCCTTATCTTGAAGAAAGACAGGGGTTGGACTTATGTTAATGCTTAAGTTTATTAGAGTTGCGTATTCTGAAGTGCTAGGTGTGGTTTGTTTACCTAAGTTCTTAGTAATGTAATGTAAATTTTATATAATTTAATGTGAATTGTGATTTTTGTCGACAGACTTATATCTAGATTAAGCCTGAAGTGTGATGCGTATCTGATAATCTAAAGTCTTTGAGGTAATGTACCAATAGGAAAGCTTTTACTGTTTGGTCAGGTCTCATATTGAGTCATGTCGTAAGCTTCACTTACATACTCTAAATGTCCGATAAATTGCCCTTACTACGAGGTTATTAAGATGAGAGAAAAAATCGAGTTTCCCAGTCAAGGTGTGATCTTAGCTGGCTTGTTAGAGCGGCCCGTTGGAGAGATAGGCGCTTATGCGCTTTTTGCTCACTGCTTTACCTGTGGTAAAGATATTGCCGCAGCCTCACGGATCTCCCGTGCACTGGTTCAGCAAGGAATTGCCGTCCTCAGATTTGATTTTACCGGCTTGGGTAATAGTGATGGTGACTTTGCTAATACTAACTTCTCCTCCAATCTTGATGATCTTAAAGCAGCAGCTGATTTTTTAAGGGATGAATATGACGCGCCGCAGTTACTTATTGGTCATAGCTTAGGCGGAGCTGCAGTGTTAGCCATTGCCAATCAGATCCCTGAAAGCAAGGCGGTTGTGACCATCGGGGCTCCTGCAAGTCCTGAGCATGTAGAACATAACTTTGCTGCTTCAATGGATGAAATTAAGTCCCAGGGGCTAGCACATGTCAATTTAGGCCCCCGACAATTTACCATTAAAAAACAGTTTATAGATGATCTGGCACAACATGCTAAACAGGGTTTTACTTTGGATAAAAAAGCCCTACTAGTGATGCACTCGCCCGTTGATGATACGGTTTCTATTGATCAGGCGGAAAGTATATACACTCAGGCAAAACACCCTAAAAGCTTCGTAAGTTTAGATTCAGCCAATCATCTGTTAACCAATAAAGTTGATGCAGATTACGTCGCCAATGTGATTGCCAGTTGGAGCAGTCGTTATCTGGACTTTTCAATTTCTCCTCGGTCGTTGCAAAAGGTTGCCTCAGGACACCTTCTAGTTGAAGAACGAGATCATAAGTTTACTCAAACCATCATTAGCGATAGCCATACATGGCTGGCTGATGAGCCCTTAGAGGTTGGAGGTAAAAATCTGGGGCCAGATCCCTATGAGCATCTACTAGCTGCACTTGGTGCATGTACCTCCATGACAATGCGTATGTATGCGGAGCGAAAAAAGTGGCCATTACAAGATATTAAGATAGATCTTACTCATAATAGAACATATATACAGGACTGTGAGAATTGTGAGTCAGGCAAGGGGCAGTTAGACACGTTAACTCGAGAGATAGAGTTGATCGGTGATCTCAGTAATGAGCAAAAACAAGCCTTGTTGGCTATTTCGGAAAAGTGTCCGGTTCATAAGACGTTACACAGTAAATTAGTGGTGACTACTGAACTTAAGAACTGAATAAATTCAGTTTATGATGTTGATTGTTGGCAGGAATTTTCGTTCAAATATTTGTATCTGCAGATACTTAACTATGTGTCAGTAATTTATTTTAGTCATTTTTTATAGGATCAATCTTGTGATGAATCCAGCTAAGTTAAAAATCCTGTTGGCGACTGGTTTTGCATTATTAGCATTCGCTGGTAACTCAGTCTTTTGTCGTCTGGCGTTAGGTGATGAAGCCATTGATGCTGCAAGTTTTACCGTCATTCGGTTGCTGTCTGGGATCTTAGTGCTAGTGATTATCTTGTTACTGGCTAAGTTTATCCAGCAAAGGCAATCGTCTACTGTACTAGGTGGTAATCAAGCCAAGGGATCTTGGTTAGCTGGTTTTTTACTCTTCCTCTATGCGGTGACTTTTTCATATGCTTATGTTTCTCTCGATACAGGGATCGGTGCGTTAATCCTGTTTGGTGCGGTGCAGATCACGATGATCTTGATAAGCATATTTTCAGGTAATCGGTTGCATTACCTTGAGTGGACTGGAGTTGTGATCGCTTTTAGCGGATTTGTTTATTTAGTGATGCCGAGTCTAAGCACGCCATCAATGACAGGCTTTATCTTAATGACTATTTCAGGCGTTGCGTGGGGCGTATACACCGTAAGAGGCAGGGGATGTACAGATCCAATCTCAGATACGGCTTATAATTTTATGAGAACATTACCTTTTATCGCTATTTTGCTTCTTGTCACAATTCAAAATGCTAACCTGTCTCAAGCGGGTATAATGTTGGCGGTGATGTCAGGTGCGATAGCCTCTGGGGTTGGTTATTCAGTTTGGTATTTTGCCATTAGAGGCTTGTCGGTAACACAAGCGGCAGCAGTGCAACTTCTAGTGCCAATTATCGCTGCCATTGGTGGCGTACTCTTCGCTAATGAAGTCGTGTCACAGCGTTTGGTTATCGCCTCATGTATGGTATTAGGCGGGATCATGCTGCTGGTATTGGGACGCTCTTATCTTAATCGAACTTCCGCCTAAAATAGCGTAACAGAATCACTGCTTCTGTTATATTGGTAGCCTCTTTTTTACCCCTGTTGAATTATGAGTAAATACTCAGTTTAATCCTCTCTTCCCAAATTCCAATATCCAGCGACTGAGAAAGTGACTTGACTCGTATTAGCGGAACTTGCCATTCAGCTCGCGCTATTCGAACTAAATGACTTCTACCGTCTCGATTTTGAGATTTATGTTCCTATTTTTGATCATTCTAGAAGTCAATATAGTCATGTATGGTGTTTTTGAGGTCTTTACCGTTGAGTAAAGCATCTTGAAAGTTGAATTTATATTCAGCTGAAAATAGAGGGGAGAGTCAGTTGGTTTATATTAAGCCATGAGGTTTTATGATTCCCAATACCCCCAGCTCAAAGTCTAAAATCGCCAGCAGCCCTATTCTTGGGTTGCTGACTCACTATATGGGAAATATGAGAATGAAGAAGAGACAACTATATACTGCAATTCTACTTGGCCTCTGTGGAACTGCTAGTGCTGCACATGCTGAAGATACTTTGAAAGCTTACACTTCAAGTTTACTTGAGCTAGATGATGCTGATGCAAGAGCCAAAAAGATTCGATTAATCTATACAGTGCAAAATGTTTGGAATCAATCTCATGTGCCGACAGGGGTTAAAGAAGTTAAGTTGATACTTAAAGGGGGCTCAGGTTTCGATATGACTAATGTTCCCTCTAAGGCGACCATGTACGAATATACTTATGGAGGAGATTATCGCTACTCGGTACCAACGGCTTTTAAACTCAAAGTGGCTTATGTAAGTGGCTCCCCCTTAAGGCATATTAATCATGCGCCAGCAAACTCCATTGCCACAGCGAGTGTGAGCGAAGCGATAGGTTTTAATTTAGGCTTTACGGCTGGGCAATCGCCAACTATAGGTGGAGGAGTCGATTGGAGTCATCGTGTGACTTATGATCAGGCGGAGTTTGAAACTGTTGCTGACTTTAGTCAAAACAACGATACCATAAGCTGGAACATTGAGAATAAAACCATTCGTAACAACACCCCGCCTAAAAACTGGTTATTGTCGAGTTGGACTAGCTGCAATGCAGGTAATTTAATTGACAAAAATCAGCTACCAGTAGTGATGAGATCAGACTTTAAACCTGAGGCTGCGGTGGTTTATAGAAAAAATGTCTTGGAAGATGGTCAAACGAGTACTCGATTTAATTTATATGCAGGTTGGAGAAAAACTGATTATTACTATGGCCGAGATTGGTGTACTTGGTACACAGATTTTACTTGGAAAAACCATAATGATAGCAGCAGTTGGACCCAGATTAACCGTCAGGTTAACGTGAGCTGGGCTAATAATTTATACATCTAGTCTATTAGTATAAGACTCTCTATCGGTACGGGTTAGATCTTTGTCGATAGAGAACATATCTTCATCGCAAGAGGAGGAAAAGTGATGCAACCAGTTAAATTGTTGCTAGGAACCGCATTTCTGGGAAGTTTTTTAGTTGTGGCTTATCAGTATCTACCCAGTTCGAGTGAACATCAAGTTAAGGATGAACAGAGGTTAATAAGTACTGAAGAGGTGTTCGACCTTGACAGCCCTCCGGTCCCCAGTGTTGTTAGACAGTTGACTTCAAATGTTCAGTCTCGAGACGTTGATATTGAACCAGTCAAAGAGAGTAGCTGGTTATCTGAACCTATTAATGAATTTAGTACTGAGCTTTATGAGTTTATTGAAGCTGAGGGTATTAAGTATGTAAATACGGTTAATTATCCATTTGATAGTGAAACTGAAAGTGAGTTAGCAAGAATTTCAAAGTCTGGTGATATTTTACTTTTTGATAATACGGAGCCTGAGTACTTAGCCAGTATTGGCGTGAGTCATATGGATATTGTCTCCGACTACTTTGGCACTGCGAGTGAAGGAGATGCCCTTATCGCGAGTGGAGTAAAAAACCCCGATGGCGGGATACATTATCTGGTGCTGCCCATTAGCGATAAAGGGGATAAGAAAGTATTTGTGGAGGATGTTAAACTTGCCGTTTCTCTCTTCAAAGCCGAGCAAGCGAAGTTAATAGAACCCAGTAATAATGAGCCAACTGCCTCCACCAATCCTTAGTCACACCTGTGGTCAGATTATCTGACCACACTTTTTCTACTTAGCTTGGTTTAGCTAACTTTTTGGCCAAATAATCTATTAATAGTCGGGTTCGATAGGGGACCGGTTTACTTGGCCAGAGCAAATTTATTAAGCGATGTTGCGGCTTATACTGAGGTAATAGTGTGACTAATTCCCCCTTCAATAACTCCTCTTTGATATAGAGTTTGGCTAAATAACCGACGCCATGACCAGCTAAAGTTCGACTAATACACAGTGAAACATCATTAGAGAGAAAGTCACCCTGAGGATAGTAGTCGACTAATCCCGTTTTAGTTGATGTGAATTGCCAGTTACGAATGGGCGAGAAGATAATTTTCGGCAATACATCTAGCTCGCTTAAGGTATTCGGTTGGCCATACTCCTCAATTAACTTAGGCGATGCGACTAAGATATATTCCGCTTTACCTATGGTTTTACAAATAAAGCCTGAATCTTCTAAATCGCCAAAACGCATGGCAAGATCAAACTGTTTCTGGTTGAGGTTGCAGCGCTCATTACTCAGGTCAAAATTCACCATTATATCCGGATGTTCATTAAAGAATTCATCGAAAAATTTTTCGCTAAATAATCGAGATATGAAGTTGGTTGGGGCAACAAACATGACGCTGCCTTTATCACAGTAGTTCTTTACTTCCAAGGAACTGAGAAGTTCCTCTAAATGTTCAATTGAGGGCTGACAAGCACTTAAGATCTCATTACCTGCCAGAGTGAGTGTTAATCCATTCTTATCACGAAAAAATAAACTTGTGCCTAAGCTCTTTTCCAATTGATTGATTTTACGACTTATGGTGGCCAACGAGAGTCCTAGTTGATTCGCTGCATCGTTGAATGAGTTGAAGCGGCAGATTTTGACGAACAGTGAAATATCATTAAGCACGAGATAACCTCCTAGATGGAAAACATGTGTTCCGACGGAGAAAAAACAGGTAGTGAGCTAATCGGAGAGGTTATTTGGTCTGAGTTTACGTGTTAAACACTCCTACTACATCGTGTGTTACTTTTATCATTTCTAATCTAAATCTATCATTTCTAATCTATCTTTTACCATGTTAATAAGATGATGAGATTATTTGGAGGTTAATAGCGATAGATATCTAGCCCTTTAGGATCGATATCCGGTATTAGGTTACTGATTAGATCCGCGAGTAATTTTCCTGAGCCACAGGCCATAGTCCAGCCAAGGGTGCCGTGTCCTGTATTGGTAAATAAGTTTGATATAGGTGTTTTACCAATAATTGGCGTGCCATCAGGGGTCATAGGCCTGAGTCCTGTCCAAAACACGGCTTGCTCCATGTCACCACCCTGTGGGAACAGATCATTGACGACCATAGCGATGGTCTCTTTTCGCTGCTGGCTTAAATCGAGATTATATCCCGAGAGTTCAGCCGTGCCAGCGACACGAATACGTTGATTAAAGCGGGTGATGGCGACCTTATAGGTTTCATCCATCACAGTAGATACAGGAGCGCGCTCGTTATTAAGTACAGGCAAAGTTAATGAATAGCCTTTTACGGGATAGACGGGAATAGATAAGCCTAATGGTTGTAATAAGGAGGCTGAGTAACTGCCCATTGCGACCACATAAGCCTCAGAGCTGAGCTCACCTTCGTTGGTCGATACTGAACTTATTTTACCATCCATCAGGTTGAGGCCTAGGATTTCAGTGCCGAATTTAAAAGTAACGCCAGCTTGTTTCGCTAAGGTGACTAATTGCTGACAAAACAGATAACAATCACCGGTTTCATCATCCGGTAGGCGCAAGCCTCCTACAATCTTGTCTCGTACATTGGCTAATGCTGGCTCTGCTTGAATACAAGCCTCGACATCGAGCTCTTGGTATCGGGTGCCACTCTCTTGAAGCAGCTTGATATCTTTGGCCACCGCGTCTATCTGGGCATGCTGCCTAAACACTTGTAAAGTACCTAGCTGACGCCCCTCGTAATCGATGGCATGATGTTGTCTCAGCTCAATTAAACAGTCGCGACTATAATTGGCCACGCGCAACATGCGTGACTTATTCACTTGATAACGGGCTTGATTGCAGTTAGCCAACATTTTACTTGCCCAAGAAAAGAGTTCTGGTGAAATGCAGGGTTTAATTTTTAACGGTGCGTGTTTTTGAATCAACCACTTTAACGCTTTGGTGGGTATTCCAGGTGCAGCCCAAGGGGAGGAGTAACCGTAAGATATCTGACCGGCATTAGCAAAACTGGTCTCCTTAGCACTGTGTTGCTGACGCTCTATGACTGTGACCTCATGACCTGCTTGTGCCAGATACCAGGCCGACGTTAAGCCTATTACTCCCCCACCAAGTACTAAAACCTGCATATAATTCCTTATTGATAGAGAGACTCTTTTAAGATTGAACTCATTCCCCTTATGCCACTCAATTGAGAAGTCGGGTGCAGAAGGTGGATTTTGGTTATGCTCAATTGGGTCAACTTAATGCCCTCATACAGGACTAACTAACCTCGAAAATATCTCTGCTCGACGAAAGGCATTTTGGCAATTTGCATTGGTAGCATCTTCCCTCTGACCTCTGCAAAAATCTCTGTATCTAAGCGTGCATAGTGAGTTGCGACATAGCCCATGGCAACTGGAAATCCACAACTCGGCCCTGCTGTGCCACTGGTGACGACACCAATTTTGTCTCCTTCGGCATTGAACAGCTCAGCTCCTTCACGTACTGGCGCCCTGCCAAGTCCTTTCAAGCCGACACGTTTACGGCTGATATCTTTCGTGGCAAGTTGGTCGAGTATGATCTCTGCGCCAGGAAAGCCGCCAGCACGCAGACCGTCAGAACGGCGATTTTTACTGATGGCCCAGAGTAAACTGGCTTCGACAGGTGTGGTAGTTGTGTTGATATCATGGCCATATAAGCAGAGTCCAGACTCGAGTCTAAGGGAATCCCTAGCGCCTAACCCTACCCACTCAACTTCAGCTTCAGCGAGCAGAAGTCGCGTTAATCGTTCGGCGTGCTCGGCGGGAATAGATATCTCAAAGCCATCTTCTCCTGTGTAACCCGCTCGGCCAAAAATACACTCTACGCCAGCGAAATTGAGCACTTTTGAGTCCATAAATACCATGGCTGCAGATTCAGGAATATGCCTTGCCATGACATTGACGGCTAAGGGGCCTTGCAGTGCTAATAGTGCTCTATCTTCTAAGACTTCAAGGGTAACATCTTCAGGTAAATTAGTGCGTAGATGGGCGATATCTTGGGCTTTACAGGCCGCATTTACGACCACGAAAAAATGATCGCCTAGATTACTGACCATAAGATCGTCTTGTAATCCACCTTGTTCATTGGTGAAAAGTGCGTAACGTTGCTTACCTTGAGGCAGGTCAATGATATCCACCGGAACCAAGCTCTCTAGAAATTTGGCAGCACCAGTGCCGTGCAGCCTAAGTTGACCCATATGAGAGACATCAAATAGCCCTGCGGCAGCGCGAGTATGTAAGTGTTCTTTTTTGACGCCTAGAGCGTACTGAACAGGCATATCATAGCCTGCAAAAGGCACCATTTTAGCGTCAGCTTCTAGGTGTAAATGATAACAAGGGGTCTTTTTTAGTGCTTGTGTCATGCTCAACTCCGTAAACCGCCCTGATCAATCAGGGCGGTTATATTTATGACAAATTAAAAGGGGGCATTAAGATTCTTCGACTTTCACTTCAGCGCTGTTTGTTTCAGCTTCTTTGCGGAAATACTCTTTACTCAGCTTAAACACAATAGGGCTCAATAAGGCTAAAGCGATAAGGTTTGGAATGGCCATCATGGCGTTTAATGTATCTGCCAGTAACCAGATAAATTCTAATGAACTTACTGCGCCGATGGGGACAACTAGAATCCAAAGTACCCTAAAAGGAACAACAGCTTTTACGCCAAGCAGATATTGAACACATTTTTCGCTGTAAACACTCCAGCCTAAAATAGTCGTGAAGGCGAAGATAGACAGAGCAATAGCTACAATATAGTTACCGTATGGGATTGATGAACCAAATGCTGCCGAGGTGAGCTCTGCACCAGTAGTACCACTGGTCCACTCGCCGGTGACGATAATGGCAAGGCCAGTAATGGTACAAACGACTAAGGTATCGATAAACGTACCTAACATGGCAACTAAACCCTGAGCTACGGGGTTATTAGTTTGGGCTGCTGCGTGAGCAATTGGCGCGCTACCTAATCCTGCTTCGTTAGAGAACACACCACGTGCGACACCGAAACGAACCGCGGCCCAAACCGCGGCACCCGCAAATCCGCCTTCTGCGGCGGTACCAGTAAAGGCACTCTTGTAGATAAGCATGAGCGCTGCTGGTAATTCTGCGGCGTTAACAATCAGTACCGCTATACCGCCTGCAATATAGAAGGTTGCCATTAATGGGACGAGTTTACCGGCGACGTCAGCGATACGTTTAATTCCGCCCATCAAGACTAGACCGACCAAGATCATCATAACGAGACCGGTTATCCAAGAGGCGACACCAAAGTTTGACTCGATCGCGTTGGCGACTGAGTTTGCTTGTACTGTATTACCAATACCAAAACCTGCAATGGATCCAAATAGAGCGAAAGCGGTGCCAAGCCAAGCCCATTTCTTGGAGAGACCATTTTTGATGTAATACATGGGACCACCGATGTAATTGCCATTTTCATCGATTTCTCGGTATTTAACGGCTAGTACAGCCTCGGCAAACTTGGTTGCCATGCCGACCAGTGCTGTACACCACATCCAGAAGAGTGCGCCGGGACCACCGAGGAAGATAGCGGTGGCGACACCGGCAATATTACCGGTTCCAATTGTTGCAGAAAGTGAAGTCATTAAGGCATTAAAAGGACTAATCTCACCTTTTACTTTTTTATCTTTTTCAGGAATTCGGCCTCGCCAAAGGAGCTTAAATCCTGAACCCAGTTTTAAGATCGGCATTAAATTCAGACCTATGGTCAGGAACAGGCCGACGCCTAAAATGGCGATAAGCATGGGGAGTCCCCAGACAATGCCGTTGATGTATGTGATAGCGCTTGTAATAAATTCCATTGTTAACCTCTAATTTTATTATAATTTTTTGTTACTTCAATCTGTTCTGACTCTTTAATGGTCAGATGTTTATTTTTTGTAGCTACAAAGTTTCCAATAGTGAAAAAACTAGAGCTTTTGAGAATATTATTCAAGGGTTAATTTTTAATCAGCGGCATGAATAACTTATATTAGTAACCTAAGTTATTGACTAAATAGTAGAATGTGGTGGATATTTAATTTTAAATTTGTTCTGAATTGAGTTTAGAGTTAGAGATTAATTATCTAATAATGAATAATTTCACAGTTTTTCTGATTATTTAATTCAGCAAGATGAGGGAAGTGTATGGGAGTGCTATCGAATGTGGTGTGACAAACAACAGAAGAGTATGCCTGTGAACATCAATTCTGCTGCAGGGAATTAACTGAAATGATGACGACACATTATGTGGAGGTGACCCAGAGGATATGAGCATCTTGTTCACTGACAGATATAACGGCATGACCCATGGTCGCATCGTAATAGGCGCTATCACCTTTACTTAAGAATGCGGGTTCATAGAACTCTGTGAATAATTGAATATCACCGTCTAATACAAATAAAAAATCCTCACCTTCATGACGGATCCAATCGTCGTATTCATCGAAGCTTCTCGAACGAATACAGGTCTTATAGGGCAACATTTTCTTATTGCTGAGTTCTGTTGCGAGCAGTTCGTGCTCATAGGTCGGCGTCAGGTGAGCTTTACCTGTATTGGCTTTGGTTATATCTCTGCGTCCGCTGGCTTGTGCTTTACTTGGCTGGGAGAATAATTGAGGCAGATCTATTTCGAGCCCAGCTGCTAATTTCTGCAATACCATAAATGTTGGCGATATCTGCTCATTTTCAATTTTTGATAAGGTGGATTTAGCCAGACCGGTTCGACGGCTAGCTTCTTCTAAAGTGAACTTATTTTGGGTTCTTATTGCCTTAACTTGCTGGCCTATATGAACAGTTTTTATTTTGGGCTCATTGCCTTTATTTCTGACTATGTTCATCGAAGGAGCTGAGTCAGTCTCATTTTTGTTTTTCATATGCTTAATGACTATCTCTGCTGGGATTTTTACTATTGTGGCATATTCGGCTCAGCAGATGAACAGATTTAACACAAAATAAACAATCTTATAAATCAATTATTTACATATCAAATAATGAATTAAGTTTCCTATTGGAAACTTTTGTGTTGTTTGTGAAAAATAAGCCTGATATGTTTATAAGATGTGAACTGGTCGTGCTCTTGGAGAAATGTGAATGGCACATTGTATTTTTGACTTGGTTAATATCGGCATCAACCCGTCGAAATCTCATACTGTGGGCCCTATGGTGGACTGTAACCTAATTTACCGAATTGCTTATGCCAGATGATTTATTGAATAAGGTATCTGATGTCGATATACAACAAAATTTTGCAACGTGGCTTGGTTATTTAACGCCATCAATTGCCAATTAAGGAAGCATAATGAAAAGCATATACAGCTCCAAAGAACTCGAACATTTTTTTGCCGCAGGATTAGCCGCTACCGATGATAAAATTCAAGCTGCTATCGATCTTGAAACCAAACGACAAGAGCAACAGATAGAGCTAATCGCGTCTGAAAACATTGTGTCGAAGGCGGTGATAGAAGCGCAGGGAACTTCATTAACCAACAAGTATGCAGAGGGCTATCCCGGTCGTCGTTATTACGGTGGCTGTGAATTTGTCGATATCGTGGAGCAGTTAGCAATCGATAGAGCTAAGGTTTTGTTTGGTTCAGAGTTTGTCAATGTGCAGCCGCATTCTGGCGCACAAGCCAATGGTGCAGTTTTTCAAGCGCTGCTTCAGCCCGGTGATACTATTCTAGGCATGTCACTGGATGCCGGTGGTCATTTGACTCACGGTGCACGTCCAGCTCAATCGGGGAAGTGGTTTAATGCCATACAATATGGGGTGCTCAAAGATAGCTGTTTAATCGACTTTGCTCAGGTAGAGATGTTGGCTCGCGAGCATAAACCTAAGATGATCATTGCTGGTGGCTCAGCGATCCCGCGTGAGATAGATTTTGCTCGTTTCAGAGCCATTGCCGACGAAGTTGGTGCTTATCTCATGGTCGACATGGCACATATTGCTGGTCTGGTTGCCACAAACTACCATCAAAACCCACTTCCTCATGCCCACGTTGTCACGACGACGACGCACAAAACTCTGCGTGGTCCACGTGGCGGGATGGTGCTGACTAATCATGAAGATATTGCCAAGAAAATAAACTCTGCAGTGTTCCCCGGTCTACAAGGCGGGCCGCTGATGCATGTGATAGCCGCTAAGGCTGTAGCGCTAGGCGAAGCGTTGGAACCTGAATTTATCCAGTATATCGAGCAAGTGATCAACAATGCCAAGACACTTGCTAAGACCTTGCAAGAGCACGGCTGCGATATCGTAACCAATGGCACAGATACTCATCTGATGTTGGTAGACCTTAGGCCTAAAGGCTTAAAGGGCAATAAAGCGGAAGAGAGTTTAGAGCGTGCTGGGATCACCTGTAACAAGAATGGCATTCCTTTCGATACTGAAAAACCTATGGTGACTTCGGGCATACGTTTAGGTACACCTGCGGGCACCAGTCGAGGATTCGGGCAGAATGAGTTTATTCAAATTGGTCACTGGATTGGCAATGTGCTCGATGGGTTGGCTGTAAATCCCGATGACAACAGTCAAGTTGAGTCGACTGTGCTTAAGCAAGTACACGCATTGTGTGCAAGATTTCCTCTGTATCGCTAAGCATCAATTAAACAATAAAAATAGGAATTAACCAATGAGCTCAGTTGAGTCTAATTATAAGTTTGCCGCTACTCACGAATGGGTCAAGGACAATGGTGATGGCACCGTGACAGTTGGGATCTCCGAACATGCCCAAGGATTACTTGGGGACGTGGTGTTTGTTGAGTTGCCAGAAGAGGGTGACGTGACCGTCGCCACGGAAAACTTCTCACTGGTGGAGTCAGTTAAAGCAGCATCGGATGTCTATGCACCAGTATCGGGCATCATTATTGCGGTTAATGAAGCGCTGGATGATAGCCCTGAGATCGTGAATGATTCACCGTTTGAAGTGGGTTGGATAGCCAAGATTAAACTCGATAAGCCGCAAGAACTTGAGACGCTGATGAACTTTGACTCCTATGTCGCGAGCTTAGATAGCTAAGTAGAGCAACTGGGTTAAATAACTAGATTAAACCGCTGGGCGAGTTGATTTTGATGGCCAGCAATATTCTTGGGGATGAGATGAGTAATAGTAATTTATTAGCCCAACTGGGCACTGATAACGCGTTTATCGCACGTCATAACGGGCCCGATGAAGCGGAAAAGCAGCTGATGTTAGCAGCGATAGGCTGTGACTCTATTGCGGTGCTTATCGCTCAAACCGTACCGAGTAATATCCGGTTGGATCAAGGCCTAGAGCTCGAATCTGCCCAGAGCGAAGCGGGGATGTTGGCGACTCTTAAGGCCATCGCTGCTAAGAATATGATCAATAAAAGTTACATTGGTCAAGGCTATTACGATACGCATGTCCCTAACGTAATTTTACGCAACGTGATGGAAAATCCAGGTTGGTACACGACCTATACGCCTTACCAACCTGAGATAGCTCAAGGTCGACTCGAAGCGTTACTCAATTATCAGCAGATGATCATTGATCTGACCGGCATGGAGCTAGCAAATGCCTCCATGTTGGATGAAGCTACAGCGGCTGCCGAGGCGATGGCCCTGTGTAAACGAGCTGGAAAGAGCAAGAGTAACCTGTTTTTTGTTGCCAGTGATGTTCACCCTCAAACCTTAGATGTGATCAAAACCCGAGCCCACTGTTTTGGTTTTGATATCCTGGTTGCGCCTGCCAGCGAGCTGCCTAAGATGGATGTATTTGGTGCCTTACTGCAATACCCTGGCACTACAGGGCAAGTGCAAAACCTTGAACTGCTGATTAAACAGGCTCAAGAAAAGAGAGCATTAGTGGTCGTGGCGACAGATCTACTTGCGCTCACCTTACTCAAGGCGCCGGGCGAGATGGGCGCGGACGTCGTTATTGGTAGCTCACAACGTTTCGGTGTTCCCATGGGATTCGGCGGTCCTCACGCGGCATTCATGTCCACGCGAGAAAAATACAAACGCACGATCCCTGGTCGGGTGATAGGTGTATCAATCGATACTAAAGGTAAGCAAGCTTTGCGTATGGCAATGCAGACTCGTGAACAACATATTCGCCGTGAAAAAGCGACCTCAAACATCTGTACCGCTCAGGCTCTGTTGGCCAATATGGCGGCTTTCTATGCAGTCTATCATGGACCGCAAGGATTGAGGAAAATTGGTCGACGAGTACATCATCTAACAGCGATCTTGGCTTTAGGCTTGAAAGAGGCGGGTTTCAAGCTGGCCCATGAGGCTTTTTTTGACACCTTAACCATAACAACTAATGAACAGACTCAAGCAATCTACCAGCGTGCTTTGGATGTAGGGCTTAACCTACGTCTTCTGCCAAGCCGCTTAGGGATCAGTATTGATGAAACCACCAGCGCTGACGATATCGAAGCGCTTTGGTTGGCGATCACGGGGCAAGCCTTGCGGGTTAGCGACTTTGAGGTTCAGGCATCAAGCGATGAGTTTGCGGCTATTCCGGCGGATTGTCGCCGCGAGTCACGCTATCTAACTCATAAGGTATTTAATCAATATCATAGCGAAACGTTAATGCTGCGTTATTTGAAGTCATTGGAAAATAAAGATTTTTCACTCACGCATGGGATGATCCCACTTGGCTCTTGCACCATGAAGTTAAATGCAACGGCGCAGATGATCCCCGTGACCTGGCCTGAGTTGAACCAGTTACATCCGTTTGTGCCAGCGCAGCAGAGCGTGGGATATCAAGAGATCAGTGATTCGTTGAGTGAGATGCTCAAATGTATTACCGGCTACGATGCATTCTCCTTGCAACCTAACTCAGGTGCACAGGGGGAATACGCTGGTTTAATCGCGATTCAGAAATACCATGCTAGCCGTGGTGACCTGCACCGTAACGTTTGCTTGATCCCAAGTTCTGCCCACGGCACCAATCCTGCCAGTGCTGCTATGGTGTCGATGCGGGTGGTGATTGTTGGTTGTGATGCCAAAGGAAATGTGGATATCGATGACTTGGCTGCCAAGATTGAGGAACATGCAGATCGTCTGTCTTGCATCATGATCACTTATCCATCGACACACGGTGTTTATGAAGGTGGCATTCGTGAAATTTGTGAGCGGGTACATACCGCCGGAGGTCAAGTTTACCTCGATGGTGCCAATATGAATGCTCAAGTGGGATTAACGTCACCGGGCTTTATCGGTTCTGATGTTTCTCATCTTAATTTACACAAAACCTTCTGTATTCCACACGGTGGTGGCGGCCCGGGAATGGGCCCTATCGGTGTGAAATCTCATCTTGCCCCATTTCTACCGGGACACAGTATTCATCAGACCTCTGGAGCCATTGCTGCTACGGCGTTAGGCAGTGCTTCCATACTGCCTATCTCTTGGGCTTATATCGCTCTGATGGGATCCGATGGTCTAACTCAGGCGACAGAGCTTGCCATACTGAATGCTAACTATCTGATGGAAAAACTACGTCCTCATTATCCCGTGCTTTATCTTGGTGAAGAAGGCCGTGTTGCCCATGAGTGCATCATCGATCTGCGCCCCCTTAAAGAGAGCTCGGGGATCAGTGAAGAGGATGTGGCTAAGCGCTTAATGGATTTTGGTTTCCATGCACCGACCATGTCATTTCCTGTTGCTGGGACCTTGATGATAGAGCCAACTGAGAGCGAGTCATTGGTTGAATTGGATAAATTTATACATGCCATGGTTACGATACGTGCTGAAATCGCCAAAGTGGAAAGTGGAGAGTGGACGCTAACAGATAACCCCTTGGTGAATGCACCCCATACGATGAATGATCTGAGCCAAACGCTGTGGGATCATCCTTACTCACGCAAAGTCGCTTGTTTCCCTGGGCTTAACCAAACTCAGGCCAAATTTTGGCCTAGCACCAATCGTATCGACAATGTGTATGGTGACAGAAACCTTATCTGCAGTTGCCCTGATATCGATAGCTACCGCGATTAATCACTAACCCCAATTTTACGTGTTTGTTCCTTTTACGGACTGTGCTTGCGCAGCTCTTAGGGAAGATTTACCCATTGCAATGTCAGTTATTGTTGTATGTCATTGTTTTATAATGTTAAAGGATGTAAAAATGCAAAATAAAACAGTAAAACTATCCCTGCTTACTTTGGCTTTAACAATCCCAATGTCTGTGGTTCAAGCTAATGATGCTGGCGTGAGTAAAGAGGCATTACAAAAAGAGCTGAATGCCATTCAGCAAAGATTGGCTGCGCTAGAGGTTGATGGAGAGACAAGTAGTGCAGCATCAAATACCAGTATTAACTTTTATGGTTCATTGCGCCCAACATTTGGTGTAACTCACACTGATTCTGATGATGTTTGGGACGTGGGTGATGCTTTGTCTCGTCTGGGGATTTACACAGAGCATAAAGTGAATGATTCATTGGTCGCGTTTGCCCGTGGAGAGTTCAAAGTAAACATTCAGGCCAATGGCGATTTTGGTGAAGCGCGAAAGGCCTATGTTGGTATTAAAGGAGACTTTGGACGTGTGGCTATCGGTAAGCAATCATCGACTCAATACCGTATCATTGCTGATCCGGTTGATATCTTTAACCGCGCTGCGACGCCATTGGCCTATGACAGTGCCAGCCCATTTCGTATCAATAACTTAGTTACTTACCGTAAAAGCTTTGGCGATCTAAGTTTCTCTGTAGATTCACAATTTGATGGCAGCAGACCTGATAATACGAGTGACTTCTTTAACACTGGTCTTGAGTACACTACCGACTTTATTCGTGCGGCTTTTGCTTATTACAGTAAGAAGCTTAATGACGGTAATGATGAGAAAACCTATGGTGTATCATTGTCCAAAAACTTCGGCCCTCTATATTTTGCTGCTGCGTATCAAGATGTTGAGGTGAATAATACTAGTGGTTCAACATTGGATGTTGTTGCAGCTTATGCTATCACCGAGATCTATAAGCTAAAAGTCGGGGTTTCGGCCTTTGATGATGGTTTTGGGGATCTTGTTTCAGGTAATTACACTGCCTATAACACGACGTTAGAGTGGCAGGGAACAGCAGATTTTCGTCTATTTGTTGAATATCAGAAGACAGCATTTGATTACCGTGAAGATAATGACCAGCTAATGGTTGGCATGCGTTATGACTTCGATTACGGCTTTTAAACCCTATATCGATTACAGGTAAAATGGTCACAATTTATCAATACTAAGATGACATCTATTTCGTCGTGTTTAGTGAGCTTAGGGCTAACGAGCCCTAAGCTCACGCAGAACGGGTTATTTGCTATCAGGATGATTGCAAGTTAACACTGTTAAGCTATTGCCAGCAATGAACACAGATGCGGCAAATAAGCCGATATCTTTTAGTAAAAACTCACCAACAAAACTCAGAGTTGGAAAGCCTGCCTCTGTTGTAATACCCGGTAAAAATATCATCATGCTCAGAGTGACAGTAAATAGTGTGATTGAAAGTAAACCACCAATAGCCGATAAAATAGGGTTTATAAAGCGGCCTAAAATCAGTAACCCAATCATGATCTCTACGCTGCCAAGAAAAGTCACTAATCCTTCTTTAGATAAGAATACATAGAGCCATGACACTAATGGATTGTTATTAATCATGCCGAACATACCTTCAGCTTGTCCGGCTGAGAATTTGATCCCACCAAACCAAATATAGATAACGCCTAAGGAGAGGTAGAGTAAAGGTAAACCTGCTTTCTCAATTTTTTGGCCTATAGCAGTAAGTTTCTTAACTGTGCTTGATTGATATTTCATGAGCGAGTTCCTGAGTCATACATATTTGGGTATTCGAACGAAGTCGTTGTTCAGTTAGGTCTATTAAGCGATATTTCACCAAAGGATGAATGAAGTACTGTCTTAATAATGACAATCAGAAGACCTATGTGAGTAAAGATATATTTCAGCGTGTTGTGATTAATTATTAAATAAGTGCGCGGTACTTTTCCCTATGGCCTTAATTTCTTGTCCTATTTTTCCATGCTAGCTCGTGGGTTAACGCCCACAAGAGTGCCAAATAGCAAGCCATCAGTTGAATCAAATGTAAATACCGTTATTGTCATATAATAATACATGTGTTACATATACGTGTCTGTTTCAGTTGTGCAAAAAATGCACAACTGAAACAGACTCGTTACGTTTCGATAGTCAGCGGTCATTGAAACCTGTCATTGCCAGTGCAGCTTAAAATATCACTGGCAGTTAAGTGAGTATTATTATAAAAGGTAATATTATGAAACGTTTACTTGCAACTCTGTTAGTTTGCCTAACAGCGAGCAGTGCACTGGTTGATGCAAAAGACAGACTAGAAGGTTTTGTACTACGTGGTGATCACAATGGTACTGTTGGCCTACGTAATCACTTCGATAATCCGAATGGCTCCTCTTGGGCTAATCATGTCGATGGTATTGTGGTACAGGCAGAGTGGGCACATCTGCAACCCACTAAAAATGGTGCTATTCGCTCAAGCAATGTGCTTGATGATGCCATTGCAGCTGTCACAACATGGAACAACGCTCACCCCGCAAATAAATTAGGGATCAAGTTAAGGGTCTTCGCAGGAATTTATTCACCTGCTTGGGTTGGGCAGGAAACCGGGCAATTTTTCGCCCAGTATAAAAACGGCAAGCAAGGTAACATGCCCTTTTTTTGGAAAGCCAGAAAATTCAGACCATTATGGAGTAACTTTCAGACCAAGCTAGGTGCAAAATATGACAACCATCCTTTACTCAGAGAGGTCGCCGTTTCCGGCTGTATGACTCACAATGCCGAGACCATGTGGCGTAACCCAAGGGATAACAACCGTCCAGATGGCAAAACTAATATTCAGATTATGCGTAATAATGGTCTGACTCTACGTAAAGATGAAAATTGTTTAAAATGGCAGATACGTGTCGCGGCCCAAAAATGGCCTAAAACCCACATAGGCATGGCTTACAACATGTGGCAGGATTATGAAAATGGTAACGCGAAGAAGCCTGCTTTTGTAAACTCTCTGATGGACTATTGCCTGCAGCAGGCACCTGGGCGTTGTATTTTAGGTAATAACTCACTGGGTCTAACGGATATTGGTGATGAAAATGATCGCAATGATGTTACCTATCACCTGAGACGTAAAGGTAATGCGGGTAACCCTATCTATATTCAAACTGAGACAGTTGCTACCAATATTCATCGAGCTATTAATCACGGTGCAGATCGTTTACATGGCGCAATGGCTGAATTGCCAAAATTAAAGGCGATGAACAAGGTTAGTCCAACTTATTTGCAAAGCAACAGTATGCAGGATGCTAGATTAAACCTACAGACTAATAACTAATTGTTATGATAAAAGAGATTACAAAGGGTGATTAGTTTGCCCTTTTTTAATGACGATTTTATTTGTGCGAAGCTCAAATATTTCTAATGTTATAAATAATATTTCTAATATGATGGATTTACCTTTTTTTACAGGTTAACTAAATGTTATTTCAAACTTAAATAGTTGCACTGTTCTAGTATTGAGAAAATATTTAATTGTCTCTTATCATATTGTAATTTATAAAAATTATTAAATCCATAATAGAGTATTTAGTACTTTAACTGCAAAATTGGTACAAGTGTTACTGACACTACTCGGTTTATTCTCCTTCACTCATCACTTGCGTAATAGCGCCCCAAGCGTTAAATCATGTATGATAATTAACAAATAATAACATCTTCACAGCATTTGTCCGTCACGGCAAGGCTCGTCGAAGATTTGGAGTGACAGTGCTGCGTCTGTGTATTTTGATGTTCTTTGGGTTCTCACCTGTGCTATTGGCGATGGGAAAAGTTGAGTCGAAAAGTAATGGGAGCTGTATTGCCTGTCACCAACAACAGGCAAAACACTGGCAAACATCAGATCATGCTAAGGCGATGGCTGTGGCGACATCGGAGGCTGTACTCGGGGATTTTTCAGATACCCATGCCAGACATCATGGCCAAAAAGTTCGCTTTTACCGTAAAGGCAAGCAGTTTTTCGCCGACGTCAGTTATGATAAAAGCGATAAACATCCGGGAAAAAGTATTCAAACCTTCGAGGTGAAATACAGCTTTGGACACTACCCATTGCAGCAATATTTGGTGGATACCGGCAAAGGGAAACTACATGTGCTTCCCTTCGCTTGGGATAGTCGTCCCAACAGTGAGGGAGGGCAGCGTTGGTATCACAATTACCAAAATGAAGAGATCCCCCCTAATGACAGGTTGCATTGGCGCCAACCTTTACAAAATTGGAACGGCATGTGTGCCGACTGCCACTCTGATGGACTTGAGCGTAACTACTCTCTCAGCAAGCAAAGCTTCAACACTCAATGGGATAATATCAATGTCGGTTGTCTCTCCTGTCATGGTGATATGTCTGACCATGCCAGTACATACGCATCAAACAAGAAAGTATCTGCAACAACAGGTAAACAAGAGCTTACTGACAACCCAATGATCCGCAAGGATAAAGGGATGTGGCAACGATTACCTGGCGCAAAAATGGCCTCCTGGCAGGGGGAGCCCAGAGACAATCAATTTATGGAAACCTGCTATGCCTGCCACTCACTTCGTTCCCCATTAACCGACGGAATCAGCCCCAGCGACAAATTTTTGGACCAATTTTCCCCGCAGTTGATCAATGCTCCTGTCTATCATGTGGATGGCCAGATCAAGGAGGAGGTGTATGTTTACGGCTCCTTTATGCAGAGCAAGATGTACAGTGCAGGTGTTAACTGTCTGGATTGCCATGACAGTCACACTATGAAACTCAAAGCCCAAGGCAATGGTTTGTGTTTGCAATGCCACAGTCCCGAGCACTTCAATACGTCTAATCATTTGAATCATCAAGCAGGGACACTAGGCAGCAATTGTGTTGACTGTCACATGCCGCAAACCCGCTATATGGGGGTCGATGATCGCAGAGATCATAGCTTTAGTATCCCTCGACCTGCACTCAGTCAAAGCTTAGGGACTCCTAATGCTTGTAACCGCTGCCACCAGGATGAAACAGCCAGTTGGGCCAGTGGCAAGGTTAAACAATGGTTTGGGGGAGATATGCAGCTTGAGCCGAACCGAAAATCCTTGATGAACCTAAGAGCTGGAAAGCCTGTCACTGCAGTACAACACAAAAATATCATTGATGACGCCACTATTGAAGCTATTAGCCGTGCCAGTGCACTGCAACTCTTACCTATCACCCATACGCAAGTCAGCCCAGATTGGTTCAGCAGCCTCGCTGGATCACCTGAGCCATTGATCCGTTTGGCAGCAGCAGAGCTGGGATATTTATTGCCTCAAGACGATCGAGTGAGAGAATTAACTCCCTTGCTAAATGACCCTCTACGAGCAGTGCGTGTTGCAGCCGCGAGAACTTTAAGAACTGATTCGAAGGCAAAAGCCAACCAAGAGTTGACACGTGCCAACGAGGTCAGTGCCTGGCGGGGGGAAGGGCGGTTAAATTTGGGGTTACAACTATTGGCCACCGGGCGTTGGCAAGAAGCAGAAAAGCATCTTAGTGCCAGCATTATTACCGATCCTTATTTTGAACCCAGCTATGTGAATCTAGCCGATATCTATCGGGCAACAGGGCAAGCAGTGAAGGCGAAAGCGGTATTTGAAAACGGGCTGGAACATAACCCACAATCAGCGGATCTTAACTATGGTTTTGGGCTACAGCTGATCCGTAGCAAAGATTATCTTGCCGCAGAGCGATATCTTGCTCAGGCAGCGGAGCTGGCACCGCCTAATGTGCAGTACCAATACGTTTATTTGGTGGCGCTTGATCATAACGGCAGAACCACGGATGCACTCAACTATCTTAAGCAGTACCTGACTATCTACCCTGCATCTCCACAACTAGTGGAGATTGGGATTGGTTTAGCCCGCAAAACAGGTAATATCAAGATGTTGAACCAATTACAGCAATACCGTTAACCATCTATATAAGCAGAGCTTCCCCTAAATAAGGGGGATTGATCATATCTTTAATGAGGTGGGGTTAGAGGGAGAAAGGAAGTTCAAGAGATGGAGCTATGGAGGTTAACAATAGAAAAAGAGCGAAGTCACAAAAAAACAATGTGACTTCGACAAGGAAGACCTCAGACCTTAAACATGTGTAGTGAGCGTTAGATAAGCATTGCAGCAGTACTAAAGACTAAAGTAGATCTGGGCGTTTCAGTGTGGGATTAACACCTACTGTCAATTGCCATTCCAGTAACGTTTTCTTCAGTTGAGCCACTTTTTGAGGTAGCTGTTCAGATAGATCTGTCGATTCACTCGGATCGACTAACAGATCATAGAGTTCTGTCTTACCCGAAATAAAGGCCACCAGTTTCCAACGTTGACCAATAACAGCGGCATAGGCGTCTTCATAGTTACGATAAAGGATCACATGTTCCCGCTCAGACAACTCCCCTTTGAGCATCGGCACTATGCTTTGCCCATCGAGATCCTTTAGTTTAGTTGGATCGCCACCGGCAATATCTACAAAAGTCGGTAGAATATCAGTCGACATCACCAGCTGTTCTGAGCTTTGTGCCTTAGGTGTTACCCCTGGCCACCGCACCAACAAAGGCACTCTAGCTCCCCCTTCATAGAGGGCTTTACCCGCCATTTTACCGCCTCTTAATGGCTCATTCGTGAAATAACCGCCCTGATCTGAATAGAATATCACCACGGTATTGTCTGCCATTCCAGACTCATCTAAAGCTTGTAAGATGCGTCCGACTGAGGTGTCTAATGCTTCAATCATTGCACCAAAATTGGCGTATTTCTTATCTAGTCCTCTATCTAGGTATTTTTGGGTTGCCGCCTTAGGTCCCTGATGTGGTGTATGAACCGTGTAATAAAAATTGGTCAGCATAAACGGCTTCTCTTTATCATAATCTTTGATAAAGCTCACCACGTCGTCAGTCAAACGTTCGGTAAGATATTTTCCCTTGGGAGCATCGGGATATGGGTTGCGGTACTCCTCCCAAAACGGCGCACGGTAACTCTTAGGATGACCGGCAGTGGAAACACCAAACTGCTCATCAAAGCCCTGCTTTATTGGATAATAATCTTCTGAGCCTAAATGCCACTTTCCAGAAAATGCTGTGTAATATCCCAGAGGCTTAATCGCCTCGGCTATTGAGGTGACCTCCAAGGGTAAATAGTTTCGTGACGGTTCCTGAGCTGGGTCGGTTGGCAAAAGATGAAACTCTTGCGTAGGTCGGTGGAACTCATCAAATCCTAGATCTTTTTTCCCATCAGGAATATGGCGGGGCATTTTCAGCCTCGCTGGGTGTTGACCTGTGATCACTGAAGCTCGACTGGGACTACAAGTAGGTGATGCAGCATAGGCCCTAGTGAATTCTAGACTTTGCAACTTTAAGCTATCGATATTCGGCGTATCCCAGCGACCCGTGCGGTAACCAAGATCTGTCCAGCCGAGATCATCGGCAAACAACATCAGAATATTGGGTTGACTCATATCAGCTTTGGCTATTTCCTTAGTCTCAATGCTTTTATCCTCAGCCTTAGAGCTCTGAGCTTCCGCTGCGGGAGTACAAGCGGTCAGTCCTGAAACGATCATAGACAGTGCCAATAGACCTGGTACATAGGGTTGGAATTTACAGGTTTTAATTGTCATTTTTGTTTCCTGATTTTGATTGAGGATCAATATTTACAATCTGAAATTTTTTGGAATGGTGGGTCAGCATCGCCTTAGTGGACTTTTTATGGTCACGACGTAACTCGGCAGAATTAAATAGGTGTGCAGGTGGCGTTAACCCATCGACAGAAATTGGTGCTGGCTTATCTGCTTGCCAGTCACTGATTGCATTTTTCATCTGTTCGATTCGTTGCTGATGAGCCGGCTCTGTCGCAAGGTTGTTATACTCGAGTGGATCATTGGCGAGATCATATAATTCCAACTGACCACGCTTGCCACTTTTAACGGGCATAATCAACTTGAAATTATCCTGCCTCAACATGTGATCGGAACGCTGGGAAAATGCACTATTTTTCCAATTAACAGCTTTACCCGCTGTTAGCGGCAATAAAGATTGTCCCTGCATACCGGCAGGTCTATTGATGTTGAGCATCTCGAGTAATGTCGGCATCACATCGATGCTTTCAACGATTTGTTCAACCACCTTGCCACGATTCATAACCTTGGCGTATTGGGTGTTTTTACCCGCTCGGATAATGAGAGGAATACGGCTTGAACCTTCGTGCATCACGCCCTTGAACCATTTTCCGTGTTCGCCAAGCATGTTGCCATGATCTGCACTGAACACGACGATGGTGTTATCTGCCAATCCAGAATGGTCTAAATAGTCGAGTATGCGGCCAACGTTGTCATCGACATTGGTAATATGGCCTAGATACTGGGCTGTTAAGTCCCGCATCATCTGCTCATCATCAATAAGATGTCGAGATTTCCCCTTAATGTTGTCTACCAATGCCTGCTTACGTTCTGCTTTGGCATGTTCTGGAATAACAGGAACAGACACCGCCTTTGGGTCGTACATTGATGCATAAGGCTCTGTAGCACGATATGGACTATGGGGCTCGTTGTAACTGAGGAACAAGAAGAATGGCTTTGCGGCTTTCTTTTTTTGCTGCTGGGTTAGATATGTAAGTGCTTTATCTGTTAGCCAGTAAGTTTCGAAATCCTCTTTCGCGAACTGGTACTTGCCTAAATCGTGTCCCAATGGATCTTGAGGATAGAGCACACTGCCTTTCACTGGCTTAAATGCATCATTACCATGCTTAGCAATCATGTATTGGTTATAGGTCTCTTCGTGATTCGGACCTTCGCTACTGCGAGCCCAAAAATGATCAAAGTTCCAATCATGCCACTCAGGATAGAAATGCAGTTTGCCAGATAAGGCCGTATTGTAGCCTTCATGCTTGAGTATGGTCTGCAGATCCACTTCCCCATCATTGGCTAACGCTTGCTTACTGTTATCGATTACCCCGTGAACATGGGGATAGCGAGAGGTAAAAAATGAACGCCTAGAGGGAGAGCAAATTGGCGCGACGGTGTAAGCTGTTTTGTAGTAGGTGCCTTGGGCAGCTAACTTATCCAGATTGGGGGTTTTCACCATAGGGTGACCGGCAACACCCATCACATCCCACTTCATTTCGTCAGTCATGATAAACAGAAGGTTGTCACGGATTTCAGTGTCTGCCGCCTGCAAATCGCCTAAAGGCAATAGACAAGCGAAGATAGATGTTATGAGTAAATGTCTCATGAGATTTCTACCTCAACACCGTTTTTGTCAGTTTTACGCTGAATTTTAATGTCATTGATAGACACCCGCTTTCTGTTTTTAGGGAAGCCAATGAAATCGTTGCCTGTGTGGACAAATTGGGTTGATCTGTCTATTTGTAGTGGAGCAAATCGGCTCTCTTTCGCTGGGTACGCATTAGACTTGATAATGGTATTGTTGACGAAGTTAACTCCATGGGTACGGCTTGCGGTCAATACCCGTCCGTTAAATACTCGGAATTTATTCTGATGAATATTAATGTTTTGGTGGAATGGTGTTGTTTCAGTTTTACTGCGACCTGGCACGATATCAATAGTAGCTGCGTCTTTGGCGTAGTTGCAGTTATCGAATACATTGTTGCGGATCTCAACTGAGGTCACCGGACCGGATTCGTACCACTTAAGGCCACCTGACCCTATCTTGATCCCCATACCTGGAGTGTGGAAATAGTTACCTTCAATGATCACTTTACTGGGCACTGACACCAAGGCGCCACGGGCGCGGTTACGCATAAATCGACTGCCGGAGATCATCACATAATCTGGCTGCCAAGTTAGATTGTCCAACACATCATCAACTTTCAGTGCTTTATCTAGTGGCTGCTTGAAGGTCACCGTCCAGTATTTGGCATCTTTGCGAACGGTAGAAGCAATCTCATTATCATGAAACACTTTTAACGCCTCATCACTGAAGTTCACCTTGCTATCAGCTTCAAAAATATCAATTCCTAATTGTTGGTAATGCACCAATTCAAAGGTTGCTGTGTAGCGGTCATGGATCTTTGCAACACGCCCATACATACCGTGGATATTGGTACCGTCATCAATTTGCCCCTGAAACAGGCAATCTTTAAGGATAATATGGCCACGACAGTTCACGAAGTGAGTGGCGTCCACTGTGGTGGATACGATTCGGCCACTATTTTCTCGTGGACGGACCTGTAATCTCTCTAACTTAACGCCGTTAGCACGCTGAGCGATAATGCCCATAGCGCCGGAGTGATGAATAGTAACGTTCTCTAGCCAGGTATTTTCGGTGTCTTGAATTGCAAACGCTGGCCATTCACGTTTTTCCTGCATAATGAGCAAGGTGTTGCCGACTGAGGGCCAAGTGCGGAACTTGGTTTTCATGCGCAGTACGCCGGGTCTGATTTCTGAGGTGACAGGCTGAATTTCACGTTGGAAATTGTCACGGGCCATGAACGCCTGCTCCTCTTTCTTAGTATCAAATTCTAATAGGTTTTTGATGACAGGATTTTCAAATCCTTCGCCAACAAATATAAATCGATTGTTCTCAATCTTGTAGCGATAGCCCTTTTTAATGCGGATATCCACATAGCTTTGCTCTTCATTTACGGCTTCGATAATGCCTTCACAGTTGAAAGGCACGTCCCAATCAATAGAGAAGTTTTTTAATGTGATGCCTTTGGAACCACGCACGATTGCTGGCACTATGCCGCCATGAAAAACAAAACGGGAACCCTGTCCATCAACGGTGACATTTTTAAAACCTGTCAACGGAAAAGCAACGGGCTTAATGCCATCATCATTATTGGATAGGTAGTAAAAGTCTTGATCGGCTAGGGTGTACCAAAAATCATAACGGCCACGAGGAAATATCAGCCGCGTGCCTGGGTTTTGCTTACAATAAGCCAGTGCTTTGCGCAGTGCTGGGATAGCGTCATTTCGGGAGTTAGGTTGTAGACCAAACTCAGCCACAGAAATTTGATTTTCCTCTGCAAGCGAGGCCGAAACAGAGCCCACAGTCGTTGACACTGCGAGCATGCCTGACATTGATTTAATAAAAGTCCGTCTTTCCATCGTCAGTCTCCTCTAGTGCTTACTGCTAGTAAGTGGATGACGGGCACGATAGCCTCGACATTCGGGGCTTTGACATTTGTCTTTATAAAATTCCAGCACTTCACGAATGCCCGCATCACTCTCTGGGTATAGTGCTTTATCATCAGTATCTGTAACCCAGTTATTGAGTATACCGCGCATGCTAACTAACTGATTTTCGTAGGCAGGCACAGTCGCTAGATTGTGGATCTCATGGGGATCATTTTTCAGATCATAGAGCTCTTCAGCTGGTTTGGAATCTGCCATAAGCTGAGATTCAACGGCATTAAATTGACCGCTGGCATAGGCTTTTTTATACTCTTTAACCAATGGCCACTTATCCCGATACTGAGGCTGCATATAGGGACGTTCGGGATAATAATTGCGGATATATTTAAACTCTTCTGTACGTACTGAGCGGATTTTATCAAAGGTATAGTCACAACGGTCACGAGCAGAAACAATCCATGGTTTAGGTTGGTAATCGGTGGCAAAAAAGTTCTCAGTGGTCATGTATGACGGAATGTCGATCCCTGCAAGCCCTAAGCTGCTGCCACCAATATCCAAACCACGAATTTGCTCTTTACGCTCAGCTCCCAGAGCCCGTAATTTGTCATTGCCTCCCTGCCAGCTAACAACTAAGGGTACTTGCAAGCCACCGTCATATAAAAACTGCTTATGACGCAGTAGTCCCATACCGTGATCAGTGAAGAAAAACACTACAGTGTTTTCTAGCAGGCCATTGTTTTTCAACTCGGCCATAATCTTGCCAACATCCAGATCTGTTAAATGGATATTTTCGTAGTGTCGAGCCCAAGCATCACGAGTCAAAGGTTGGTCATTGTAGTAGGGCGGCAATGTTACCGAAGCGCGGTCAACCTTTACTGGAGGGTTCTTCACCTTGTATTTGCCACCACGGAGCTGTATTTGACCAAAAAAAGGTTTGCCGGACGTTGCCAGAGATTTTCCCCAATCAAAATCAGGGCCATCTTGGGTTCCCTGATGCCCCACTTTTGGCCCAGGATGTAAGGAGTAAAGCTGCTTACGATCGTAGGAAAAGTTGTAGTCATCCTTACCAATATTGAAGGTTTCATAGCCACTTTCCTGAAACAGCTCAGGCAGAGTCTTATGGCCTTGAGGCAATTTAATTTGGTTATAATCGAAGCGGGAGCTGCGGTGATTATGGGTGCCTAGTGTAGTTTGCATATCACCTGTGATGATGGCAGAACGAACTGCAGAGCAGACTGGTGCAGGCATGATGACTTGATCAAACCTCACTCCTTCACCCGCCAGCTTGTCGATATTAGGCGTAGGCACAGTGTCATCGCCGAAAGCGCCCATCCAATCATTCATGTCTTCGACATATATCCATAAGATATTGGGTCGTTTATCTGTTTGTTTTTCTGTGACTGCAGTTGTTGTCTGGCAACCTGCCATCAGTAACAACAATGCCAATATGGCTCCTATACGCATGCTTCTCTCCAGGATCTGTCCTTCAACGATAGTGAGGCAGTTCTCTATTTGTAAGTTATAGTTACAATCATACTATTAATAATACAATTAACTATCAACACAAAAATGGAACATTTAATTAACTTTACGTTATTTGACAGCAATGATCACAGAGGTCGTAATACCAATCGGGATAAGAGAGCGTTTTTTCAGAGGTATTTCTGGCAAGATGGTTCAAGGTAATAGGTGGAGGAGGGCCTTAGAGTTAAGCCATTTAACGCAAAAATCGGTGGCTAAAAAATGTCTGCAAGACGAATTTTAGCACATCCGATAGGGGGAACGAGCGCAAGCTTAGATATGAAGCTTTATTGGTGGCGACGCTTTGCTAGTTACTGAGGCGAGGCTAAGTTTCCAGATAACTGATGCTTATCTCTGTAACGTTGGCATTCTGGGCTTTGGCAATTATTTCCAAAATAACGGATTACTTCGGCAATACTCTTGTCTGTCTCCGGATATTGACCTTTATCATCGGTCTCTTGCTCCCAGTGGCTCAAAATTTGACGAAGTTGTTTTAGCTGTATTTGATGCTCAGGCAAGGCGGCTAAATTATCAATCTCATGGGGGTCATTTTGTAGATCGTACAGCTCCTCAGCTGGCTTTTTTTGTGCCATAAACAAAGACTGAATCGAGTTGAACTTACCTTGACTAAACGCCTGACGATACTCTTTAGTCATCTTCCAACGATCGCGAAATTGAGACTGCATATAGGGCCGTTCAGGGAAATAATTGCGAATATATTTATACCTTTCAGTCCGAACTGAACGGATACGGTCAAAAGTCCAATCACATCTATCCCGTGCTGAAATAACCCATTCTCTAGGGCGGTAATCATCAGCAAACAGATCTCGCGTTGTCATATGTGCTGGCACTGAGATCCCTGCCAAACCCATGCTCGCGCCAGCAATATCTAATCCACTGACAATCTCCTCGCGCACTTGGCCTAAGGCTCTAATTTTGTCGTTTCCTGCTGGCCAATTGACGATTAACGGTACCAGCAGCCCACCGTCATACAAGAACTGCTTATGCCTAAGAAAGCCCATGCCGTGATCAGAGAAGAAGAACACGGCGGTATTCTCTAGTAACCCGTTGTCCTGTAGCTGCTTAAGGATGTCACCCACTTGAAGGTCAGTGATATGAATATTCTCATAATGCTTAGCCCATGCATCTCGGGTTAGGGGTTGGTCGTTATAATAGGGGGGTAAAGTGACTGAACTGCGATCAACGACAAGTGGAGGTTTCTTGATTTTTAATTTACCACCACGCAGTTGAATTTGCCCAAAAAAAGGTTTGCCTGACTGTCCTAACTTTGTTGCCCAATCAAATTCAGCACCATCAAAACCCCCATGATGTCCAGGAGCAGGTCCTGGCATTAAAGAATAGAAGTCCCTTCTATCGTAGATAAAATTGTAATCATCTTTGCCGATGTTAAAGGTCTCGTACCCGTGTTGTCGAAACTGTTCTGGTACACTTGAATGCGCTAAATACACGGGTTCATATCCAGCTCTTCCGCTGCGGTGATGATGTGCGTCTATGCTGGTTTGCATATCCCCAGCAATGATAGCCGAGCGCACTGCGGAGCAAACTGGGGCTGGCATCATCGCTTTATCAAAGCGAACCCCTTCTTTGGCCAATTTATCAATATTCGGCGTAGGTACAGTGTGATCACCGAAAGCCCCCATCCAATTATTCATATCTTCAACGTAAATCCACAATACATTGGGGCGGGGAATGGGTTGAGACTGACACCCAACCAGAAATAGTAATAACCACAGACAGAGGAGAAAACGCATCTTAAAACTTACCTTTTGTTGCAATAAATGACACCGATAAAAAAAAGCCTCAAAAGAGAGGCTTTTTCTTAGGTGATAACAAACAGAATTTTAGAAACTATAGCTGAAACCAAGGTGGTAACGGCGACCATAAATATAGTTTTCATACAAACGTTCTTCAAATCCAGCAAACTGACGCTGCTCAGCTTCGGTCAGATTAATTGCGTTAAAGCTGACAGTCAGTTGCTTAGTGATGTCATAACTGGCTGAAAAATCTAATTGGCCATAATCATCGCCAAATATTACATTTTCCTGACGGCCTGAAGGCTCAATCAAATATTGGCTACGATAGTTATAGGCTAGACGTGTGCTGAAATCATGCTTCTCGTAGAACACCACCGCGTTATAGCTGTCTCTGGATAATCCAGGCATACCGAAACTGTTACTGACGCCTTCACGATTGAAGTCTGCATCACTGTCCTGATAGGTATAGTTAAGATTAAGACCAAAACCATCCAAGAAACCTGGCAAATACTCAAAAATATGCTGGAAGGCAATTTCATAACCTTTAACCTTAGCACCTGCCCCGTTGGTTGGCTCGATAGTCGCGACGTCGATACCATCTTCCTGAGTCGAGTCATGGCGAAGATCGAAGATGAATGAATCTACGTCTTTGTAAAATCCAGCAAGGGACAATATGGATGCTTCATCAAAATACCATTCCAGTGACAAGTCATAGGACGTTGCTCGGTATGGGTCGAGATCTGGGTTACCTTGGCGTATCGTAATTTCGCCATCACCATTTTCATTAATTGACTTATGGGCTGAGAGATCCGATAAGGCGGGGCGTGACATCACTTTGGCAATAGCACCGCGCAGTAGTAGATCGTCCGAGAGGCTAAGAGCAACATTGAAGCTTGGCAGCACATCGCTATAGTCATTCTCTATTGTTCGTTCTATATCTGTGCCATCGAGCTCTTGGCTGATACCAACAGATTCAACATCTGTGTGCACATATCGAACACCAATATTTCCTCTTAAAGGCATATCTCCGAAAACTTCAGTATTGTAGTCAACTCGTACATAGGCAGCCTGGGTTTTTTCGGTGACGTCATAGTTAAACTCAGGAACAGGCTCAAGGGTTAAGGGTACGCCCTCAGCTTGAGCTGTATCACGTAGTTTGAATAGATCTGTCTGGTTAAAACTAAGACTAGATACTTCTGAGTCTGAGCCCTCATACAGTCCAGTGATCGTATCGCCCTTAAATTCATTCAGCCCATGACCCTCAAACTTTTTGATAAAGGCTTCGTCTTTAGTACGGGTCTTGTTTTGATGTTTAAACATGGTGCCGAACTTCACATCGGTAAAGAATTCACCGTCTAGGGCTCCTATGACATCAAACTTAACGGTTGCCTTGGTGTTTTCAATATTAAACAGTTGCACCCTCAGATTAGCTGGCTTGCTGGTGTAGATATCCGAGTTACCTGGGTTAACCAGCTCACTGGTATCGCTAATTGGGTCATTCTTGGCATCTTTGTAATAGTCGATAACAGGGAAACGACCATCTAGACGATAATCCAGATCAAATTTATGATCAGCTTCAGCAAAAGAACGGATATTGTCGTCGGTGTTACGTTCAATATGTGAATAACCGATTTCACCGGCGAGTTCCCAGTTATCGCTCAGCAGATAGTTACCACCCAAAGTGGTTGTGAGTGTTTTAGTGGTTTCTTCATTATGCCAAGCGCTATTGAATACCTGTGCTGCGTCGATTTGGGCCGCAACTAAGGTTCCATTCTCATTAATAACTGCTGAGTCAGAACCTTTTAGAATTACTGGTTTTTTCTTTTTTTTATTTCCAGCGACAGGGAAACGAGTTTCCAGATAGGATTCATCGCGAACTTGTGTCAGTTGGCTATAGAGGGTGTCTAGGTACAGTTCAAAGGTATCTGTTGGCTGCCACTGGAGCGACAGTGTTCCGCCTGTGCGAGTGCGCTCTTTTGTGCCTGTTTGATAACGAAGTCGATTTAGATAAGAATACTCATCGCCTACATCTGCGCCTTCAACGGCTCCATCGTCTTCATTCACTGTATTTTGACGCCAACCCCATCCACGTAAGGCATCCTCTTGTAGAGTACGGACGGAGTGGTTAGCCGACAGTAAGAAACCAAAAGTTTTATCTTCGTTCTGGCGGCTGATCAACCCAGAAAGACGCGGTTCTGTTTTTTGAGTTAATTCAGAGTAGTCAGCAAATGCAGTCAGCTTGGTACGGTCATCCTTAAAGTCTAGAGCTCGGCGGGTCACGACATTCACTGTGGCACCAATACCGCCTTCTTCCATATCTGCAGTGGGACTTTTAATCACCTGTAATGCAGATACATGCTCAGAGGCAATGGAGTCGAAAGAGAACTCGCGGCCTTCACCTGACGCACTGGCCTGACTTTGGCCATTAATAGTAACATTGCTTAAACCTGGAGCAACGCCACGAACACTAATCGTGGTGCCTTCACCTGAATTTCGACCAATGGTAACGCCAGTAACACGCTGCAATGCGTCAGCAATGTTCTCATCAGGCAGCTTACCGATATCCTCGGCAGAGATCATATCTGCGACCTGATTAGCAAAGCGTTTATCGTTGAGTGCCTTTTTCAGGCTGGACTTGATGCCCTTGACCTCAATAATTTCCATTGCTTCTTTTTTAGTTTGTTTTTTATGTGCTTCATCGGCAGCGGTTGCCAGACCGGAAGCGCTGGTCAATACGCTAAGACATGCCAGAGATACTGCACTTTTATGAAACCAAGCCATAATCTCCTCCCCTTATGTTGTTTATTTGTTATAGCAGTAAAACGCTATCTAGGCAGGTAATAACACCCTGTGCTTTTGATATTGTTTCTCGTTTTTATGATTTGTATTATTAATATGCTAAATTGAATAGAAAATCAACAGCGGTTAACTATTTATATACATTTTTTAAATATAAGTCATAAAGTGTATTTATCTGAATTAGACTTTAATTGGCACAATAAAGTGCTAACTTAAGCATATAAATTAGATATTTGATGGGGTGTTAGCTCGCGCGCATTGCAAGTAGTCATTAGGGAGAGGTCAGTTTGAAACTATTTATTTTAGCATTCGTTATAACAGGTTTAGGAACGATGACAGCCTGTGCAAGTAGTGAGGATAGGATAAGCCTGGATCACAACAGTGAGCATGTACAACCGAACGTCATTATTATCTATGCTGATGATCTCGGTATCATGGACACTGGGATTTATGGTGCCCGGCAATATGATACGCCAAATATTAACGCGTTAGCCAGCTCAGGTGTTAGCTTCACCCAGGCTTATGCCAATGCAGCGAATTGCGCCCCAAGCCGTGCCAGTTTGATAACTGGGTTAACACCCGCTGAGCACGGTATTTTAACCGTAGGCAGCTCCGCCAGAGGTGAGAGCAAATATCGTAAACTTATCCCTGTACCTAACATCACCGAACTGGACTCGAGTTTGACTACGGTGGCCGATCAATTTAAACAACAAGGATATAGTACTGCTGTGATAGGTAAGTGGCATCTGGGCAAGGTGCCACCTGCTGAATATGGTTTTGATTACGCCAATGCATCTTCTCACCTTGGTCACCCACCTAGTTATTTCTATCCCTACAGTAAACGCAAACGTGAGTTAATTGGCCTTAAGGGGGAGGGCAGAAACAATGAATTTCTCAGTGATCGCATCACCCGTGAAGCCACTCAATATATCGCTCGGCAGCAAAAGCCTTTTTTTCTTTACTTACCTTTTTATGCTGTACATACGCCGATAGAAGCGCCTGATGCTTGGCAACGGATCCACAAAAAGCGCGAGCAAGACGGAGAGATAAAGAGTGCAGCTTATGCTGCGATGGTGAGTAATTTGGATGATAACGTGGGTAAGATTATTCATCAGCTCGAACAGCTGGGGCTTAGAGACAATACCTTGGTTATCTTTGCTTCTGACAATGGTGGCTATGATCCCGCCACCTCTTCACTGCCTTATCGTGGATATAAAAGCTCGTTATTTGAAGGCGGGATCCGTGTGCCTTTAGTGCTCACTTGGCCCGCGGTTCTGCCTGCTGATAGTCAAAATGCGACACCGGTGCAGATGTCGGATCTCTTCGCCGGTTTTGCTCAACTCTTGTCTAGCGCTTCAACGTTAACCAAACACGACACAGTAAATGCCTCTGTTACCAACGATATCATCAGCTTAGCTGGTCAGAGTAAAGAGATATTGAACCGTAGTCTATTTTGGCATGCTCCGGTGTATATCGACCAATTCGGCCCATACCGTGGCAACCCTGACTATCCCTATTGGAAGCATACCCCAGGAGCTGCCATCCGCATGGGGGATTATAAGCTGATCCAAAGTGATGAAACCGGTAAGCAACTCCTGTTTGATGTCGTCAATGATAGTAGTGAACAAGACAACCTAGCTGATCATCAACCCGAGTTAACAGCCAAAATGCTCGAGGCATTACTGACATGGCAAGATTCGGTGAATGCGCCTAGGGCGACTGAAACTAACCCAGAGTACCAAGCTAAAGATGCCATTAAGCTCAAGTCTATCTACTAATGCAGCAGCTGATTGTGCTGTGAAACCACACTATGGTGTGTAACTAATTTGCAATAACCACTATAAATATAGTATTAATAATATAAATAAAATTAAATTGGACAGAACGCCATGAACCTCGCACGACATTTGTTGTTAACTCTGGCAACTGGATTACTCCTTGGTGGGTGTAACGATGCCCCTAAGGTTACCAAGATCAGTGCACCAGCAACCGATATGGATGCCCAGACTGTAGTGGAATCCAAGCCGCTAAAGCCTAATCTGGTGATCATTTACGCCGACGATTTAGGTTATGGCGATATCAGCAGTTACGGCGCTACCGGAGTTAATACTCCTAATATTGATGCGCTTGCAGCCAAGGGGCTTAAGTTGACTGATTCCCACGCATCAGCAGCTACTTGCACACCCTCACGTTACTCTTTGCTAACAGGTGAGCATGGTTTTCGCTCTAACGCTGCGATTTTACCGGGAGATGCGCCGTTACTGATCAATCCAGATCAAGCGACACTGCCCAAGTTACTGAAAAAGGCCGGCTATGCGTCAGCGGTTATCGGTAAATGGCATCTGGGGTTGGGGTATGGGGAGGTTGATTGGAATCAGGCAGTGAAGCCTGGACCCTTGGAGATCGGTTTTGATTACAGCTTTTTGCTGCCAGCCACAGGTGACAGAGTGCCAACGGTATTTCTGGAAAATCATCATGTTGTTAACCTAGATAGCGCAGATCCGTTATCGGTGAGCTACAAAGAAAACATCGGCAACTTGCCGACAGGCTTGTCGCACCCAGAGATGTTACGGGTAAAAGCGGATCCCCAGCATAGCAATACTATAGTTAACGGTGTCAGCCGTATCGGGAGTATGGACGGTGGTGAGTCTGCATACTGGGTGGATGAAGATTTTCCCGATGTGTTCACCGCCAAGGCGGTCGATTTTATTCGTCAGCATAAGGATCAACCCTTCTTCCTATTCCATTCGATGCATGATATCCATGTGCCTCGTCTACCTCATAAACGGTTTCAGGGTAAAAGCGGTATGGGACCCAGAGGTGACGCCATTATTCAGCTAGATTGGATGACGGGGCAGATAGTGAAGGAGCTAGAAGCATTGGGCATTGCCGATAATACCATCCTTATTTTCACCAGTGATAATGGCCCCGTGTTGGATGACGGTTATCATGATATGGCGGTTGAAATGCTAGGCGAACACAAGCCTTCCGGTCCATTTAGAGGTGGTAAATATAGTGCGTATGAGGCTGGTACCCGAGTGCCCGCAATTGTCTATTGGCCCGGTCATGTGCAGCCGAAAGAGAGTGCAGCATTAACGTCCCAAATTGATATCTACGCTTCAATGGCTGAGTTGCTGGGTTTAGAGCTGGCAGAAGGTGAGGCGATAGACAGTTTGCCACAAGTGGATGCTTGGTTGGGTAATACAGATACTGGTAGAGAGTTCTTGGTGAAAGAATCTGTTGGTACTGTGTCTTTACGTCAGGGAGGTTGGAAGTATATCCGTCCATTTTTAGGTGAAGATCTGCCTGCTTGGTTAAAGAACAAAGATATTGAAGTTGGCCTGCAAAAATCCGAGCAGTTGTATAATCTCACCAATGATGCCGCTGAGCAGAACAACTTGGCGGCTGATAACCTTGATAAGGTCAACCAGATGAAGCTGAAACTTGAGCACATCATCGCCAGTGGCTATCGCTAACATGAGTTGTTTCGATCGATAAGATGTATTGATTACTGTTAGGGACCTTGGGGTCCCTTTTTATTGACCGGTATAAATTATAACCATCAATGAATTATGCCTGCTTTTTCCTTGGATATCTCTCCTTGAAAGTGATTATCAAGCTTTCTTATGGTGGGGTCAGTATGCTAACTCATCGCCTCTGATTATGGCGGAAAACAGGGGCTGATGAATTCTTGTGATGTTAATTAAAGGCAGAATTCAGGGCAAAAAAAGCCGACCATAAGGCCGGCAAAGGTTGGAACACCTAAAGCTAAACGCGTTTACTAATCTCTAAAAATTCCAGGGAGCGTGGGGGGCACTCTGTCTCTGAGCCATAATGGTTTCTGCTCGTGCTGTTAATTGAGGGTGTATATCTGCGAGGTTCACCGTCTCTTGTGGATCATTGACCAGATGATAGAGGAAGGTTTTACCGGGGATCAATCCATTACCATCTTTCACCTTGTTGAAGTGGCGAATCGCTTTCCAATCCCCCATCACAACAGCCTGTGAAGGGTTACGACTGTGGAACTCCCAATAGAGACTTTCGTGTTGCTCATCATTTTGCTCACCCAATAACCCCGGTAAGATAGATATCCCTTGAATATCGTTAGGCGAGGGTTGCTGCAATAATTCGGCAAATGTTGGTAACATATCCCAAAAAGCGGACAACTGATTATTTTCACTGCCAGGTTTAATTTTATTAGGCCAGCGAGCGATTAATGGCGCTCTAATCCCACCTTCATAAAGTGTTCCCTTTTCCCCTCGTAAACCTGCGGTGCTACTAAAGAAGTCGATATCTGAGCCACCGGCAGTCGTGGCACCATTATCACTGGAGAAAAATACTAGAGTGTTATCGTCCAGTCCTAACTCCTTCAATAGCGCCATCATGTCACCGACATCACGATCCATGCGGGAGATCATCGCGGCTCTTGCAGCTCGAGGTTTCGGGTGTGGTGTATAAGCTCGGGCATTATTTATCACATGGGGCGTTTCATTAAATGCATAAGCCTCAAGTTCAGCATCAGGTATTTGAATCGCGGCGTGGGGCACAACAAAGGGGACGTAAAGGAAAAATGGTTCACTCTGATTTTGGCGGATAAATGCCTTGGCTTTAGCGACGATGTTGTAGGGAGCGTAATTTTTACCCATATACTCTTTATGGTCATTAGAGTCTTTACCAGCCTTAGGATGAACATTAATCATTGGGTTATTGAGCCAATCTTGCTGGTGGTTTTGCCATAGAAAACGGGGAAAGTAGTTATGGGCCTGACGTTGATCTAGATAGCCATAAAACTGATCAAATCCCATTGCGGCGGGAGCGCCGCTGCTTTGCAATGAACCTAATCCCCATTTACCAAAAGCACCAGTGCGATAACCCGCTTGTTGGAACAGATGGGCTAAGGTCATCGCACCTTGGGGCAGGGGATATTGTCCCTGATATTCCGCTGTATCGGGCACATTTTTTTGCTGATAATTACCCCGTACCTTGGTGTGTCCCATATCCTTGCCGGTCATAAGACTGGCTCTGGAAGGAGCACAAACAGCACTGCCTGAGTAGTGTCTGGTAAACTGCATCCCTTCACTGGCAAGACGATCAATATTTGGCGTATGAATGTGTTGTTGACCGTAGCTACCTAAATCTCCTAGGCCCAAGTCGTCTGCCAGAAAGTAAATGACATTGGGCTGTCTACCTTGCTCTTTTACCTGACTATGCTGCTCTTTTTGTTTTGTCTGTACACAACCGACAGTAACTAATCCAAGCAGCAAAGTAATACTCAAGTTAATCCGACTTAGTTTCATCATTATGACCTTACTGTTCTACTAGGACTTGGCTATCTTCGAACAAGGCCGTCACTAATCCTTCAGCAGCACTGGCCACATAAATGGTCTCCTCCAAACCAAATTGCTTAAGGTATTGACTGGAAATTGCATCAACAATTTTGGGTACATTGTCATGGTGACATATACATATTACAGCGCCACCAAAGCCTCCACCAGTCATCCTAGTTGCGCAATCTTTACCTAAAGTATTATGGCAAATCTCAACTAAGCCATCGGTCGCTGGAACAGTAACCTCAAAATCTTCTCGCAATGAACGATGAGACTCTCTCATCAATTCACTGAGCTTTTCTAGATCATTTTGCTGTAATGCCTTAGCTGCCTGCAATACTCTCCGATTTTCACTGATAACGTGCCTTGCACGTTTGAATTCGTTACAGCTCATGTTATTTCGAGCTGACTCCAAGTTATCAAGCGTCGCCTGACGTAGGGTGGGAACTCCCATTTTAGCCGCGGCATTCATGCAATCAGTGCGACGTTGGTTATATTCACTTTCCACCAACTTACGGGGAAAATTCGAATTAATCACCACGAGTGCGAGATCTGCCGGGATAGGGTAATTTTGAATTGATAAACTCATGCAGTCTATCAACAGGGCTTGATTATGACTTGCCTTAGCTGAGACCAGTTGATCCATTATTCCGCATTGACAATTCATAAAATCATTTTCTGCCCGCTGACCTAGCAAGGCGATCTGCTCGGAACTCAATTTCAGATCAAATGCCTGATTTAATGCTCCCCCCAGCGACACTTCTAGCGCTGCAGAGGAGGATAAACCTGCGCCTTGGGGAACATTAGAACTAATAAGAATATCTAAACCACCGAATTGATGGTTACTTTGCTGATACACGTATGCGATAGCGCGAATATAGTTGCCCCAATGGCTGATGCCATAGGTAATAGGGGTGTCCAGTTCAAAAGCTTCACACTCTCCTGTGTAATTGGTGGAGTAAGCCATTACCAAATTGTCATCGCGACGTCGATAAGCAACATAAGTCCTAAATTGCAACGCGCAGGGTAATACATAGCCATCGTTGTAATCGGTAAACTCACCAATCAAATTAACCCGGCCGGGCGCGCTACTTAAACCTTCCGCAGATTTGGAAAATAATGTTTCAAATTGATCGAACAGTTTGTCAATATTCACGGCTGAGTCTCCAAAGAATAATGTACAGTACTGATATCTCTCAGTAACTGTGCCGCTTTTTCTGCGGTCAAATCACGTTGACTTTCTGCCAACATCTCATAGCCCACCATGAATTTTTTCACCGTAGCTGAACGTAACAAGGGCGGGTAAAAATGGGCATGTAAGCGCCAGTGGGCGTTACTCTGTAGATCCTTGGGGGCGCAATGCCAGCCCATGGAGTAGGGAAAACGGCAACGGAATAAATTGTCATAGCGTATGGTTAGTTCTGACAATATTTGGGCTAGAGTTTCGCTTTGATTGTCATTTAATTGCCCCATATCAACCAATGAATGCTTGGTGAGCAACAAGGTTTCGAAAGGCCATTTAGCCCAATAAGGCACAACCACTAACCAATTGGCATTTTCGGCGACAATTCGGCTTCTGTCTTTGATCTCCATCTGCACATAATCGTCCAACAACGCGCTCTTTTTCTGGTGGAAGTACGTTTCTTGGCTTGTATTGGCTTTCTCAATTTCAGATGACCTATGTTGATGAGCCCAGATCTGCCCGTGGGGATGAGGTTGGGAGCAGCCCATTACCGCACCTTTGTTTTCAAAAATATGCACACAGTTATACTGTGCAGATAATTCAATATAATTTTGCTTCCAGGTGTCCACTACGTGGCGGATTTCTGTGACATTCATTTGTGCCAAGGTTTTACTGTGATCTGGCGAAAAACAGATCACTCGGCACTCTCCCGTGACCATTTCTGATCGCGTTAACATAGACTGCTGGTTTAATTCGGCAATCTTTGCTGAGACGGGCATGATGGCACCAAAATCGTTGGAAAATACCAAGGTGTTCGGATAATCAATGTTTACTTCACCATTTGCTCGTTCATTGCCGGGACAAAGAGGGCAAGTGTCATCAAAAGAGGGGATATTCTCCGTTGAACTTGCTTCTACTGCTCCCTTCCAAGGGCGGTTGTTTCTGTGTGGAGAAACCAGAACCCACTCATCTATTAATGGGTTATATCGTCTATGGGGTAATTCATCGGCATTCATTATCAGCTCCCTATATTCCGCTTGGGTAGTTGGATTGCCAGCGCCACACATCGGCTGTCATCTGTTGCAAGCTACGACTTGCTCGCCATTTAAGCGCCTGTTGTGCTAATGCGGGATCGGCGTAAGAGCAGGGAATATCACCATTGCGGCGAGGAGACACTTCATAGGGGATAGACTGACCGCTTGCTTCGGCAAAACTGTTCACTATCTCTAAGACCGAATAGCCTTGGCCAGTACCCAAGTTGTAAGCAAAAAAACCGGTTTGTCCCATCTTTGCTTGTAATGCCCGAACATGGCCTTCAGCTAAGTCCATCACATGAATGTAGTCTCTGATGCCAGTGCCATCTGTAGTGGGGTAATCGTTACCAAACACTTGTAACTTAGCGCGTTTACCAACGGCGACTTGGGCAATAAAGGGCATTAAATTATTAGGGATACCCAATGGATTTTCACCGAGTAAGCCTGACTCATGGGCACCAACTGGATTGAAATAGCGCAATGAGATAGCCTGCCATTGAGGTTGAGCTGCGCAGGTATCCTTTAGCATTTGCTCTACCATCACCTTGGTCCAGCCGTAAGGATTCGTTGCTCGAATTGGGTGAGATTCATTAATTGGAATGTGATCAGGATCGCCATACACTGTCGCCGATGAACTGAACACAATATTGCGAACCCCGCACTCTTCCATGGCGTTTAATAGTGACAGGCTCCCAGCGACGTTATTGTCGTAATAGCGTAGTGGATACTCTGTTGACTCTCCGACCGCTTTCAACGCTGCAAAATGAATCACAGCTTCACAAGCGTGCTGTGTCATTACTTGCTGTAATAAATGCGTATCTCGTATGTCACCTTCAACAAATGCCTGCTTACAATTACTGATGCGGCAAAGCTGTTGCAATACCCCAGTGCTCGAATTAGATAAATTGTCATAAATAATCGGTTCGAACCCGGCATTCACCAGCGCCAAACACGTGTGGCTGCCGATATAGCCCATTCCTCCGGTAACCAAAACTTTCACCTTACATACACCCCATTTATACTTATAATTAATAACAATCTTATTTATACTATAAATAAGATTAAAAGCAAGGCTAACATATTTGTTTCACTAATATAGAGGTTACATAAGTGTCACAAATGCTATTAGGTTGGCGTCTCCAGCTTTGTAGGAAATAGCTCCATCCAGATCTTCAGCGTCTCTCCTGGTGCCAACAAGGTGACGCCAGTACTGGTGTCGCCTTGTTGGTGTCGATTAAAGCCATCAACACACATACTCTGTGGTTCGACACAGAAGTAATCTTCATTATCAGGAGTAAAAATTTGCAGAAAGCGGCAATTATTGGATGCTCGTATATCCAACTGACTTCCAGATCCAGGCCAGATTATTTTTGTGTGACCATCAAAGCCTTCAAATAGATTGTCCAAATTTGAGTTAGCTAGAGGAAAGCCTATTAGACTCGCCATGGTGTCCGGTGCGGGAACCCGTGAGGTCGGCATGGCATCATTATCAACCAGCCACTTTTCGCTGCAATGAGTGATAAAGCGTACGTCGGGTGTTAATGGAAAGTAGGGATGGAACCCAAGTCCTGCTGGCATCAGTTGCTGACTATGATTGGTCACTGTCATTTCGACACGTACGCTACGGCGACTGAGCGTAAAGAGCTGACGGGCCAAATAGCAAAAAGGCCATCTCTGCCCCTCTTCGTTATGGCTAAGTAGAATTTGATTGAGTGAGACATGTTCTGTCACCCAAGGCTGCTGCCAACCAAAGCCATGGATAGCATGGGGTTCTGGAGGATGATTGGCACTTAACTGCACAGCTTGGTCTTGCCAATGAAATAGGCCATTTCGGATACGATTACAAAAAGGCACCATAGGAAAACTCGCTGTATTCAACACATGTTCTACGTTGCCTGAATTGCGTAAAAATGGTTGCCAATTGCCACTTATCAAGGCTTCAAAGCTGAGTATGCTCCCCCCTAACTTTGGTGATACCACCAGACGTAAAGTGTCGTTGGAAATATGGATAAGCTCACTCATCTTGTTTTCTTATATTTACTATTCTTATCGTATTTATACTACAATTAATATAAGTTGACTAGTATTCAAACAGTGCAAACTAACTTTTTGTTACAAATGAATAAGTTTAGCTAATAGAATAGGGATGGAGTTGTAATCAAGAGTATGATTTAACAAGGAATATGAAGTTAGTAAGTGAACAATAATGATAGGGCGATTATCCACTTTAGATAATGAGATTAGAGTCGATAGCGCGGGGTTGGCAAGCCTTGCTTACCGTGGATTTGATAAACCAGTAGGGCTCCTGCCGTTGGCTGCTGAGCTAACTGTTGCTGGTTTAGACCAAGGTTAGCACTGGTAATAAACAAAAGATCCATTGCCTCACCGCCAAATGCCACGCAACTGGGCTGAGTCACGGGGAGATTGAGTACAAATTGAATCTCTCCAGCTGTATCATAACGAACAACTCTGCTACCTCCCCACTGGGCATTCCATAACCCCCCCTCGCTATCCATAATAGATCCATCGGGATGGATCTGTTTTGGTGTAGTGGCAAGCACCTCTGCAATACCAATCTGGCCGGTATTATGATCAAAAGCGTGACGATAAATTACATTGCGATCAGAATCAGCGCAGTAAAGCCAACGATTATCAGGACTCCAACTAAGGCCATTAAAAATCTGGAAGCCTTGTTCGCGACAATCACAAATCCCCTTGCTGATACAGTACAAACTGCCACTGTTCGGGCGTGCTTCATCTGTTTCGACCATACTGCCACACCAGAAACGCCCAGCCGCATCAACTCGACCATCATTGAGGCGATTGCCTGACAAAGTGAGTTCTGGTCTGGCAATCCACTTCAGTTGGTTATTATGCAAACAAAAAAGGGCGAATCCAGAGGCAAATGCCCCTAAGATTAGCCCCTCTTTTTCGGTTAATGCAAAGCTACACAAACGCTCTGGCATCTGCCATTGTTCGAGTGTCTGCTGCTGGGGTTCAAATGCGTACAGCACACATTCTTCTATGTCTGTCCACCAGACTTTTTGAGAGAGGTCATCCCAAAGAACTCCCTCACCAAGCGTGTTAGCGACCGGAACTGAATACAGAAAGGTCGCTTTCACATTATTGTTGTTACCACCAGGTTGCATATTGGCCAACTAGAATTAGCGCCACTGCTATGCCTGCAATGTTATAGCCGCGAGAGGTATTAAAATCGACATCAGATAGTTCAATCACCTTAGGCTGGTCTTTTTTGTGTTCTATCAAAGAAACGGATATCGCCAACAGGCCACAAAGTAGGAAGACGAGTCCAACCCTATCCATAAAGGGAAGTTCCGGCCAAAATATCTTAAATACAAAAGACAATATTGCAGATCCTAGGGCAGCAGCTAAGCCAGCATTCGCGGTGGTTTTCTTCCAGAACATGCCAAACAGGAATAGGATAACAATTCCTGGTGTAAAGAAGCCGGTGAACTCCTGAATATATTGGAAAGCCTGATCGAAGCTGCCCAGTAAAGGTTTAGCGGTAAATAGGGCGATGACTAACGACAGTAAGCTGACGATACGGCCGACTTTAACTAGATGCTTTGCTGCATGCTCTTTTTTACTCAACGGGTTGTAGATATCCATGGTGAAGATAGTGGCAATACTATTGGTCATGGATGCCACTGACGATACAATGGCTGCAATCACAGCGGCAAAAATCAGCCCACGAAGTCCTTCTGGCATCATGGTCATTAACTCTGGGTAAGCTCTATCAGGTCTGTCTAGATCTGGCAGCAAGAGGTAAGCTGCAATGCCTGGTACCACAACAATAATTGGCATCAGCAGTTTAAGGAAAGCGGCGAATGCGATACCTTTTTGGCCTTCTCGTAGGTTTTTTGCTGCCAAAGTGCGTTGAATAATATATTGATTGAATCCCCAGTAAGATAGGTTCATCACCCACATACCGCCGACCAATACAGACAAGCCAGGCAAATCAACATAATGGGGGTGATCTGGCGCCAAAATCATGTCGAACTTTTCTGGTGCTTGAGTGAGGATATTATTGATCCCAGCCATAATACCGTCACCAGCGCCTAATAACTCAAGCGTGGTATAAGTCAGGAATAAACCGCCGAATATCAGTAATACGACCTGAATAATGTCGGTATAGGCTACGGCTTTCAATCCGCCATAAAGAGAATAGGCAATAGAGAATAAGCATAAAAAGCCCATGCCGTAGAGCATGTCTACGCCTGCAATCGTATTGATGGCAAGTGCACCGAGCCACAATACTGACGTCAGGTTGACAAAAATGTACACCCCAAGCCAAAAAATCGCCATTGTTAGTCGAACTCTGAAGTCAAAGCGCTGTTCTAAAAACTGCGGCATGGTGTATATCTTTTTCTGCAAAAAGATTGGCAAGAAATATTTCCCAACGATAATCAAAGTAATGGCGGCCATCCACTCATAGGAAGCGATAGCCAATCCGATTTTGTAACCGGAACCTGACATGCCAATAATTTGTTCTGCTGATATATTGGCTGCAATTAATGACGCACCAATAGCCCACCAAGGAAGGCTGTTGCCCGCAAGAAAGTAATCGTTGGCATCTTTTACATGACCGGCTTTTTCTCGCGATACGAAGAACGCAATTGTGATCAGAGCCACCACATAAAAGGCAACAACAGACAGATCTAACATGGTTAATTCCATATACTTCCCCACTTGAGCATATTATTATTTCAATTTGACCATTTACCAGATGTTTCTGGTGACATAATGGCCACGACTTACTCCTGCAAAACTGCACGGTAGATGGCGGAAAATCCGCTCAAACACGTCTGTTTATCATCTATATTTTCAGTGCAAAGGTTTTTCATTGTTAAACTTTTTTCAAATAAGCGGCATAAAGACTGGCTACCAATTAAGGTAATCGAGACTAACTCATCAATTTTCCACTCAGGTGCCATTAACGCAGCCTTGACATCACTTCCTATCAACAATCCCGATAAGTAAGATTGAGCCTGCTCTGGCTTCAAATCGCCTAATACCTGCAAGGTACGAACACTAAATAAGTTATGTACAAACTGACCATAATCGCTATCAAGGGTGAGTCTTACACCTCGTTCAAAGGCCAGCATATCCATCTCAACGGTTTGGTGTTGTATAAGCACACTTTGGTGACTGAGTAGATCAAATAACTCACCGGTGATCGCCGTTTTGAAAACGGTTATTAGGCCGTTTTCTACCAATACCCATTTAGTATGGGTGCCAGGTAAGCACAACAGATGTTTACCTTGGCGATGGGCTTCATCTAATCTAAGCCAGCCCAAAACATGGGTTTCTTCACCTCGCATTACATCCCGATGAACTCCAGGTTCAATACAGCTAACCCCAGGAACCAGATAGACTTTGTGACCTGCAGATTTGAACCGTACAAGGTGTTTAGCCACATCTTCTGGTGATACTGGACAAAAAAGATAAGGCGCTTCGTGCCAGCCCAAACTAGAACCTATATGGCCCGACATGAAAATGGGCAACAGGCCATGTTGTTTGCTCCAAGGCGCTATCGCGTTAGTGAGTTCAGCCTCGAACTCGCGGCCAATCTTAGTCACACCAGGTCCTGTGATCTGTTCTAATACTCTGAGGCCATCGTTACTTTCAGCACACAAATAGGCTCTTAAGCAACTGGCCCCCCAGTCAATCACGATTACATCAGCTTGCCCCATCACTTATATTCTGCCTCCGTCAATCACCATGCACTGACCAGTGATAAATGTGCTGTCATCAGAGGCTAAAAACAGTGCCAAACGGGCAATCTCCTCTGGTGTAATACGTTTCTGTATGGCAACCATTTCCATTAGTTGTTGCTCTTGTTCAGGTGACAGCCATTGCTCTAGTTGACGCTCTGTGGCTACCCAGCCAGGCACAATGGCATTAACTCTGACGTGGTCACCACCATAATCCTTTGCCAAGGCTTTAGTCATCCCAGCAAGCCCAGCTTTAGCTGTGATGTAACCCGCCATATTACGTTCGCCGATATAGGCCATGTTGGAACTGAAATTGAGTATTACTCCTGACTGGGCTTCTTTCATCGCCTTAAAGGCTGCTTGGGATGAAAAAAATGCAGGATGCAGATTAATTGCCATACACTGCATCCAGTCCTGTTCATCCAATTCTGCTGCATCATGTCGATTATCGTTGCCAACGTTATTAATCATGACATCCAAGCGTCCTAATAACGCGGCTTGTTCTGCGATGGTTTGCTGCAGTAGCTGTGTGTCGGTTACATCCAGTGGTAAAAAACGCAATTGCTGATCAGCTTTAGGCATCAGTTCATGTAACAGAGCCTCACCAGCTCCGTTGTTAATATCCACAAAAACAACATTGGCTCCCTGCTCAATAAATGCTTTTACAAGTGCAGCCCCGATCCCGGTAGCGCCTCCGGTTACAAATACACCGCGTCCGCCAAGCCGGTAATCAAGCTGTGAGATGGTCATAGTTCTTCTCCTAATCAATGGCCCTAATGAAAAGCTGTATCAGCTTGTTCATTTTTGCAACTTTTTCAACCAATTAAACTCGGTTTAAAAAGGCCATCTTTCGTCCACCACACTGACAATAAATCAATTGAAATACCTTTAACTCATTGCTTGTTAGTGAGTTTTTGATGATGATCAGTAGGTAAATACTATTAATCACTAAGTTTAAAATTATTTAATATAATTATTTTAACAGTGTCTGTATTATCATCTCCTTGCCCTATTATCATATTAATACTATATTTAACATTAAGTCAACTTCTTTCTATTTTTCACTACAGCTTCTACCTGTAACGCTTATATTCATGACGTTTTTTGATTTACTTGTTTTCCAGAGGCTTACATCTGAGGTAGTATGAGCTAACCCCTGACGTTAATAGCATTGTCATAAAAGGGAAATGCATCAGCTATTTACATGATAAATAAGAGTATTATGAATCTACGTGAGAAACACAATTTAACTCATCAACTCTCCCATGATCTTGGGATGGAGATTGTTAAGGGCCGTTATTCTGTAGGAAGTGGCCTCCCATCAGAAGCTGAACTCTGTTCTATATACAGTGTGAGCCGGAGCGCAACTCGGGAAGCTGTGAAAATGCTGTCAGCCAAGGGACTCATCTCTTCACGCCCTAAGCAAGGTATCCGCGTGATGCCAGAACACAATTGGAATCTATTCGATACAGATGTTTTAAGCTGGATTTTAAGCAGTAAACCCTCGATTCAGCTTTTACATGAGTTTACTCAGATGAGAGTGGCAATTGAGCCTCAAGCTTGCGCATTAGCTGCTCTACAAGCCAATGCCGAACAACTGCGAAACATTGAGAATGCGCTGGATAGAATGCGTGATGCCGATAATGGTTTAGATGATCCGTTAGAAGCTGATATTGCATTTCATACCGCAATTCTTGAAGCAAGCTGTAATCGTTTTTTCTACCAGCTCACCAACTTTATCGCGACGGCATTAAGAGTTAGTATCCGTTACACCAATAAAATTAAAGGTGTCCCGGGTGCTGATGTGATCAAGCATCAACATATTTTGGATACCATTAAATCTCGAGACAGTGACGCCGCTTATAAAGCATCAAAAGAGATCTTGGATGAAGCGCTTGAACTTATTGAGTCTCAGTTTATCGAACGAACAACACCTGTGCCTGATATACAACTAAACTAAATCAATTGCTTGAAATACAATACTCGCAGTCTTAAAACGTCACTGTATTCAGTGGCGTTTTTTTCTGTTGAAACTGACTGATTTTTAGAGCGTTTCCAGTCAGCCTAGATTGGTATTACCTATTCAATAAGACTGACTCTTTCTATGTCATTATCTGTGTACCATTCATCCAACAAGTTCAGTAACTGGCGCTTTTTTTCAGGCTCACTGTCCGCTAGATTAACTTGCTCAGCGATATCCTGTTTAAGATTGTATAGCTCGACAGTATCGTGCTCATAAAAATGCAACAGTTTCCAATCACCAACACGAATAGCTTCACTGGGTGTATTACCACTGCCGTGATAATGAGGATGATGCCAAACAACAGGGCGTTGACGGGCAATATCGGGGTTGTTATCCAGCATCAATAAGTCAGTACCATCAATATTCTTTGCTGTTTTAGCACCCGCGACTGCAGTTAATGTAGGGTAAAGATCGACGGTTGTCGTTAAGGTGTCATGTTGGCTCTGTATTTGTTGACCCGGTTGATGGATCAATAACGGGATACGAATGCCTCCCTCATAGATCCACCCTTTGCCAGAACGTAGAGGTAAATTGGCGGTAGCTGTCACTCTCGTGTCTCCCTGCTTGCGAGTAGAGAAGCCGCCGTTATCAGACGTTAATACCACTAGGGTGTTTTTATCCAGCCCCTGTTGTTCCAGTGCTGCGAGTATACGCCCCACAGACTTATCGACTGCCCAAATCATAGATGCGTATTTTGCATCGACTTGGTTAAGCTGAGTGCGACTATCGTGATCTGTATCAATCAAAAAAGCCTTAGCGCCAGCGACTTTATTGGCTTTCTTTTCAAAGTACTCATGTTTATCCGGCCCAGCCTCCAGTGGTGTATGCACCGCGTAATACGACAGCAAGGCAAAAAATGGTTCATTATGATCTTGCTTGAGAAAATCGATGGTCTCATCTGTAAGTCGCTTGGTTAGATGCTCGCCAGGGGTACGGTTTGGCAAATTAGGATTTTTGTAGGGATCGTAGTAACCGCCTCTGGGAGAGCCTTTGTTAAAGCCGCCAATATTGATATCAAAACCCTGATCTGTGGGTAACTTTCCTTCACCGCCCAAATGCCACTTTCCCGCAAAAAATGTACTGTAACCACGTGATTGGAAAGCCTCTGCGAGGGTAAACTCAGATAAGGCTAGGTGGTCTGTTTTCCAGGGTTCTTGCAGCTTGGGTGTTTTTTCTTTATGGCCGGGAAAATGAGTGGTGATTTTCAATCTGCTGGGATGCTTTCCAGTCAACAACGCCGCTCGAGTTGGCGAACAAACAGGTGACGACGCATAGGCTTGTGTATACAAACGACTTTTTGAAGCCAGTGCGTCAATATTGGGGGATTCGTGATATTGACTACCATAAGCGCCTAAATCGGTCCAGCCTAGATCGTCGATTAACAGCAGCAGCACATTGTGAGGTTGCTGAGAAGAATTAACAGCAGATGTTTGTGCCTCTAACGTGTGCAGTGGCTCCAACTGGTGGGCACCGACTCCCACGCTGAGCAGACTGCTTAATAATAAAGAGAACGTTTTTTTCATCACTGTTTTTCCATCTATTTGTATTAAGTAACACCATCAAAATAGCTTGGTTAGCACCAAGCCGGACCTCAAAGGATCCGGCTCTGATGGCGCTATTTAATCCGCAACCTTTCCCAATAACTTGCTTGCCAACCGGCAGGTTTAGCTAAAGTGTCGAACCAGACTTTATAGTCAGCCGTCAGTTGCTTCACTACTGCAGGGTGCATGTTAGCTATATCTTGTCTTTCGCCATGATCTAAGGTCATATCAAATAATTCTGTTGACTGACTATCAGCCCAATAACGTAACATCCAGTTGCCGCTGCGCACCGCCCAGGCAGGTTCGGCTGTCGATTTATCTTCAATCTTTTTACCCTTTGCATCGCGAATAAAACCCCAGTGATGGGATAATTGACTGGCCCAAAATAACTGTCGGTAGTCATCTTTTGCCTGCTTAAGTTTAGGCAATAGATTTTTACCGTCCAAATTGTCAGGCAATGATGCTCCCGTCGCTGCTAATGCTGTTGGCAACAGATCCATGGAGGAGATCACTGATTCATCCACACGCCCCCCTTTCACCAGATGTTCCGGGCCCCAAATGACAACAGGCACCCGAGTTCCACCCTGCCAAACCTGACCTTTATACCCTGTAAATGGTGCATTCGCCGGCAATGGAAATGGTTTACCGCCGGGAGCGCCGTTGTCGCTAAGAAACATTATAATGGTGTTGTCTAGCTGGCCATTTTTCTCTAGTTGCCTGACGATTTTGGCGACACCTTGATCTAAGGCATAAAGATAGGCATAGAAGTTATCCAGATACCTATCGCCACTATTGAAGGCTTGTTGGTATTGTTTAGGTGCAGGTTTGTTTAATGGTCCATGAACCGCGTTATAAGCCATGTAGAGGAAGAAGGGTTTCTCCTTATCGCTGTTGATGAACTCCAGCGCATGATCGGTCAATTGATCGGTGAGGTACCCTTCAGCCTTAACCGGCTTACGATTTTTTTTGAGTATCTTGGAACCATAATAAGGCGTGCCAGAGCGGTCAAAACCAAAAAAGTAGTCAAAGCCCCTGTCGAGTGGATGCTGAGGTAACTCATCAGTACCTTTATCATTACCTTTGGTTAGATGCCACTTGCCGATGGCAGCTGTGCGATAGCCAGCTTTTCGGAAATTATTGGCTAGTATATTCTCAGAAACAGGGACGCCAGCGGCTTTAACATCGGCATTATTATATACGCCAAAGCGTTGAGGATAACGAGCTGTCATCAAGGCTGCTCGGCTGGGACCACACAAAGGGCTAGGCACATAGGCATTGGTAAATCTTACCCCTTCACTGGCTAGTTGAGTCAGCATAGGGGTGGCTTTCTGAGCATATTCTCGTGCTAATGACGGAGTGTGACGCGCGCTGTCACGCTTAAGGTTCTGTGGGTTATAGCTATCAGCAGTTGCTAAATCTAGGTTCATTGCCACATGACCAAACCCCATATCATCGGCTAAGACCACGACCACATTGGGTTGAGTTTGCTCAGCTGCGATAGCTGAGCCCCACAATAGAAGACCCATTGCTGGCCAGCGTAACGAAGTCGTAATGTTGATGGTCATTTTTTTAATCGGTATTTTCATTATCGGGTATCCCAAATTGAGTTAACCAAATAAATATCATTTATCATATAAATGAAACAAGTAGTTTTACATTTTTTTACAAATTGATCAAGATTTGGTTACATGCTTGGGGTGCGTTTCTGATTAAAGCAGAGAACTTATATGGGAAGAGTTTTGATGAAAAGGCAGTTAAACAAGATAAAAATCAGCGCATTATACCAATCAGTATAAGAAAGTGATCTACTCAGAGTCTTTTTGGCAAACTAATTCAAGGCGAATGGATGATGGAATGGTTATTCCCTTGTGAATTCATTTAACGCAGAAGTAGGCAGCCAAAAAGCCGCCTAAAAGGCGAGTTTTAGCGCATCTGATGCTGCGTTAACGAGCTTGAACGTAGAATAACTATGCTCTTCACTCGCTGTCTTGCCTCCGAAGCGCTAAATTCTCGCTGGGTGATCACATCTTTATACCGACTGGTATTACAATAAAGGCGCTTAAGGGTTAGAAATAAATCTTATAACCTAATTCAACCGTTTTCTCATTTTCTACACCAAAGGGGAGCCGGCCAGAAGTGTAGCTAAGTGCTACACCAAATGGGGTCACCAAACTATATGTACGCAATTGAAATGCATCTAAATTTGCATCTTTTACAATGTTTGAAGCACTCATCTCTTCATAAGCCCGATAACTGAAATTAAAGTAGTAGGGAATATTGATGAAATTCTGTAAAGGCAACACAATTGAGGCTTCGCCATATAGTCGTTGGTACGAATCATCTTCACCTAATAGCGCCCTTGGAGTCTCGTCAGAAGGTGCTATTTGTTCAACAGCAAGGCGAATTGAGGGGCGAATGCTGTAGTAACCCATAAAACTGTCTCTAGAAAAATCTTCATAGCCCAGATTTAGAAAGCCACCAATTGTTGTGTTTGATGCCTCAAATGATTGATCTGTCTCGTAACCTATATCTAAGCCATAATCTAAATAAAAGGCGCTGGCAATAGGTTCAAAAAATGCATTGATTTGATTTGCGTCATACAAAATACAATCACGGTCGTTAACATATTCAGCAGTTTCACAAATATCAGGAACGGTTGCAACAGTGACTTTATTTAAATTGAAAGAGGGCACAAGACTGCCGTAAGCCGATAGTTTTGAGACGATAAAGTTAGTTGGGTTTTCATCGGCATTTTGTGTGACCACGCCATTTAAATCAAAGGCAAATTGAAAGGAAGTGTTATATTTCCCCTCACTTTCAAAGTTTTTTCGACTAAAAGACCTTGAGTAGTTAAATCCTAGACCTATGACTGAATCACCTTCCTTTCGGTCCAACATTTTAAATTCTAACTCTAAAGGTAAGGCGCTGAGCTTATCTCGCATAAATGGGCTGGATAAGAGATCGTTCATCACCTCGGAGTCATTAACTCTCTTGGCCAAAGACGCTTTGAATTGATCAGAAAATTCTTCAAAGTTGCTAGGTTCACTGAGCATGACTTCTTTAAACATGGCTAAACGTTCAGTACAAAGCGTTTCATTCAAGTAACTAGGGCAGAGTATTTGAGATGACTTTTCAAATTCATCATCAGCGAAAGCAAGATTAATTGATTGGGTTGCGAGTAATACACCTAATATGAATTTATGCATCCTTCACCTCACCAACACATAAGTATATTTTATTGACTGTGTCAGCTACGGAGCTCAATTTGCTGCCTGCAACACTTAGACTGTCAGATAATTCATTAATAGCCATATCCTTAGTATAATCATCTTCATATTGAGCATCTTTTTGAATGATCATCCATGCATTAAACTTCAACGCGAACTGTTCAGCATGGGAACGAACCATTGCTGCTCCCGCACCGTAAGCAACTTCAATGACAAAGGAATTGGTCCATTCACCTCCTTGTTTAAAAGTGGTTGGTGGATCCATTGAGAGCACGTAATCAACATGCATTGAACGAGAAAATCTCCACAAGAGACGATGAGCTACATTATTAATATCCCATGACATAATAAATTCCTTTTCTATTATTTTTTGGTTTAATTTCGATGGTAAGTCGAGTTAGTGCAATATATTGGTACTGTCCAATATCATATAAAACATACTGATTTATGTTGAATTGGGCAACTGTTCTATTTGATCTTCATATCAAAGCACTAATAAAAAAGAGCGTTCGTTTACATTGCGCTAATGTTGATGGGGGTTGGTATTATCAGTTGAAGGCGAGTAACGAGCTGAAGTCATGATGCTTAGTAAGTGAACTGATAAGGTGATAAACAACAAAAATCTGAGCTGGTGTACCATCCATTACCAGCTCTTATTTTAGATTTAATTTGTTGATATTGCCTTGTCGTGGTGATCTTTTAATAGTTGAAATAATACATCTTTTAAAGTCGCGCGTTTTATTTTTAACAGATGCATATGCTCATCATCGGTTGGGCTGCCAGCTACTTCTAGTTCACGAATTTCATAATCTAATAGGTGATATTGTTTGGATAATGTTTGGAATGTTTCGTCTTTATGATTCAAATAAACAATGTCTTGTTTAAATTCTGGGAAGTCAAAAATAAGTGCATGATTCTCATTTAACATAGGTAACCCCTGAACGGTGAATTGAAACTCATTATTTTGTAATAGCCTGACTATAGCATCATGAAGTGCGAAAAATAGCTCGTTTTGAAGATTTTAACGATCAGGTTAACACTCCTTAATTTTAGTCTGCTTGGTGTGCTCGATCCGACACTTGTCTTGTCCTGTCTGCTGAAATGCGAAGTTGCTCCATCAGGTAAATTTTAAAGTCGGCTTCATAGGGTTGCAGGTCTACTGCTTTTTGCATTCTCGTGTATAGCCAAGTCCCCAGAATAAAGTGTATTTATAATGGGGGAGGGCTATGTTTAACGTGTGATGATAAGGCTACCAATACGCACGGCTTAATCTTCTTTTATTGCAGATTGAATCGGTCATTTGTCATGACCTTGTGCCAAGCTGCGATAAAGTCAGTAATAAACATCTGTTCGGCATCAGCAGAAGCATACACTTCGCTTATGGCACGCAGCTCGGTATTGGAGCCAAAAATGAGATCAACAGGTGTGCCGGTCCATTTTAGCTTGCCTGTTTTTCTGTCATATCCTTCATAGATGTTTTCACTGCCAGGTTTCCTTGACCACTTAACCGACATGTCGAGTAGGTTGACGAAAAAATCATTTGATAACGCGCCAGGGTTATCGGTGAACACGCCATTGTTAGACCCATCAGCGTTGGCAGATAATGCTCTCATCCCGCCGACTAATGCTGTCATCTCCGGTACCGTCAACGTGAGTAGATCCGCTTTATCAATTAACATCTCAGTAGGAGACTTTGTACTGTCCGTAGAGTAGTAATTTCTAAAGCCATCAGCTGGGGTGTTAAGCACTTCAAAAGACGCAACATCTGTCATTGCTTGGCTTGAGTCCATTCTGCCTGGGGCAAATGGCACTTTATTATTAAATCCAGCCTCTTTTACTGCTTTCTCAATGGCTGCTGCACCACCTAATACGATGATATCAGCAAGAGAAATTTTGACCTTTTTAGATTTCTTATTAAAGTTATCTTTAATCTTCCCCAGTGTCTTTAACACTTTAGCTAGCTGTTTAGGATTGTTGACTTGCCAATCTTTTTGCGGGGAAAGCCCGATGCGAGCGCCATTTGCACCGCCACGCATATCGGTTCCTCGGTAGCTCGATGCAGAAGCCCAAGCGGTAAGCACAAGATCTTGAATTGAAAGACCTGACTTCATGATTTCAGATTTTAATTTCGTGATATCAGATTGGCTGACGAGCTTATGGTTTACTTCTGGGATCGGGTCTTGCCACATGAGGACTTCTGTTGGGACTTCATTACCTAGATAGCGAGATCTAGGCCCGAGATCGCGATGGTTTAACTTAAACCATGCTTTCGCGAAAGCGAGTTCATACTCTTTCGGATCTTTTCTAAATCTCTCAGCAATGGCTCTAAATTTAGGGTCTTCTTTGATTGCGATATCGGTCGTGAACATGATGGGGGCATGACGCTTTGTGGAATCATGGGCATCGGGAACTAATTTTGAGGCGGTATCGGTATCGGGTGTCCATTGAATGGCGCCAGCTGGACTCTTGGTTTTAACCCAGTTAAAGGTAAATAAGTTATCGAGGTAATTCGTGGTCCATTGTGTTGGTGTAATTGTCCATGCACCTTCTAATCCACTGGATATCGTATCAGCGCCAGAACCTTCATCACACTTGTTCTTCCAACCTAAACCTTGCTCCTCAATACCGGCAGCGGCGGGTTCTGCTGCTACACACTTGTCAGGCTTTGCCGCCCCGTGGGCTTTGCCGAACGTATGTCCGCCGGCAATAAGCGCAACAATCTCTTCATCATTCATAGCCATACGGCCAAAAGACATTCTAATATCATTAGCGGCCAGTAGTGGATCAGGATTCCCGTGTGGGCCGACAGGGTTCACGTAGATAAGGCCCATTTCAACCGCAGCTAGCGGGCCTTTAAGTTTACCTTTTTTATCACGTCTTTCATCGGTTAGAAACTTACTCTCCGGCCCCCAATAGACGAGATCAGGTTCCCAATCATCCTCTCTACCGCCAGCATAACCATAGGTCTTGAATCCCATTGATTCTAATGCAACGTTACCGGTTAAGGCAATCAGATCTGCCCACGAGATACTTTGGCCGTATTTTTGTTTTATGGGCCACAAAAGCCTTCTTGCTTTGTCCAAGTTGACATTGTCTGGCCAACTATTGAGTGGGTCAAAACGCTGCTGTCCACCTCCAGCTCCGCCTCGACCATCGTGCGTTCTATAGGTTCCTGCTGCATGCCAAGCCAGTCTAATAAAGAAGGGACCGTAATGACCATAATCTGCTGGCCACCAATCTTGCGAATTGGTGAGTACTTTATCGATGTCGCTTTTAACTGCCGCTAAATCCAGTTTTTCGAACTCTACAGCATAATCAAACTCGCTATTCATCGGGCTTGATTCGGCTGCATGATTTCGAAGAGGGGTTAAATCTAACTGCTCAGGCCACCAAAAGTGATTTGATTTTGGGGTTTCACTTGCGGCTGCGGAGGTCGCAGTGACCATCACCGCTGATATCATAAAAGATAGTATTGTTTTTTTTAGCATAATAATGACTCCGTTACATTAAAATATAAGTTCGAATAATATTGAGGTTATTTCGATTTCTTCTATAAAGTAAATTTCATCTGGTCACGACTTTTAAGTTTTCTAATGTGTTTAAAAAACTCGTTATCCCCTGGGTCTCTTCATTTGTTAATGTGATACCAAGCTGATGGAATCCTGTATCTTTAACTGCTTGTTCTAATGTTATTCCGGCACCATCATGAAAATAAGGTGCGGTCTTGGACACGTTTCTTAATGGCGGTACTTTAAATAAAAAATTGTCGGCTGGATCCTGCGTGATATGAGCTCTGCCTTTATCAACTTTATTGGGGTATGGATTGACGACTCCCATTCGGGTAAACATCTGACCTCCGAGAAGAGGCCCGTTATGGCATGCGACACAACCCGCAGTGATAAATGTTTTTAAGCCTGTCTTCTCTTTTGGAGATAAAATATTTTTATCTCCCTTTAAGAACTGGTCAAATCTATCTTCAGATATTAAGGTTCTTTGAAAAGCGGACAGTGCACCTAAAATATTATTAAAATTGAGAGGAGAGACTTGATTTGGGTAGGCTTTAATAAAAAGGTCTAAATAGCCTGTGTCTGTCAACCTAGTAATGGCTTCCCTCTCTGAAGGTAGAGCCATTTCAATGGGATTGAGTATTGGGAATTTCGCTTGTTCTATCAGATTTTTGGCTCGTCCATCCCAGAACTGAGAGAATTGAAAACCAGCGTTCCAAGTCGTAGGGCTATTTCTCGTTCCTGACACGCCTAAAGCACCAACAGACACCGCTAAATTATCGGTGCCTGAGCCAGGATTAGAATCTGTGTCTAATAAGTTATGGCATGAATTACAAGACTGGGTTTTATTGATGGAAAGTTGATTGTCAAAGTAGAGTTTTTTACCCAGTGCTATTTTTATATCATTGTCATCTTTATTTCCTGGCATCTTGTTTGGTAAAGGTTCAAAAAACTGAATAGCGATAGAGTGAATAGAGTTGTCAGGGACTTCAGCGAGTGCTGAATTACAAATTAATAGTAATTTAAATAAACAAAATACTGTATGTTTCATATTTGTTTCTTTTTGATGTCGTGTGTTTAAATTACATTAAAAATGGGTAGGTACAAATCAATTGTATCGATTGTTTTAATAGCTAAAGTAGATTGGCAATAAGGGTATGGTATATAACGTAATACTTTTGTCTATTTAAAATCGAGTGGTACTTGTCTAGATTGGTTATTTTCTTTGTCAATGTGATCTTCATAAATAAGATCTCGTTAATACTCAATAGCATGCATAATATCTCCTGGACGAAGGTGGGAGATTAAAATGTGCCTTGGAAGAAACATTGTTTCTAGTAAGTTAGTATATTCGTAATTTTATTTCACACACATGCTTATACTATATAATTAAATGGTATAAGCATGTGTATTTGTCATTTATTCAATATATTACTTATTTTGTTGGAGTGTTTTATTGTTTAATTTTATTTAAGTTCATTATTAAGATTCTTGTTATAGACCCTATAGTATTATAAATATGATATGTTGTTTTGATTATGTAATCTGTACACACGTTACACACACTCAAATAAAATGAGGATAAAGTAATGAAACAACTAGCTATAACTATATGTATATTAACTATCATGCTGTCTGGGTTTAATAGTATTGAAGCTCACGGAGCAACGCTAAAAAAGTTCCCGAGTGGCTTGGTATTACGAGGTAAGGCACCTAGTGCAACCAGTTTTTGTGATTTCCCTAGAGGTGATGTCGACGGTGGATATTGCCAAATTCGCTGGTCAGATCTGGAGCCTGTAAAGGGGCGGTTTAACTTCAGCCTTATTGATACCGCGATTCAAGATGCACGAGCTTACAATAGTAGAAATGGGATATCTAACCAAAATGGTTACAAGGTGCTTATTCGTATCCGTGCTGGAGTTCATGCTCCACAATGGGTAAAGAATCGTGTTGGTTCTGTTACTTGGCACTTTAAGAATACATCATCAAACCAAACGCACAGTTTACCGCTGTTTTGGCAGGGAAGGTATAAAACTGATTACCGTAATATGATGGCCGCGTTGGCTAACCGATATGACAATAATATCTCAGTTGGAGCAGTAAGTGCGGCGATGTGTATGACGTTCCATACTGAGATTATGTGGAACCGTACAGGTCGCTCTGAAGTGCGTGCGACCAATATCTCTAGAATGCGTAATGCAACTAACAGCGCGGGTAGATCTGCACCTTACACTAATGAAAAAGATTTTAGGTGTCTGCAAGATCAGGTGAATGCTCATGCTGTGTGGCAAAAAACGCCAACGCTGTTTGCCAGCCATCTATACCAACAGTATAACTATGGTACAGGTAACGCATCTACTAGCTATAACAAAACGATTCAGTTGTTTAACTTCTGTCGTCGTCAACTTGGAAATCGTTGTGTACTGGGCAACAATAGCTTACTGCATAATGAAAGAGCTACTGGTGGAAATATCTATCAAGCATTAACTCAAGTTGGTAAACCGCTTTACTTTCAAACTCACGTATTTAGCAACTCAGGTAATAAAACTTTCAACTTCAACAATTTAAAAACTGCGATTCGTGTCGGTGCCAACTTCGGTGGATCTGTGATAGAGCTGCCTATTGGTTGGGATTGTGGCAATATCTATAATAAAACTAACTGTACAGCTTCATTGGCAGATAGTAGATCTGCTGAACTGTCTAATGGCCGCACCTTGGTTAAGCGTAATGCGTTTAACTAACTTAAAATAGCGATGTGGTTAAGGGGCTTTTTAGCTGTCTCTTATACACAAATCCCTGTTAAGAAATTAACAGGGATTTTTTTGAACTAATTTTCAATTTTATGATCCGAACTTTTAACCTTATTAAGGAGATAAAGTGATGATTCATGAACATCTACAGTGGGCACAACAGCAATTTGGGCAATCTGATTTAGGAGATCCTAGAAGAACTGCTCGTCTGGTAAAGTTAGCTTCTACTCTAGCTAATGAACCAGGGAAACCTATCGTGAATGTGACACAGTCTCCTGCAGATATGGAAGGTGCGTATCGCTTTATCCGCAACGATAACATCAAAGCTGAAGCCATCGCTGAGTCTGGTTTTCAAGCCACAGTAGAGCGAGCGCAACAACATGATTTATTACTTGCTCTAGAAGATACCACCACGCTCATATACCAACATCGTTCGATAAAAGGTGACTTAGACCATGCAGGACGCGGTAAGGTACAAAGAGGCATGTTAGCACATAGTATTTTACTGTTTTCACCTGAAGAAAAGAACGTAGTTGGTCTTATTGAGCAATTACGCTGGAGTCGTGATATGAGTAAAGTCGGCCAACGAGAGCAACACGCCACTCGTCCCTAGAACAAATAACATAAATAACATGGCCACCCAGAACTCTGGATGAACTAACAACCTCTGACTAAGCTTTAATAATTGTCGTTGGATTGAGGTTGCTATGGCTAGGCCAAGAAGTACGTTAATCAGTTTAGAAGACACGCCATTTTATCACTGTGTGTCTAGGTGTGTGCGCAAATCCTGGCTTACGGGAGTTGATAAATATACTGGTCAATCTTATGAACATCGCCGAGATTGGGTTGAATCCAGATTGTTAGAATTAGCCACTATCTTTGCCATAGATGTCAGCGCTTATGCGGTGATGTCTAATCATTTTCACTTGGTGTTGAGGATTAATATCTATGAAGCAAATGCTTGGACAGATAGAGAGGTCGTGGAACATTGGCATCAATTATTTAAAGGCACTGATAGCACCCAAAAGTTTGCTAAAGGTGAATTAATTGAAAGTGTTGAAGTTAGTGGTCTAAAGCATTCAATTGCTCAATACCTAAGTAGATTAAGCGATATATCTTGCTAACGTTTTCAAAATAGTTGCGGGCACTCAATGAGCCGATTGCCCGCATGGCGAATAAAGAAGATAACTGCACGGGGCGGTTCTGGGAAGGGCGTTTTAAGTCTCAAGCTGATACAGAGAGAGAAAACTATTGGCAAAGAGCGAGAAAACTCTGGGATCTGGAGGGATCAGTTAAGATCTGGCGGGATGATATATTAAAAAGAGTTTCAAATAGTGAAAATAGAAATTGTGATCTAGGTAGACCTCCTGTTCGAGATTTTTCTTTTCTTTGTTGAATGATTCATTGGGTATTACCTTTAGCAATTGGTGCAAAGCTAAAATCCAATAGGACTAAAAGAATGAGGGTTTAAGCAGATTATGATAACTAGATCATGCCTGATTTAACCAGCCATACCAAGCTAGAAAAGAGTACTAGCTTGGCATGGTCTTTGTTGATTATTCACTCACTAACACGTTTCTGGACATAAATGATTTAGGCTTAAGGCTCTTAAAGTGATAAGTATCATTAGGAAAAATATGGCAAGTGGATATACGGTAACGAGCCTGTAGAATTACTCTTCTAGAAAAAATAGACTCACAAAATGATAAAAATTAAGCCCAAAAACGCGTAGCTGCGTGAATTCTGAGGCAGTAGTCTTTTAAAAAATTGCATTAACGCATTCTCTGAACGTAAATTTCACCCATAATTTCAGCTTGGGAATAATTCTACAGCCTCAACGCCTTGCTAAGCGGCGTGAAATAGTTGGCTAAACTTGCGAGGAACGAGCGTGAGCCAACTGTTACACTGATCTTCACCCAATAAAATAGACACCGTCCGTTTGATCAACGTTATGCACGTTTTTTACTTGATGCAATACTAATCATTTTTTCGATTGAAATATTTAACTTGGAAATTTCACACCCTCTAAATTCATTGGAACCAGTCCAGTGACAAGCTTTCGCTAGGCATCTTTGATATAAATCGTAGTCATATTTTCGCACAGCCTTTGCAGCAGCATTCCATGCATCTGATAACTCATGCTCACTTTCAATATTGGCGAATGACATATCCCTTTGCAGTCTACCTAAATATTTTTGAGTAGAGCTAAGCGCATCAAGAAATAAACCCATAGCTTCCTGCTCTTGAACTGAAGCATTCCTCATCCAACTTTCTAAGCTTTCAAATACCCACTCTAAACTTGGTAAATTCATATGTCAGTCTCACATTGCTTTACTTAAATCAAAAGAAAACCCAGCGTTATTTAACTCTTTAGCTACGTCCATTTTCCAAGCACCACGATCATCTAGGTCTATGTACACAACACCACTAATGTCATTAGGCGTTTCTACATGTCCTTTGACTAAAGCAGTAACCTTAGAACGTCCCAGTTTTCCTATGAAATAGCCATGCTCGAACACAACATTCTGACGAGCTCTAGGAACAAGTTTAGATCCAGATTTTGCCCCTGCATCACATGGTGTATACAAAACTATTGCGTAACCCACATCACTATGGGACTCAATTTTTTCGATAATAGTTTGGCTTGAGCTGGCTTGTTCATGCAAAATAATTGGATCTAGCCCACCTTGTTCAAGAAATCGTGCAAGAGTTATTTTTGCTAATTCATCATGACCATGGACTATAAAAACTTTGTTATTCAACACTTCATCCTTAACAGTATTAGTGCTACTTTCATTTTCACCTTGGATTTTTTCAACCGTCATTTGGTAGCCAGCTTTAATACTACCTAAACCTTCGTGAAACCCTGGCTCAATTACTACATATTCCTCTACACCACCATTTGACATGGAGCGTTGAATTCTGTCTTTTGACTCTATTAAAATATCTGAACGCTGAATGTAAATTTTATTTTTTTGAACACTACCCTTAACATTCTCTATCGTTTCACCGTTAGCTCGATGAATGGTTAAGGTGTCTTTTAACATGCTTGCAAACGCCATTTAATCTCCTTGATGACGGTAAACCACTTAAGTGCATAACGCTCTGTTAGGCATTTTACTACGTTAAAACTTTACTTAGAGTTCTCGGTTCAGAGACAATTTTATTTTCTTTTCTACCGTGGAATGTAGCCATACCATCCATGGTTTTCTTGTCATTAAGAACTGTGAATACGTAAGTCCCCGTATCAAAACCAACACCGTTAGAATCTTCAAAAATTAAAGTAATTTGATTCCCAGATATTACTCCAGAATACTCAAATTTACGTTCTGACTGCTTTCCATCTCGTGTTTTTGATCTGTGGCTACTACCAGAAATGTAACGCCCGTCTTGGTTTAACTTTATACGCCCAACTTTAGTATTTTTATTATTCCGTAGCTCAACAATATCCCATTCACCATCGATGCGAATACCATTATAAAGGCACTTATTCTTAAAGGCTGGCCAAATCCATTTGACAATTACTGCGATAATAATTGTAGCTGTAACACTAGATAGAACACCTACTAAAAAGTCTGACATATTTTATTTATACTCGAAATTTGAATTGACAGCTTAAATGCCTAACGTCTTAGTATAGTGCGCATGCGCGTATATTTTGCAAAACGGGCATGCACATTCAATAAACCTATTATTTAAGGATTACTAAAGTAAAGCTATTGATTTATAAGCATTCTACCAGAGTGGCACTGAATAAACGAGCACGGCAAATTGAAAGTGAGCATTGAAATTGATGTCTTATCTAAAGCAGTCAGTAGCATTCACTTATCGGTTAGCAAAAGTAGGTCAACAGACTATTGTTTATCTGTGCAGCTCATCATCTGAAACTGATTCTGGGGCAGTTTAGTGATAGATTTTTTATTGATACTTTTTAATACACACCAGTTACTCAGGAAGGAAAGAGATAACGCAAATGATTAAAATAATTCAGACTGTTTTTCTGCGATCTCTGCACTTTGAATGGCTTTTACAATGCGATAAACATAGGGAACTGAAAGATCAAATTCTTTAGCAAGTTCGACATGATTATTGCCTCTGAATTTTGCATAGATCTTATGATGAGAAAGTACCACATCTAAGCTGTCACCACGTGGGAAGTAAAACTGTTCACGGCCATATGCTAGGCGGATTTTATCAACAGTATTCTGAGCGACTTTTGTAGCTTTATCTTTCTCAATGCCAAACTCAATAAGCAAAGACTCGATATGAATAATCATATCGAGTAGAAATGCTGCAGAACGTTCACGTTGACTCATAAATTTCTCTCGTTATGTTTTGCCCTGGCCCCACATATATACGTAGAGCCATTACAGGACTCATTAATCACCAACTATGCTTAGGCGTGGTTCTGTCATGTGACAAAATAATGCTTAATGCGTTATAAATACCACTCAGGTTTTCTTGGTTTTTCGACTTTTTTAAGCAATCATCAAGATCAACAAAAGCTTGATAGTCCTCTGCATTAAGCTGCCCTTCCTGGCTTAGTAAACCCGCCGCTAAATATTGATGCTCGATAGCCTCGCTAAGCATGCGCATGTGCCATCTTTTAAGCTGCTCAATCAGAGCACTAATCATGTTGGGTTGTAGCCATTCCAGCTTGGCGATAGCATTACCATTATTGAGGCGTTTAGTTTGCCCCATGCTCCACTTATTTAATGCATGGTCAGATCCATCTCTTAAAAAGCCCTGATGGTTCATGGTTATCCAAATATGGCGTAGCTTATCAAGTTGTGTTGGTGCTGACTTCTTGGTTGACTTGGTTGCTTTACCTGCCTTAAATTTAAAGCCTTTAGACTTGAGAAACTCCAAAACCTTAAAGAGGTCTGGGATCTCCATATCCAAGCACGATCGCTTACCTGTTAGCTCCATCAAGTTTGCACGGTAGGATTGTTCATCAACTTTTAACTGATTCTTACCAATATGGATCATCTTGATGTACCAAGATCTAGGCTTAAATTGCTTTTTCATCATGAATCCTTAAAAGGTTGCTTTTAGATAAATTGGTTTGATCATTGTTATCGGTAGCCATTAGTGCAGAAGGATTAGAGGTTAAATTCAGTGCAGCAATCACTCCTATTTTAAATAGTGTTAAGTCTCTCTCGCTTGTTAGAGAGATGTCATAAATTGCAACAGACTTAAGATCAAGACAATTAACTAATGAGCATTTCAACTCGGAGTACTCTTTTGCTAATGTTGCGAGTACAAAGACTGTTTCAACGGGGAATGTCGACATTAAATCAAAATGTTCATCAATGGGAACATCAACTTCTTCATGAGCCATAAGCTGGGCAACATGGTTTAATATGGGCTGAATTTGAATTGCAGTGCTTCTTGCGTTATCAGCTATATTTTGGAAATCGTCGCTTATTTTATCCATTTTTCCCTCCTAAAGTGCTGCTATATCAAGTGATATCGCTTGCCACGCATTTTCAGTGTCGCTGCGTTTGTAAAAGCGAATATAAGACTTGCTGTCCGTCACCTGGATTGAATCGGCAATGGCTTTCATGGCACGATCCCAACGTTCATCTTCCATATCGAGTCTGCGTAAGCCCAAAATTCTTGCTGTTGACACTTGGCCCTCTTTGTCAACTTGAAACGCATGCTCTACTAAGGTTCGAATGCGGTCATTCGCCCCGTTTGACCAGTCATGAATGCATTCATCAATTAACTGCTTAGCTACTTGTAACCGTTCATCAAATTGCAGTTGATCACTTATTGCTATTTGAATTTTCAAGGTACTATTAAAATTTAATAAGGTAATGTTGCCTTTCTTGCCGCCAAGTTTTAGCTGGTACTCATCGGCTGACAGGGATACAAACGATTCAAGTTCATTAAGCATAGACGTCTTAAAGGCTCGCATTTGTGCCTGCTGCTTAATGGCTAAGCCGGACAATTTACCCACTAACTCATCGCGGATAAGGTCAATGGCTTTAATGTTACTGAGCGCGACTAGATTGCCCTTGGCATCACACATAAATCCTGGTGGTAACGTTATTTCATTCATGGCTTACTCCGTTTAATTGATGGTTTAGTTATTAATGGGTTGAAGCCACTGCACATTAGTGCCTTCTATTTCGGCAGATAAACGCTCATAGCGGCGACCATTCTGATTCGAAATAGCAATTGAAACGGGGGTTAATTGTTCCAGCTTTTTATTATTTATGACCTCTATACAGGGCTTACGTCTGTCTAAAATCACCTGGTTCATCGTGATCCCATTTTTATCTAAAACCGCCGCACACCTCAGTGCATAGGCTAAATTCATCATTACGAGTTCATTGACCTTGTTCATTTCAGCTCCTTAATCACATCTGCACTAATGGGAGTTTCACCGAGGTTGGCGGCCAAGTTCATGGCGCACACTAACCAGTTGTTCACGATTAGCGGGTAACTCATGTCCTGATGCTCGCTCGCTTTTGCCGCCATGCCATAACTCACCTTGGCTTGCAGTCTTAGTTGCAATGCCTCAATGGCCAAAGGCTCAATCACATTTAAATAGTCCACACTGCAACGGTTAAACTTATGGGCAATATAGTCAGTAAGTGAACGTCCCAGTGGCGGTACCTTCATCACATTACAACGGCGGGAGAACTCTCGTACTTCGTAGTTTGAGGGGGCAAGCTTTTGTGAAAGCTCAGGCTGGCCGACTAAGATGATGCTGATTAAACGATTAAAGCCATCACTCAATTCCCATATTCTTTTCAAGTATTTCACAACGTCATTGCTCAGATCGTGAGCCTCCTCAATAATCAGCACATGACGATTACCCGCTTTCACGCTACGCTTCAGCGCGCTCTCAACTTTACGTGCTCGACGCTCAAGGCTTCCAGGCAATGAGGTCAGCATCAGTTCCTCGGCTAAGGCATCAAAAATCATCTCAGCAGTCAGGCGCTTCTTGTTGATCACCATTGGTTCAATCACAATCACTTCGGGATGATGGCGTCTGAGGTATTCCAAACAGCCTTTGCGTATTTCTGTTTTTCCTGAGCCACACTCGCCAATTATCGCAAGGATGCTGCCGCCAATACTGGCTTGCACCATGGCTTCACGTAACATCATTTGCTGCTCACTCATGAACAAGTCTGCCTCCGTTCGTATTTCATTTTCAAAAGGATGACGGGTTAATTTAAAATGGCGTAACGTGGTTTGATTTAGCATTTCAGGCTCCGGTTGCTCAAAAGTGATACGTGACTTAAGTGCAACATTGTCCAAGGGGGTTAACGATTTTTTAGGATTGGCATTGACTGTTGCACCACGTACCTTCCACATATCATTAAGTTGCTTTTTAGACACAAATTGGGCGAGCCAAGCGTTAATGGACATTTCAATATCAACGCGTTTAACCGTTTTGGGCCAAATACCGTGGCGTAGAATTTGGCTCATGGCGGTGGGTGATAGAGTGATCCCATCGTGTTTTAACGCGTTAATGACTTGCATTTGACTCAGGTCATTTATTTGAAGCTGCTCAATCACGCCATACACGGGCTGTGATATATCCACGTTGCTAGTTCCTCCATTGGGTTGATGTTTAAAGATCGTGTCCAATTCCTCTTCTTTTATGCTGCTCCCTAATAAATGGCCAAGTGCATTTCTCACCGCAGCGGCAGGAGCACGACGTGGACATTGGTTTTTTTCGGCAAGATTGCGCATAGAGCATTTACCAATCGAATAGCCTTCGTTATTTAATTGTCTCAGTAGCGCCATTCGTGTCATGTCATGACGCTTTAATACATGGTCAATCGTTAATTCGTTCATTTCAATGTCCTTATTTCACTCGTTTTAGTGGCTGTACAGGCTGCAGTAAAGTGGCTACAATTTGCGGTATATCTTCATCAAATACGTGCGTGTATTTCTCAAGGCGTTGGCTTTCCTCAATACTTAGCGCTCGGTCTAGCTGCGTCACGACTAAACGCTTCAGCGCAATACGGCTCAGTGGCTCACGTGAGGCTGGTTGATATTGCTCAGCGAGTTCGATATTGCTGCCATCACGACGCATAAAGATGGGTTGCTTGATGTCTTGTAAATGGCTGTGGGCGTTTAAGGTGCCTTCAAACGGGGTGATCTGTTTGGCTTTAGCTTTCTTAATGTCATCTAAATCCATATTGGGAAATGCTGTTCTGTCAGAGGCTTTATTGCGCTTCTCAACTTCGGTATCTGGCATTGCTTTAATCGACTCACCCCATATCGGTGCGTCGAGGGCAAAACCTGCGTCATCGAATTCTTTAGGCTCTACAACATGATGATATTCTTCACCTAAGCCATCTTTTATTGTCACCATGATTTGACAGTTACCGTAATACAGCGGGGCTACAGCCACTTTTTCACCAATTGCTACATGGGCTAACCCTTTGAGGGAGTACAGCTGGCTTTTAGGTGCGGCAGGATGCTTAAAGCTGATATCTAAGCTGCCTTGTACCGTTTTGGGTTTTGGAGCGGCTTTCAATAAGTAGCGACACATCTCTATAGGGGGAAGTTCTCGCAGTTTCTCCGGCGTTTTCAAAATACGCTGCCATAAATCAAATCGTGCAATGGGTTGTGGCATACCACGACGATGCAAACGGCTGTCTTGGCGTGGGAGTTGATTGGAGTTCCAAGCGTTGTACCAGGCTTCGGCAGCCAGGTTGAGTTCTTCGACACTGTTTACCGGCTCAAATTTCAAGCGGCTCTCAAAATGGCATTCGACTATGTTATTACTGCTTTCTACTTGACCTTTCGCACGAGGATTCTTGGCCATATGAGTCATGTGTTCAACTTGCAATGCATCAAGTGCATTTTTAATCGCGCCACTGGTGTTAGCTGAGCCTTTATCCCACACCATGATATCTGGTACCCCTCGAAACGGGCGAGAGTCGATGCTTTGCCAGCTGTAGAGTAAAAAATCCCATAAGTTGGCACTGGTCTCACCTTTGCTCTGATAATAGCGAACGATAATGCTGCCGCTATAATGGTCTGTTAGTACATAGCGCCAACACTTAAGATTGCTTATCTTCTCCAGGTTCTCAGGTTTGTTAGCATACATGTCGGACTCATCAACAAACTTCTGCACATGTTGCTCACCGCTTGGTGCGTAATAGAGCAGACAATAAGACGGATCGACTTGATGTACATGATTCGGGTATAACGTTCGTAATTGCTGGTGTGGGCTGGCACGTTTTTGATCTTGCGCGGTACTCTTGCGCTGACGGCGTAATTCATTGAGGCGTGAGTTGGACAAGTTAATCTCTCGTCCACTGCCGACTAACATGGAGGCTGCAACGGTAGTTGGCATAGTATGTTTACCATTGGCACGTAGGCTTAAACGGGTTACTGCTTCCAATTCTTCAAGTGTTTTTTCATCAATAGAGGTTGTTCCTGCATCGCAGCGTATTTTGCGTCCACTACTCCAGCCAATTTTTTTGAGGTTACTGTAAACGGTTCTTTTAGAGACGTTGTGCATTTCCTCAAACGCAATACGCAATACCCCCTGATGACCCGAAGGTGCTGCATCTAACTGCTTGGCCAGCTGGCGATAACTGTCCTGCATATTAATATTTGAAGGGGTATGTGTGGCCATGGTTAACCTCGTGCATCTATTTCAGTTTCTAGCGCCAAAATTTCCGCCTCGCTGTACATGGGGCGTCCTTGGTTAACGTAAAAATCGAAGCGTTGACGTGTTTCAATTGACAGAGCGTTAACGGCTAAAAAGAGTTGGTCGACACAATGCACTTGCACTGCGGCCATATGTTCCATGGCGCGTTCACTGTGTTGCTCATTGACCTCTGTGGCCATAATCGTTTCAGACACATCATCAAGCTGTTCAGCTAATTCAATGGCCTTTGCAGCTAGTCGGGTACTCAGTTGGTTTATTTCATGTACCTGTTTGGCCCATTGATTTGGCTCTGGTGCGTTATTTTTTTGGACCTTGAACTGCTCTAGCTCTTCGGTGGTAATATTCAGGCGGTTGTTGGCGTCTTGTAGTAGATTGTTGCGTACCATTGCTAGTTTCTGGCTTTCGCCCAATTGCTCCTTCAGGTGAACTTTCTCTGTTGCATGCTTATCGGTAAGATCTTCAATTAGCTCTTTCACTGCTTCCTTGTCGCCCATGTCAATAGCTTCGCTATCGATGACTAGATTTTGGTCTGATTCCGGCAGCTGGCGTAACTTACGAAGATCACGGTAACCTAGCCCCATACTTTTAGAAGCTTCAAAAAACTCTTCGCCAAACTGTTCTAAAGTGATTAGTCGGTTATCAACATTTCTTCTGTCAGTGAGTAATATGTACTGACAACATTCATCCCAACTGGTAACTGTTACCAGTTCGCCATTTTCATTTTTATAGGTTAAGCCCTTATAAGACTTAGATTCCTTAATGTTTTGCAAAACCTTCAATTCGGTAACAGTTACCAGTTTGCTGATAAAATTAAATGCTTGGACTTGTCCTAATTGCAATAACGTATCTTGCTTAGATGCCAGCACCTCTTTGGCATCTACTACCGCTTTTTCTTGTTCTGGAGATAGATCTCTGACTTTTGTGTCTGTCTTTTTCATGAGAATTCCTTAGCGCTAAACGGCCAGTAAACTGTAGTTTTGTTGGTCTTGCTGTAGTTGCAGTTGTGCTTGATTTAAGTTTAGTGATATTGAATTTGAGTATTGGGCAAACTTTGCCGTTAAACGCCAGCGGGTTGGATTATTAGGTAGACGTTCGGCAAGATTCGCTAATGCCAAATTATCTAGAAGGCGAGTGATGTTTGCTGGTGCGGTGTTGGCTAATTTGGCCAATGTTCCAGGGGTGATCCCCAGAACCTCATGCCCAACCATGATATCAATCACTTTAAACGCGCGTTGCAGGTGACTAGAGATATATTGGCTGTCGTTATTGGTAGTGTTTTTCATCATGAATCCTCTCCTAAATCCAGCTGCGGTGATTGATGCTGCTCAATATTCTTATGTTGAAATGCCAGATCTTGAATTAACGTTTTTACTGTAACGATGGCTTTGTCAGCATCGCCTTCTCCCGCCTGTAAACTAAGTAGTTCGGCTATGAACTGTTGCATAAAGATATTCAGTTCTAGCACTTCAGTGTGTTCAGCTTGACGGCCCGTGGGCATTTTTATTAGCAGGTAGCCTTGAGAGTGGGCTAAATATTCAGTAACGAAGGGGCGGCCAGTGCGGCTATTGCCAGTAGTTAAGCTTTCATAGTTAATTAGCTGGTTGATTGGCATTCTGCCACTCCCCAACCATTTATATAGAGTATCGACGGTGGTGGCCATCCGCTCAGCAATCCGTTCTACTGACAGGTTCTGTTTATCCAAACCATGCTCTTTACACAGACGTAGCGCGTGATTGAGTGAGTTGGGGACTTGCCTTTTCCAATTTCGGGCAGCCATTAGAAACTCCTTTTGTAAGCGTGCTTCCAAACAAAGTATTGCTCTGCATCTATACAAACTATGCGGCCATCAGCTAAATTTTCAGTCACACGGTAATCAAGCAAGAAGCAATTATGAGCAGGCAAAAAATCAGCACATTGCAAACGGATATAAGTTGTCAGGTATTTAACCATTGGTTGGGCGAGGCTCTTAGTGAAGAGACTTTGGCTGAAATCAACTTGCTCAGTACGCCTATGTTGCCTAGTGATATAGGGAATGTTCGTACTTTGTTTGAGCAGTTGGCGCATCTGAACTCGGCACAAAGGCAGCAGGTAGTGCAATGGGGAGTCTGGGTGCAAGACATCACTATGCTGCAACTGCTGTCTTGGAGTTTGATGCGTATTAAGCTCATAGTGCATTTTGGTTTTATTGAAAGCCATACAAATATTTCCCAAATAAATATTTATCAACTGGATGATGTGACTCTAGCTAGCCATTGGCGGAGTCTGTTATTTGTTCCTTCCTCTATACCTACGAAGCTAAACGCTGACGAAGAATATCAACTGCGACCTGACGCCGCTCTTGATCTTTCTTACGTTGATTTAGCACGGAAAAATGCTCGGGAAATACCTGTTCCACAGGTTGTTCTATTGCTTTAGCCACTATGTTGGCAACCCTCATGGATTTGTTATGGCGGTTGATAATTGCGCTGATATGGGCAATTTTAATCCCTGTAGCATCAGCAATCATTGAGTAAGTGAGGCCTCGCTCTTGCAAAGCAGCTTTAATTTCATTGGCTTTCATGATTTAATCCTCTGGTACATATATGTTGTTTACGAAGTGCAATTCGTAAACAAGTTAATAAGATGGGCTCAGTATAGGTTTAATATATTGAACTTGTCAACCATTTGGTGTGAATAATTGAACTTTTTAAAGGCTGAGCGAATCTATTTAAATCTTCCTCAAAAGGAAGTTTTCGAAGAGATAGGGGTAAATAAAGGTACCTTTATTCGATGGGAAGCTGGTTATGCAATACCTTCAGACAAACTCGCTTTATTGGCTGAACTTGGTTTTGATGTGCAGTTTATTATCACTGGGAAACGTAGTTTTTCAGCTGACTTTGATTTTAATTTACAAGAGAAAGCAATAGAGATTGTCGCCAAATATATTCATCGTTCAGGATTAAAATTGGCATATCCTGAAATGGTTTATCCAGTTGCGATGGAGATATACCAGGTCCTTAAACAAGCACAGGACGAAAGTGTGGAAGTCGATCCTGTTGAATTAGGAGCTAAAGTTATACAGTTATTTGCGACATAAAAGTAATAGCACGCGAGGTAATTACTCATGGATGACAAAGACATAGATACTGACAGTTTTGTGAAAGGCATGATGTCTAACAAAGCAACAGAGAAATGTAATAGCATGCTCGAAAAGCCTGAAAATACATCCAGGCTTAAATTGGAAGATCCAGCCTTACTTGAAAAGGGCCAATCAGTGGGCGGCAATAGCAATATTGTTGCGCATGGGAATATAGTAATAACTTCATCTTCATCTGAGAAAAGTGATGCTACATTTGGCCAGCGTAGTGTCGATGAATGTATTAATTTTTCAGAATCTATTGAGCTTAAAAAGCTAGTCACTCAAATCACTGAGTTAGAATCTTTGCAGGAAAATGGGCAGGAATCTTGGGTTATTTGGAAGAGTTTAAGTGATCATTGTAACGTTTCTAACGTTTCTAACGATTCAGCTACTCCTCCTCGTTATCAACTCATATCTAGTAAAGAATTTTATAAGGCCAAATGCTTTTTAATGGAATGGTATTGTCGTTTAATTGAACAATTAAACCTGAGATTAAAAAGTGATAATGAAGCTTTACAACTTCCTAATGAACGGCTGTTTGATCTTAAACATGCACTAGAGGCTGAAAGGCGCATCCGACAAACTATTACTGATAAAGTTCTATACATCTTGATTACAGCCCTTATCGCTCTTGTTTTGGGGTTAGGTTGGTATGGTTTTTTGTAAGTTATGTGACAGTATCAAGTACATAATTGAAGGGGAGCATTAATGAAAAATAACATTTTAATTCAATGTGTAAGGTCTTTATGATTACCTTGATTCAGCTATATTGCTTGTGACTTAAAAAGTTTTAAAAACATCACAATTGATGCACCAAAAGATCTACATCACATCTTCGTAAGAATACAGTCTAAAAAGTCGGGCTTTGATTACTTTGCATTCACATAATATTTAAAAACATAAGCAGTATTCATTCACGCTCCTCCTTTGTCTAACCTACAGAGATAAAAAATAGACATAAAAATAATTTTTATCTCACAATTTTTAATTAAACCCGTATTAACTTTGTACTAGTTTAGTTAAGCTGTTGATAGAGAAAGAAACACCACACAATCAGATGAGGCAAGGAAGCCAAACAAACACTTCTTTGCTGTTATCATCAATGAAGGAATATAAGATGAGCGAAAGAGAAAGTATTTTAAATCAAGGTGTGAGAGATTCTCTTGAAATTCACCATTTCATTTATCATATTATTGAAACCCAATCCCCAAAACCCGATTACCTAGAATCAGTTCAACTTACTGGAACACAAGAACATTTCTTTAAAGACATGTTACTTGAAACCGCTAAAGGAACTCGCTATCAATTCTCTGATAAAGCAAACAATACGCTGGTAAAGCATTGTCAGGAAATCATTGCAGATCCGGATAACAAATTTGTAGGTATTTCAAAATTGATTGTTTCTGACTTCAAGAAAATTCATCAAGGGCCCATGTCAGATGGTATCGTAATTGTTGCATATGCAAGTATGATTGTTGGTAATGTAAAGAAATATTTTATAGCTCTTCTAAAAGTGGATTACACCAAAGTACTTGCTCAAAAGCGAGATCCTAATAACAAAGGCCATGTTAGCTTTACTGAAATTGCAGATACTCTATCTGAAGATAAGAAAGCTATTCAAAAAAGAGCTTTGATCGATGTCAGTAGCACTTTTGATTGGGATGTATTAGCTGTTGAGCGAGGAAAAACGGCAAGTACACTTGATACTGAAATAGCAATTACCAAATATTTTAAAGACTTTCTTGGTGTTCAACTTCAGAGAGTTGATTCTAGCTACAGTCGAATGGTCCCAACCAAGGTTTATCAATGGGCTAAAGCCAATGGAGATCCTGTAGCGTATCTAAAAAAAGCCAAAGCTGTTGACTATATTAAAGCCAATGATGGCAGCTCGATAAGTATGGATGACATTCGAGATCTTGTATGTTTAGATCCTGATGCACATAAGCAAGTTGATAACATCGCTAGTTTCGATACCTTTATGGATAAGCATCAGTTTAATGGTGTGCAGTTTGTTGCGAGAAAAAATTCTATTGTGGCAAAGGATGAAGTGACTAAAATTAAAACCAACAAGCAAGTTATTATTGAGTGGCCTGGTAAACCAGAAGATGCTGGTGTGACTATTACAACATTAGCAGATGGGACTATTGAACATAAAGTGATTTCACAAAGTTATAATGTCATTGATAAATAGTGTATGCAATAGCATTGAGCTATTGATCAAACAAGCTACCGGCACCAATAATGAAACTCTGGCTGCCTACGCTTTAGCTGGTAACTGGAATGAAGTTGTTCGCTCAACTCTGTTTGAATTATGTACATTAGCCAAATCTCATGAATTTACAGAATGTCTGAATTTAGAAGTCGATACTGAACATTTGGATGTAGATGAATTCCTTAAAAGCTTTTCCTCTACTCAAAATCAAAGCGATACGGCAGATTGGACTCTTACTTTCGATAAAGAGGGGTTCATTGCTAAATTATTTAATGTTCAAGACTCCCATCAACATAGAATTTTATTTTGTTCAGTTCTATCTTTTGTAAATCATACAAGAACATCTTTAGGGTTAAAGGCTCCATTTACTACTGGGTCTATTAACCAAAATAAACCTGTCATTATTCATGTTTATGGACTAAAAAAAGAGCAAGAATTTGGAGGGCGAAACTTAGCAATAATTGCTGCTGGAGAAGATTTACCAGAAGAGTTTGGTTTGACTGATAGTGCTTTCCCTAGTGAAACTAAATTAAAGAAAAGTATTTACATTATTGCTGATGATAGTGTTCGAATATGTCCGTCTAGTTTCGATTTAAGCTGGGGGTTCTGGGGGGGGGAATACGCAAAGCCTTTTAGGTTAGCTTATGCAAAAGTTCTCTTTGCATGTATAGCTCAGCACTTTTTTTCTGAAGATAAAATAGTATTGCATGGTGTCAAACACCTAAATGTTTCACTTCGTTCTATGGTTAATGATATTTCAACAAATCAACTTATAAAATTAAAAGAAGCTGTTATGTGGTGCTATAACGGCAATGAATCGGAAACTCGATTGCAATTACTATCAGATAGGTTATCACTCGATATTCCTGCTGGTGGAAGCTTGCTTAAGTACGGTATCGAGCATGTGAATACAGCCTTAGAACAAGCTAAATCTAAGTATTCATTTGTCATAGCAGAAAGAAATAATGAGTATAGAAAAGAGTTAAAGGAAGTTTACGAAGATATCGAACAGTTTTCATCAAAGTATGCCGAAAAATCTACCGATTTGAGTTCTGGGTTAGTCAAGGATTTGTTATCTATAGCATTTATTTTTACTGTTGGTTCATTTGCGAAAGGCGCAATATTGGGAGATTTACTTCAAAGCCATGGGGCAGAAGTTTTTTTTACAACCATTAGTATTTATTTAATACTGAGCTTCATCGCTAGATACCTCCACGCTGCGGCAGCACTGTCTCAAAGTAAGAAACTTCTAAATGCTTGGTCAATTAAATTAAGAAGCCATGTACCTGAAACTGAAATAACCCAATTAATTAGAGAGAACATGAAGTCACCTCAAGCTCACTTTGATCATACTGTTCTTTTTGTTGGTCTTATACATGTTGCGCTAGCGATGGCGGCTTTCCAAAGTACTATAGTTTTTCAATGGTTAGGATTATAAGTTTTACTAACTCAGGTTAATACAGCTTTTCAGCTCATACTGTCACTCTGGCAGTATGAAAAAATCAAATCATCAAGCGCTATCATCGAACCAATCAGTATCAACACTCGCGCTTCTTAGCCAGACCTACCAACTTGGCTTTCATTGGATACTTTCCGCTGAAGGGGGTTACTCTAATCATGTTGCCGATCGAGGTGGTGAGACGTTATATGGCCTCAGTCGCCGCGCTTATCCTAACCTTGATTTCAATACACTTACCTTAGAAAAAGCTAAACGTATCTATCACCGTGATTATTGGCGTGTGTGTCGCTGTGATGAGTTACCGAATGTACTGGCCATCGCAGTGTTTGATGCTGCGGTAAATCACGGGCCACGCATGGCTATTGAGATGATTCAACGTGCCATTAAAGCCAAACCTGATGGCATCATTGGCCCCAACACCTTAGCGGCAATCGACCGACAAAATCACAATGACTTATTAACTCTTTATCTGGCTCGACGTGGGCGTAAATATGCCCGAATAGTGATGAATGACCCCAGCCAGGCAACATTTCTTTTAGGTTGGATGCACCGACTCACTAAGCTCCAGTTCGCTACCTATCAAGCTGCTAACCGTTATGGTTGGCAAGGATGGCAATCAAGGTCTTCAATACGAGCGTCTGCATGAACCGCCGTCAACGTGAACGCTTTCAATCAGGACGCGAGCAGCGTTTAAAAGCAGAAACTGAACGCGCGGATGACTGTGTCAGGGCTTTGCCATGCCCTCTGTATAGCCATGATGCTACTTGGCAGAGCCAATTTATTCAGGGCTGGAACAGCGTGAATTTAGTCGATATTCAGGCTGAGCGGCTAAAACAACGAGCAAAACACTCTCCCTCAGTGCCTGGTATTGCTAAGCAATCACTCTGTGAAATTCACCAAATGTTAAGGAGCTAATCATGAGCTGGTTTGACGACTTTGATTTAGGTAAAACCATATCGGCCATTGCGCCACTGGCAGGCAAGATCATCGGCGGCCCATTTGCAGCGTTAGGAATATCAGCCATTCAGCTGGCACTGGGTAGCGATGAAACGGAGCCGGAGGCGTTGGCTAAACAGATCAAGAACGCGACTCCAGAACAGCTCATTGCTCTGCGTAATATAGATGCTGGTCTCAAAGTACAGCTCAAAGAACTCAACATTAAAGAGCAAGATTTGGAGTACCAAGATAGGGCCAATGCCCGTGAATTGTTCAAGCAAAACAGCTGGCCACAAGTCCTGCTATCAGCCCTATTTGTACTTGGCTACTTCACCATTACTGGGCTACTGGCCTATTACGCTGTTAATTGGCAAGAAGGCATTGAAATTAATCCGTTACTTTTTGGCATGTTAGGGACTGTGATTGGCGTATTGACCGCTGCGATCCCACAAATCCTTAATTTTTGGTTTGGCTCATCCAAATCTAGTCAAGAGAAAAATCAGTTGCTAACAAATGGCATGAAATGAACGAATTTCTTGAGTTTATCAATAACAATTTTAAATGGTTATCAGCCTTAGCCTACTTAGGTGTTGTTGGCCTATTAGCTTGGTTTAACCAACGTTTTACGCTTCGAAAAGATCATGAATCGCTAACCGTTAAGTTCACGCACATGGATCTGCAAATCACTCAGGTAAAAGCCAATATTGGGCATTTGCCGACGAAAGAAGAGGTACACCGCTTGGATAAAACCTTAAGCGGTCTCAGTGAAACCATTAATGCCACCCAAGAAGGCATTAGTCGCCTTGAGCGTAAAACGGATCTTCTACTGGAAAACGAATTAAGGAACGACTAATGGCACTAAAAGAGATCATGTCAGAACATCAACGACTGGTTATTTTACGTCTACTGGGTGAGGTTCCTGGCTTCGATTTAAATGAGTCCATCTTACAAGATGGACTCAATGCCTATGGCCTCGATATTAGCCGAGACGGCTTGCTAACTCAGCTGGCCTGGTTGGCCGAACAAGGCATGCTTAACCTAGCTAAAGTCGGCGGAACTCAAAAGGCTGTACTGACTGCTAGGGGCGAGGATGTTTCTGTTGGCCGTGCAGTTGTGCCTGGCATAAAGCGCCCACGAGCAGGAGAGTCGTAATGGCTAGAGCAAAGCTAAATAAAGGCGAACGTGATGGCATACGTTTAATTGCTGATTTGTTTGTTATTGAAGATTTGAAAAAAAATGTATTAGCTAAGAGCGTCGCTCTGGCCCCTCATTTACCTGAGTTAGAAATAACACTCCTTAATGCCGTACCTAAGGTCTATGCAGCTCAATCAGAACTACAAAAGCAGATAAAGGAAGTCCGAAAGTATTGGCTTTCAGAGTTTGAGCGCTTAGATGTTGAGAACAAAGCTAATGACTGACTCTCCAACTCGTGGCCGTCGCTCTAAAGTCGATTTGTTGCCCGATGCTATTCGCAAAACCCTCGACAGTGGTTTACGTGATGGGTCTATCACTCAAATGGAGTTGCTTAACGAAGTTAATGCACTGATAGAAGCTGCAGGTCTGCCCGAAGAGCAACAGCTCTCACGCACCGGGTTAAACCGTTATGCCAGCAAGATGGAAAACGTGGGTAAAAGTCTGCGTGAAATGCGTGAAATCACCAAAGTATGGACAGCCGAACTTGGCGATAAACCTACGGGGGAAGTAACCAAACTCATTTTAGAAATGGCCCGTTCACAGCTATTTAAAGCCCTATTAAACGAAGACGGTGAAACGGCAGATGTCGGCATGATAAAAGATGCCATGCTCGCGGTGCAGCGTCTCGAATCTGCTGCTATGGCCAGCCATAAGCGTGAAAAAGAAATCCGTAAGGCCTTTGCCGAAGAAGCGGCGAACACTGCCGAAAAGGTTGCCAAATCAGCTGGATTAACTAAGGATGCCATTAGCCTACTCAAGAAAGAAATCTTGGGAATAGCTTAGTGAGATCCGCGCAGATTGAAACTCACCCCAAAGTGTCACAAGTTGCCCAGGCTATCCAAGCCGAAATGGCACAGTTTGATTCAACTGAAGTGTTACTGGCTTACCAGAAGCGTTGGATAGCCGATGAGTCACAACTGAAGATTGCTGAAAAATCCCGTCGTACTGGACTAACTTGGGCGGAAGCTGCTGATGGTGTGTTAACCGCAGCAGCTGCTCGCAGTGCAGGTGGCACCAATCATTTTTATGTGGGCTCGAATAAGGAGATGGCGCGCGAATTTATCGATGCTGCAGCCATGTGGGCCAAAGCATTCAACAAGGCTGCAGGAGAAATCAAGGAAGAAATATTTCGTGATGAAAACGAAGATAAAGACATTCTCACTTTTGCTATCTACTTCGATTCCGGTTTTAAAATCCAAGCGCTCAGTTCTAACCCCAGCAATCTACGTGGTATGCAGGGTAACGTCACCATCGATGAAGCTGCATTTCACGACCGTTTAGGTGAAGTGCTCAAGGCTGCATTGGCCTTGACGATGTGGGGCGCGAAGGTGCGCCTTATCAGTACGCATAACGGCACCGATAACCAGTTTAATGAGCTGATTAATGATTCCAGAGCGGGTAAAAAAGATTACAGCGTCCACCGCATTACTCTCGACGATGCCTGTGCTGAGGGTTTATATCAGCGTATCTGCCAAATCCGTAAGCTTGAATGGGATCAGACGCTAGAGGATGAATGGAAAGCCGGACTGCTTAGAGCCACGGCTTGTGAAGAAGATGCGCTTGAGGAGTATGGCTGCGTGCCTAAGCAAGGTGGTGGTACCTACATCAAACGAGTGCTTATCGAAGAGGCGATGGTCAAAGATAACTCTATTCCGATTATCACCTTAAATGCGCCTAAAGACTTTGAGACCTGGTCGGAGGCTCATCGACATATTCAGGTTAAAGAGTGGTGTGAACAGATTAAGCCCCACCTGGATAAGCTAAACCCGCTTTGGAATCATTCCTTTGGTGAGGATTTTGCCCGCCGTGGTGACTTGTCTGTATTTGTACCGTTAACAATCAAGCCTGATTTGAGTAAGCGCACCCCATTCGTGGTGGAGCTGGCAAAGCTCACTTATGACGCTCAAAGAGAGATTTTGTTTTATATCTGTGACAACTTGCCACGCCTGCAGGGGATGTCTTTCGATGCAACGGGTAATGGTGGCTACTTAGCTGAAGCGGCGATGTTCCGTTATGGCACCGAGATGGTCGAGCAAGTGATGATAAGTGAAGCCTGGTACCGCGAGTGGATGCCCAAGCTTAAGGCTGAGTTTGAAGATCTCAATCTCAGTATTCCTCGCCATCAAGACATCCTCGATGACATGGCAAAAATCAAAGTCACCAATGGTACGCCCAAGATTGATAAAGGCTCTGATAAGAGCGCGACCACAGGCCAACAGCGCCACGGTGACTTTGCGGTGGGGTTAGCGATGGCTGTACGTGCCAGTTGGATGGATGGCGGCGTCATTGAGTTTACCGCTATTCCAGGCAAAGGCAGTGCTGATGAAGACGATGACACTGATGACGATTACAGCTTTGATCGAGGAACTTATTAACCATGGCGACTCATACAGATAACACCTCAGATAACACGCTTAAAAGCGATACTCATACGGATAAGAATGGCACTCGCTTCACGATAAAACAAAACAGCTCAAAGGCGTTAGCCAAGCCACAAACAGATAATGCCAAGTTGGGTCACTTGCATAGTCATTATGCCCAGCACCCGAGCAGAGGGTTAACACCGGCTAAACTTGCTCGAATATTGGTTCAGGCCGAACAAGGCGATCTGATAGCACAGTGTGAGCTGGCAGAAGATATGGAGGAGAAAGACGGCCATATTTTCTCTGAGCTACAAAAGCGTCGCCGCGCATTATTGGACGTTGAATGGCAGATAATGCCACCTCGTAATGCCAGTGCCGCCGAGACTAAAGATGCTGAAATGTTAGCTGAGCAGCTTGAAGACATGCAGATCTTAGACGATCTCATTTTTGATATGAGTGACGCTATCTTAAAAGGCTTTTCAAATAGTGAAATAGTGTGGCAGCAACAAAGTAAGCTTTGGCTACCCACAGCCTTTAACTTTAAAGACCCCAGCTGGTTTATGACGGGTCAAACTAATGCGAATGATATCGAGGCTGTCGACCGTAACGAATTGCGTCTACGTGATAACACGCTCAATGGCGCAGCTTTGCAGCGCTTTGGCTGGATAAGTCATGTGCATAAAACTAAGTCAGGTTATTTAGGGCGTAATGGTTTAGGGCGGGTACTTGCTTGGCCATTTTTGTTTAAAAACTATGGCGTACGTGATTTAGCCGAGTTTCTGGAGATCTACGGCTTACCGTTACGCCTGGGTAAATACCCGACAGGTGCGGATAAAAGCGAGAAAGCGACGCTGCTGCGAGCGGTAATGAGCATTGGCCACAATGCAGGGGGGATCATCCCCAAGGGAATGGAAATTGATTTTAAAGAGGCAGCTAAGGGCAATAAAGACCCATTTGAATACATGATCTCTTTAATGGAAAAAACCATCTCTAAGGCCATTTTGGGCGGTACATTAACCAGCCAAGCCGACGGTAAAAGCTCAACCAATGCATTAGGCAATGTGCATAACGAAGTACGCCAGGAGCTGCGAGATTCAGATCTTAAGCAGATAGGTAACACCTTAACCTGTGACTTAGTGCTGCCGATGTACATGCTCAATGGTAAGAGCTATCGCACGCCTAATCGTAGTCCTCGCTTAGTGTTTAATGTGGTTGAAGCCGAAGACCTCAAAGGGTACGCAGAGTCTCTGCCTAAGTTGGTGGATATCGGTTTTGCGATTCCTCAGCAGTGGGCCCAGGACAAATTACAGATCCCCGTAGCTCAGGATAATGAGACTGTACTGGCTAAACAGGTTACGGCCAAGCCCGTTGACACAGAATTAGTACTTGATGCGCAGCAAGCCAAACTCAAAAAGATGGCCATTAAGCGGATAGTGGCGCTTAAATCTCAACAAGAAGTCGATACCGTTGATTTGATGTCGGCAACGCTACAGGCCGACATGTCGCCTATTCTCGAAGGTTTCACCGATGAGGTGCGTCAACTCGTTGAAGGTGCAAATTCTTTGGAAGATCTTCAACAGAGTTTGAGCGAGTTAAACCTGAGTATCGATGAAGCCAGTGAAGTACTGCAGTTGGCATTAGTTACCGCCGATTTAGCAGGCCAACATGATGTAAATGAGAGCAACTAATGCCTTCAAATGCCCGCTATGGCTCTTTGCCCTTTAATGAACAGATAAGCTTCTTTCGCAATAAGCTTAACGTGCCTACAGAGTCTTGGAGTGACCTGTGGCGTCATGGTCATAACTCGGGCTTTAGCGTTGCAGGGGCGATGAAGGATGATCTGCTTAATGACTTTAGGCGTGCGGTTGATGCTGCCATAGCTGATGGCAAGTCGCTTACTTGGTTTAAAAAAGAGTTTAATACTATCGTCGCCAAGCATGGCTGGGCACACACTGGCAAGGCTAGCTGGCGTGCGAAGGTTATCTTCGATACCAATATGCGTCAAAGCTATAATGCCGGACGATATGAACAGCTGCAGCAGTTCGAGTATTGGCGCTATGCTCATGGTGATAGCCGCTACCCTCGTGAGCTGCATCTTAAGTGGCATGACACTCTTCTGCCAAAAAGTGATCCATGGTGGCAAACTCATTTTGCTTCGAATGGTTGGGGCTGTAAGTGTCGTATCTATGGAATAGGTCAATCAGAGTTTGAGCGAAGAGGGTTATCTGTTACGTCTCGCCCTAATGATGGTATGCGTGGTTGGGAAGATAAAACCACGGGTGAAGTACATCAAATCCCAAAAGGTATTGACCCTGGCTTTGATTATATCCCTAAGCGCTCGACTAATCAGATTAAGCAACAACAACTCGCTACACAAAAGGCTCCGGTTTACCAAGCACCAGAACGTCTTATACCGACAGCTTTTAGCACGGTTAAAGGTGTCGATATTGATGGACTAAACCACATATTCACCCAGTTGATGGATACACCGGCAGCACCACAGTTTCAGCAACTTGCTCGTTTTATTAAGAAAACCAATCGTAAAACGGTATTTATCAAATCAAGTGAAATGGCTGGTGGTGTAAGAAGCCGCACTATAGCGGCTGAGGTGGGTCACTATTTAGGTGTTAGTCCGTTAGCGGCAAGAGCCAGATTTACCTCTAAACGGAAACCTGAGGGCTTTACCAGCCAGAGCTTTGATCATGTTGTTGTTAAAGTGTCGAGCCTACATCGTTTCAATAATATCAATGTGGTTAAGATGCTCGACGGTATACGTGACATCATTAAGCAAGGTGATAATATGTCGGGGCCTTACGACATTAATAACAAATCTTTATGGTGGGCATTTTCTGAAGCAGGCGGCAGCATTCATGATGACACAAGTCGATTTATTACTTGGGTACATGAAATGGGCCATCAAGTTCATTATAAATTAGGCGTACCGAGTCCAGCGAGCAAAGACTATCTAACACATTATGGTGATCCGATAAAAGAAAGAGAATGGTTTGCAGAGCACTTTACAGCTTATATGCTGGGAAGAGATGAACTGAAGCTAGTATGGCCAGATGTAGTAAACTGGTTTGATGAGAAAATGCTTGAATTAGGGAGGTTATGATGGAGCTAAAGTACTTACAACAGATAGATACACTCTTGGCCCATAAGCCTTGGCCAAATGATATAGAAGCCCAATGTGATGCTATTGCTACTAGGGCTGTAGAGCCTGAACGCACTTTCATTGCTATGCGACTCGAATCAGCTTTTCATCCTGATGAGCAGGCTAATAGCTAATGGCTGGTACTCATATCAAGGTTGAAGCTAAGGGGCGAACAGCGATCACCAAAGCACTTAACAACCTACTCAAGCAAAGCGGTGATCTGACACCGGTACTTGGTGAGATAGGTGAATACTTGCTTGAGTCCACTCAACAACGCTTTATCGATCAGCAAGCCCCTGATGGCTCGCCCTGGGCCGAACTCAGTAGCACGACTTTAGAGCGTAAGCAGCGCACCGATCGCATATTAACGGAATCGGGAACCTTAGCAGATAGCCTTCATTACCAATTAGGCCGCAATCAACTTGAGTTGGGGAGCAATGAAGAATACGCCGCCATGCATCAGTTTGGTGGTACTACAAGCCCACAGAGCATGATGCCTAATCAAGAGATCGTCGCTAGAGAGTTTCTAGGCATTGCTCCCTTCGAGCGTAAAGAGATTATCAATTTAATAGAGCATCATCTGAAAAGAACTCATTAACTCCCTCAAACGCATTTTAAGCGATGTTATAAATGAAATGAGACAAAGAGACGTGAAAGTTGTTAAGAATTCCTTACGGCGTTTATAAAAGGTTTATAAATGGGGTTACTGAGTAGAGCGGAGGGCGATAAGTCTTATCAATGCGACCAGATAGGGGTCAACAAATAATCAAATACAAAACCAGCCTAATAAACCCAATCAAAGAAGACATTTAAAATTTGTTATCCGACAAGTTAACCCGTTTTTATCAAAAACCGAGACAGTCTACTCTTGGAGACTATCTAGATAGCTAGCTTGAATTTAAACCTTAATAACTTTACTAACTCAGGTTAATACAGCTTCTCCTCCACATAGGTCATTGTGGAGTTATGACATCAAATCTTCTCAGCTCTCACGTTAAAGAGCCTCATCCTAAGCCCGTCACCATTGCGGCACTGAGTAACGGTCATCGCGGCTCAGATGAAAATGCAGTGGCTGTACTCACCTTCGCTTTTGATGGTGAGACAGCTCAGCTCGGCATTAACAACAATAATAACAGCTCTCGCGTGCAGCTGCTGCCTGATGGTGAGTTTGCGGCCAAAGATGGGCGGCCCTTCGAAGTGCCTGGCGGTAAGTGGCTGATGGATGCGCTGGCCTATACCAACATTCAAACCAACGTTACTGAACGCAGCAACGACTTTCATTTTGACTACGAACACCAAACTCTCAACAGCGATGCTAATGGTAAACCTGCACCTGCTGCAGGGTGGTTTCGTGACTTGGAATATATCCCTGGTGAAGGCTTATTTGCGCTCAATGTCGACTGGACTTCTGCGGCTGCCAAATATATTGCCAATAAAGAGTATCGCTACACCTCCGCTGTTTTTAGCTATGACGCCCAATCTGGTCGCCCATTGGCGTTACTGCACGTTGCGCTAACCAATGACCCCGCCCTTGATGGCATGAAGGCGATTGCGGCACTCAAGCAAGGTGCGCTTAACGCCAGTGCTCACTCCAATTCTGCTAATTCAAATACTCCCTCTCAATCAACACAAGGAAACAAACCCATGAATGAGGCATTAACACTATTACTTGGCTTGCTGGGTATCGAGAAGCCTGGCGATTTAAGTGACGCAGCGGCCCTGAAAGCAGTCACCGACACAGCAACCACTACTATTGCTGCCCTAAAGGTAAAAGCCGATAAAACAGGCACCTTGGAGGCGGAGCTAAATACAGCTAACGAGTCTGTTGCAGCGCTTAAAGCTAGTGGTGCTGATAGCAAAGGCGGCGAAGTGGACTTGAGCAAGTACGTACCCAAAGCCACTTATGACGCAACTGTTACCGCGATGGCTGCGCTAAAAGCTGGCAGTGATAAAGATTCTGTTGAGCAGTTATTAAAAGACAACGCTGACAAGGTGCTTAAGGCTGAAATTGACTACCTGACTGACTTTGGCAAACAGCAAGGTGTTGCAGCACTTAAAGCCATGCTCGAAGACCGTCCCGCCATTGCAGCACTGACCACCACGCAAACCCAGGGTAAACAACAGCCAGGTGAAAACAATGCACAGCTTAGTGCTGAGCAATTAGCCGTCTGTAAAAACATGGGCCTTTCAACCGAAGAGTTTAAGGCCTCAATGAAGGAGGAAGAAGCCTAATGCTAACTCAAGACAGAGCCACCCCAACTCGCGCCAATCGTGACCATCATGACCCCATGGCCGCAGCAGTTCTCATTTATGCTGGTGCCATTGTCATGCTCGACGTTGCTGGCAATGCCGTAGCAGGGAAAACGGCCACAGGGTTAACGCCCCGTGGTGTCGCACGAGAACACGTGGACAATCGCAGCGGTATAGCAGGTGATGAGTCCATCCCTAGCACCAATGGTTGTCACCGTTTTATCAATGACTCTTCCATCACCCGTGCCGATATTGGCAACAATGCGTTCGTGGTCGATGACGAGACCGTCGCAAAAAGTGATGGAGGTGGCACACGTTCGATGCTCGGTACGATTATCGATGTGGATGTCATAGGCGTCTGGGTCGATATCGTTTAGCCCGTCAGCCATTAGCCCATTTATCCGTTAGGAGCGAAAAACATGATCATCAATAAAACCAATTTGGCGGCGCTATTTACCGCGATTAAAACATCCTTTAATAAGGGTTTAAAAGACACCACGCCGTTGTGGAGTAAGGTGGCGACACTTGTACCATCAACCACCAGTACCACCACCTATGCCTGGCTTGGCCAGTTCCCTCGTATGCGCGAATGGTTAGGCGACCGCCAGCTCAAAAGCTTGGCCTTACATGACTACAGCGTTAAAAACAAAAAGTTTGAATCCAGTGTGGCCATCCCTCGTGATGACATCGATGACGATACTTACGGTGTGTTTACGCCGCTATTTGAAGAGATGGGCTACGCCGTTGCCACTCACCCCGATGAGCTGGTGTATACCTTGCTTGGGGCTGGTTTTAACAACTTGTGTTATGACAAGCAGAACTTCTTTGATAGCGACCATCCTGTGGGCAATGAAGATAACGGCATTGCGTCCGTCAGTAATATGCAAGCCGGTAGCGGTGCCCCTTGGTTCCTGCTGGATGTGAATCGCCCTATCAAACCGCTGATGTTCCAGCGTCGTAGAAATTACGACATTAAGGCGATGACCAAAGACGACGATGAAAGCGTATTTATGCGTGATGAATATCGTTATGGCATCGATGCCCGCGTGAATGCTGGCTTTGGTTTATGGCAGTTAGCGTTTGGCTCTAAAGCCACCTTAAACCCTGCCAACTTTAAAGCCGCACGAACGTCCATGAAGAGCCTTAAATCCGATGAAGGGCGTCCACTGAATGTGATGCCTAAGTTGCTGGTCGTTGGCCCACACCATGAATCTGCAGCGGAGGAGATATTCCAGACGCGTGAGCTGCCTGGTGGCGGAACAAACCCACTGTATAACGCGGTTGAAATCCTCGTGGTGCCTTGGCTGGATGCTCCGGCTAGTAGCCCTATGCTCATGTAATTCGAACTTTTCTATCGGAGGAACCATTAAATGACCAAATCAATGTCTACGGGTGCAGATAAACAACGCCTTGCTGTTATCACCTGTTTTGCGCACCACGGTTATCGGCGCGCGGGTGTCAGTTTTTGCAAAGGTGAGAACACATTCAATGTCGATGACTTTAGTGAGTCACAGCTGGCACTGCTTCATGACGACCCAAGGCTTAAGCTCCAGTTTGTGGAGGCTGACGCATTACAAGCAAAGGGCTCAGACGTTAAGGCGAATGAGCAAGGGCTTATGGTACTGAGCTTTGCCGAGGCAGTCTTAACGCTAGAACATGACAATAAAGACCACTTCACCGGTGATGGTAAACCGCAATGTGATGTGCTGAGCAGGTTGATGAGTCAGCCTATCTCTGCCAGTGAGCGTGACCGTTTGTGGGCTGAGCATCTTCAAAGCAATGGCTCATCAACACAAGCCGCCAGTCAGGATACAGAATAATGCCTGGCTCAGTGCCTGCCTGCATGGTCTACGCCACCAGTGCGCAGATGATTGCTCGATTTGGTGAGGATGAACTTGTCTCGCTCACCGACCGTGATGGCAGTGCGGAGGGGATTGTTGGCAGCGTGCTCGATGTGGCCCTTAACGATGCCACGGCACTTATTAATGGTTACCTAGCCGGACGCTACACCCTGCCATTAGTGACCGCGCCTGAAATGCTTGAACGTCTCAGCTGTGATATCGCCCGTTATGGTTTGTATGACAACGGCGCAAGTGAGCAAGTGAGTAAGCGCTTTGATGACGCGGTGCGCTTTTTGGAAATGGTGGCGGCAGGAAGAATAACCTTAGGTATTACAACCGAAGGTGATAGCCCAGTCAGTAATGATTTGCCCGCCATTGAGAGTGATGGTGCGGTGTTTAATCGCCGTCAATCTACAGGCTTTATCTGATGCTGGATTTAGTCACCCCGCTTATCACCCAACTCGCCCCACAAGGAGAGCTTTGGTTGGAGGTCGAAGGGCTGCTTAAGCTTTCTGAGTTGGATGATAAAACGCCGAGGCGTTTGCCCAAACTGTATGTCATTGAGATGTCCGAGCGGGCCACACCAGATGTGCGTGGCTCAGGCCCTTATCTGCAGACAGTGCAATTGGAACTCGGGGTGGTTGTCGTGATGGCCAGTATTAATGATAAGAACCCCAGTTTAACGCCTATTCGGGAGCGAGTGCGTCAACGCTTGTTTGGTTGGCAACCTCATCATGAGGCAGAGCCTTTGGCATTAGCCGGTGGCAGTTTACTCAAAATAGGCAGTCATTATGTGGCCTGGCTTGACCGATTCATAACCGAATATACAGAAGATGTGAATTAACGCAGGAGAATAACATGGCTCGTAAATTTGCTAAAAAAGCCCTGGTCTTTGCCAAAGAGGCAACGTATGGCGTTGATGCTATTGCCGCCGCTGAGCCCAGTGTGGCGGTATTGGGGCGCGAGGTTAAAATCACGCCGTTAGCCGGTGAAAATACGGCGCTAAAATACGACGATGGCAACCTAGGTAATAGTGCTGAGATTGAGACTGAAACTTATGTGTCACTAGAGTTTGGTGTCGATTGGGCTGGCTCTGGTGCAGCCGTGACGCCTGCGGCCTATGACAAACTGTTAGGGGCGTGTTTGAGAAAAACCACCGTCAAAGCAGACAGCGTTGAGCAAAGCATTGATGAGAATGGGACAGACTCTGCCACCTTCTATTTCTATATGGATGGCACCCTGCACGCATTAGTCGGGGCACGAGGGAGCTTTAAATTAGAGGCCAAAGCCAAAGAGTTTCCTAAGCTGATGTTCACCTTTACCGGTTTGTTTGTGCCTGTGAGCGCGGCAGTACTTCCTATTACCGATTTCAGTGCCTGGCAAACCCCGATGAAGGTGGGCGCCGCTAATTCTGCGTGCAGCTTAGGTGGCAGTGCTATCAAGCTGATTAGTTTCGAGTACGACCAAGGCAACGAAGTCATTCATCAAGAGTATGTGGGCCATGAAGAGGTGTTAATTACCGACTATGCCCCAAGCGGGAAACTGGTATTTGAAGCAGCTTCGTTGGCCTCTTTTGACCCCTTTTCCTCCAATACCCAGGTGCTGACGTTTGAGCTGTCACATGGCGTTGCCAATAACCTAGTTATCTGGAAAACCGCGCAGTTGCAGTTGGGCCGCGCTGAGTATGGCGACCAAGATGGCACGCTGACCTATGAGCTTCCTATTCGTCCATTGAGCAATGTTGATGTGCTTATCAATAAGTAGCTCACCGCTCACTGAGTGCCACTTAAAAGTTATCGCTAAAAATAAGGAATGACATGTTCACATTTACCCCAACGCGCCTTGTTAAACACTGGCCAGCCATCATCAAGTTGTCGATGGATAACGGCAAGGTGGAGGAGATAGAGATAAGTCTCGATTTTAACCTGCTGCCTGTCGATGACTATATGGCCCATCTCAGCGAGAGCAATCATCGGCTATTCGATGCCATTTTGGCAGGGTTTGATGGCATTGCCGGAGGCGATAAAAAACCGTTAGCAGACACGAAAAAGAACCGTGCCGCCCTCTATCAACATGCCCCCTTTACCGATGCGTTATTGCATGCCTATCGGGCGGCTAATTCAGGTGAGGCCGCAAGAAAAAACTCGTAGATGGGGTGCGGGAACTCTATGTTCGTACTCCAGTATCGCAAGCCGAGCAACGTCAAATTGATGAGGAAATGTCTCTGTTGGGCATAAAAGCCACAACCACGATAGAGCAACACATTGAGTTTTGGGATGAACATCAAACAGCCATCACCTGGTGGCTGCAAGTGCAAGACTTGATGCGTTACAGCTATGGCCCTGGCATTGCGGTTTGCGAGGGTTTAGATGTCTTAGCGGTGAAAGCGGACAGTGAGCTGAGCGGCACAGAGTATGACAAGCAAGATTATCAAAAGCTCAGACTCATCGCACATACGGTGACCACCATTTTTAACGACAAAGCAGGGGAAACATGGGTGATTTAAAGCTAGCGTTGACCTTAACTGCAGATGGCAAACAACTGATTGGTACTGTCAAAGGTGCAGATCGTGTCGTATCAGACTTAAATACCCGCTTGAACCGTACCGCTCCAGCAGGTAACAAGGCTGCGCAAGGGTTAGCGAAGGTGCAACGCCAGGGCGATGCGGCAGGCAAATCACTCAAACGCATGGGCAGTTATGCCGTTGGTGCGTTTGCTGGATTGTCAGCCATCAATCTAGGGCAAAAAATCACTCAGGATTTAGCGGCCTTTCAAGATATCCGTACCCGCCTGCAGAGCTTATCTGGAACAACCGCTGCCTATGCTGCCAATGAAGAATACCTGATGCAGATCACCCGAGCGCACCACAAAGAGCTAATCCCATTAGCGGATAACTACGCGGCGTTATTGAATCTGCAAGATTCAGGTCTGCTCACTCAAATTCAAGCTCGCACAATACTAGAAGGTATGAGTAACGCTCAATCTGCACTGGGAGCGAGCTCTAATCAGTTAGGTCAATCCATGTATGGCCTGTCTCAAGCGTTAGCTTCGCCCATCGTTCGCGCCGAAGAGTTGAATCAATTGGTTGAGCCTATGCCTGGTCTGCTGAATAAGATGGACAGAGCAGCTGGCCTACCTGCAGGTGGCTTCAGACAAATGGTGCTTGATGGCAAGGTCACTGCAGATTTCTTACGTAACAACCTTATCAAGGCGCTTGGCGAATATGATGGGGCTGCAGCCGCGACGGCTAGCAACATCAGCGCCCAGTCTCGTGACATGAAAAATGCCTATCAGCAGCTTATTGTCGCCTTTGAAACCCCGATTAATTCAAGTTTAACCCCTGTTTTATCCACTCTTACTGAAGGCTTAATGTGGTCGACGGACAATGCTGAACTGCTGATGGATGTGTTAGGCGGCGCGTTAGTCATTGCCATGAGTCGTACCAGTGCAGCTGCCGTGAGTGGAGCTACTGCATCATTGAGTAAAGCACGCGCCGATGGCGTGGCAAGAGCGGCGGCCATCAGTGGGGCTCAAGCAGAGCTGCAAAAAGCGATGGCGCAACGCAAAGGGGTACTGACATCCGGCCAAGCTGTTGTTGCAGATACGCGGTTAACCGCCGCAAGAGCGGCGCTCACGGCCGCAACAAATCGGGCGACGTTTGCCACTCGCGCCATGAATGGGGCGATGAGTTTAGCCGGTGGGCCAGTGGGCGTTGTCATGATGGCTGCGGCAGGGATTGCCTATTTTGCTATGCAGGCTGATGAGGCAAAAGAGCCAGTCTTAAATTTGGCTGAGGAAGTTGCAAAGCTTAACGGTCAATTTAAGGCGCTTAGCCAGCAAGAACGTCAAATCAAAATCAGTAAGCTCTCCACTCAGATGAAAGCCTGGCGCAGTGAATTGATTAAAACCAATGCTGAAATGGAGCGAGTCAATGGTCATGCTTTGTTGTTGAGAGGAACACCTGGTGAGCTGCAATCGCACGTTAAACTCGATGTTTTGAAAACCAAAGCCAGTGAATTAACCGACAAGTTGACTGAAGCGAGTGCGACACAAAAAGCGTTGTTTGATCAAGGTTTACCTAACATTGATAAGCAACCCACAACGATAAAGAACAAAAAACCGGTCGATAAAGCCCAACAACAGCTGCTGGACAGGTTAACCAAGCAAAAGCAGCTTTATGGTGAAGTGAGTGAAGCGGCTAAAGTGCGCTATGAGATTGAATATGGCTCGCTGAAAAAACTCGATCCCGCCATTAATGCCCAAATATTACTTGAAGCCAAAGCATTAGATGCGAAGAAAAAAGCCGCTGTTGGAACCAAAGAAGCGGCAGATGCAGTGAAAGAACAAGAAAAACAGCTTAAGAGTTTGTTGGCGGTATTAGATCCACTGACGGCAGCAAGCAATGAGGTGGCCGACAAGGAACGCTTACTTAAAATCTACTTTGAACAAACTAATGTGCCACTGGAAAAACGCCGAGCCCTGCTTGCCGCGTTGAAGGAAGAGTATGCAGCACCACAGGAAACAAGCGAGTTTGATCAACTGCGTGGCAATTTAGATCCTACTTTCAGTGAGAATCAAAATTACAGTGAGAACCTAGGGATATTGAATGATGAACTGCAGAACACGCCAGGATCTGAAGCCCTTAAACGTAATCAGATAAACCTGTTGATTGAAGCTGAGCAGCAGCGCCATGCAATGGCGATGAGTGAGATTAATGGCGGTGTATCCACTCAGTTCGATGCCATGTGGTCAGAGTCCTTCGATAGGTTTGCTGCAGGCATTGGTAGTGCAACTGCAGATGCACTGTTCGAGTCGAAAAACTTTGGTGATGCCATGATGAGCATAGGCAAAGGGGCGTTGAAAAGTGTGGTTGCCGGATTGGTTGAAATTAGCGTTAAGAAACTGGCAATGGCGGCGATAGAACAGAGCATCATGACAACGTCAGCGGCGACAGCGACCACCACAGCAGCGGCCACTGGAGCTTCAATCACGGCGTCGATGGCTCCGGCAGCCGTTACTGCATCGATAGCGACCATGGGCGGTGCGCCCTCTTTCGGGATGATGGCCATGATGGCTGCGATGGCACTTATTCCATCCATCATTGGTCAATTTCATGGTGGCGGAACCATCCCCCGCGAAGGTACCTATCTCCTCGATGGTGGCGAGACGGTCTATACCCGCAACCAACAGCAAACCTTGATGAACGCGATGACAGCGAGTTCAAGCCCGAATAAAGGTGGGCGTAATGTCTCGATTGAGCAGCACAACACCATCGTGGTAAATAACCAACGTGATGTGGACACCTTAGAGCAAGTATTACCTGAGCTGGTCGCACTAACGAAATCAGCGGTGGTTGATGACTTAAATCAACGCGGTGACGTGTGGCAGGCTGGGGGCTAATGATGATACTCGCCTTTCCCACCGATATTCATCCCACCAGTTGTGACTGGCGTTTAGTGCCTCGCACCATGGTATTTAGCAATCCCTTTAATGGCACCCGTCAGACCATGAGCCTGCCTGGCGCTTACTGGCAAGCTCAGCTCTCTTTTAGCAACCTGAGTCGTGACAAAGGGGCAGAGCTTCATGCCTTAGTCAGTCAGTTACGGGGGCCATCTGGACGGATCCAGTTGTGGGATCATGCTTTTGCTTCACCCCGCGGTTTAGCTGGCGGAAATGCGGTGGTCAATGGTGCTAACCAGTTAGGTGGACAGCTCAATATCAGTGGTGTCACGCCATCCATGCGTTTTTTGCGTTTGGGTGATTACTGTCAGATAGCGAATCAACTGGTGATATTAACCCGTGATGCCATGGCGGATAGTCTAGGTAATTGCCTGCTGACGTTCGAAGCACCACTGCGTTACTCCCCCGTCAATGGCTCACCCATCATCACTCAACAAGCGAGCGCAGTCATGATGTTAAAAGATGACAATCAGGGCGGTCGACGCTCATCTAAACGCTTAGTGCTTTCAGGGTTAACACTCACTTTTATTGAGGATGTGAGTCAATGAACCCTATAAACGTAATACCAGAGAGGAGGCTAACACCATGATTGAATTTGCCAGTCCAGAGATGCAGCAATACCTACGTCGTCGTGACATGAGTGCTATTTTGATGACCGAGTTGGATTTTGAGTCTGGCTGGCTGCGTTGTCACAGTGGTGTTGGAGATGCCATTTGGCAGGAGCATACGTTTAAGGGCACGGGCGTGCTGGGGAAAGTGGGGGCGGTGAAACAAGGCAGCAAGGTTCAGCCTCATCGTCTTCGCTTTACATTATCGGGAATACCAAAGGAATTGGCTGCCGTTGCCCTAGGTGAAAAATATCAGAATCGCCACGGCGCGTTGTATCTCGCAGCACTCGATCCCTATAGCAATATTGTGGCTGTCGATACGCTGTTTGCTGGTCGCATGGATGTCATGAATGTGCGCATTGCTAACCCATCAACCATTCAACTCGATTTAAATAGTCGCGGCGTCGATTGGAAAAACTCACGTAATCGTCGTTACACCCACGCAGACCAAATCTCTCGATATCGTGATGATAACTTCTTTGAATTTGTCTCCCAAATGGCTGAAAAAGAGATCCACTGGGGCGTACCAGGCAAAGTTGTTGGGGGAAGCGGGGGCAGTAACCGTGGCTCAGGTCGAACACAGAGGATGAAATAAGATGGTGCAATTTGAAGCCTTTATTGCCGGAAAACGTGACAGACCTTTTGCTTGGGGTAAGCAAGATTGTTGCTTGTTCGCTGCGGATTGGGTGCGCCTTGTCACAGAAGTTGATCCAGCACAGGTCTTAAGAGGTAAGTACCGTACCGAACTGGGCGCTAAACGTGCCCTCAAACGAGCAGGTTTTAACGCTATTGAGGAGATTGCTAACGACCGTTTGGGTCAGTCTCTCGCACCACTGCAACTCACACGGGGGGATATCGCCTTGGTGATGAATCATGTCGATGAGCCAACATTGGGCATTGTGTGGGGAGCAATCGTATGGGTCATGACGCCCAGTGGTGTGTCTCATTTAGCGGTGGATGAAGTCATTAAAGGCTGGAGGGTGTCATGCCGCCAGTCATAATCGGTATTGCCGTTGGTGTGGCAGCTGCCGGAGCGGTGTCCGTTGGCGCTGCGATTGCGATTGGGGTGGCCGCTGCTGCCTTCAGTTATGCAATGACACCCTCGGTGTCAGCACCTAGCTTTTCCAATGAGGCCTATGCGCAGCAGCAGATGTTGCGCAGTCCGGCGGAAGCACGCCGCGGTATTTATGGCCGTGCAATGGTCTCTGGCCCGCTCATTTTTGTGGAAGAAAGCGGAAATGATAATGAATATCTACACCTCGTTATCGCGTTGGCTGGTCATCAATGTGATGCCATCGAAGAGGTCTATTTTGGGGATGATCTCGCTTGGACGCCTGCAACCGGTATGGAAGGACAGTATCGCAACGATGCGATGGTTAAAGCGCATTTAGGCGATCAAACAACCGCTGATAGTACCTTGGTTGCTCAATGCCTGGCCTGGACAGATAAACACATTGGTTATGGGATCACTTATCTGTATGTGCGTCTTAAGCACAATAATGAAGTGTTTCCCAATGGCGTGCCGAATATCAAGGCGCTGGTGAAAGGGAAGCGAGTGTACGATCCGCGTTTAGACAGCAGCGCTGGCGGTACTGGTAGTCACCGATTTGATGATGATTCTACCTGGCAGTGGAGTGAAAACTGGGCCTTGTGTGTGCTGGACTATACCTGTTTTGAATCTGGTGTGGGTGCATTGCCCAGCGAGGTTGACTATGTCAGCTATGCGAGTGCTGCGAATGACAGTGATCAACAGGTGGAATATCAAAGTGAAGAGTTTGAACGCCGTTATTGCTGTAATGGGACTTATAATCAAGATACCAGTCCGGCCTCTGTATTAGAGAAGTTACTGTCTGCTGGTGCGGGTATGCAGGTCTATGTCGGCGGGAAATATCATCTTTATGCTGGTGTGTATCAAGGGCCTACAGTCGTCACGCTGAATGAAGATGATTGTGCGGGTGAGATTGATGTTCGCCCGTATACACCCAGAGCCAGTTTATGCAATGCAGTGCGAGGCACCTTTGTTGACCCTGATAACTTTTATCAGCCTACAGATTTCAGCCCGTATGAGTCAGATTATTATCGGGCCCAAGATAATGATGAATATATCGATCATGATATAGATCTGCCGTTCACTCAGTCTAACTGGACTGCGCAGCGTCTGGCTAAACTTCATCTCGAAATGAACCGTGCAGGTATGCAGGTCACGTTCCCTTGTAAGATGATTGGTTTGTCGGTTTCGGTAGGCACGGTTGTGCAGTTGCAACTGCCTGAGCTGGGGATCAATGGCACCTTTATGGTGGCTGATTGGGTATTTGATTATGGGAAGCCAGTTAACCTTATTTTACGTGAATCAACCCCAGCAATATTTGATTTTGCTATGGGAAGTTATACCCAGCGAGATTTAGCTGCCAATACGTATTTACCTAACCCTTCGAATGTTCCCACAGTCCGCAATCTGATGTGGCAAGCGCTTGGGGATGACGCTAACTGGCAGGGAGTGCTTAGCTGGTCTGCTCCAGGTGAAAATTCGAGTTATCGATATCGTCTCGAAGTGGCAAACACCACAGGCGATCTGGTTTATCAGGCCAATCCGGACATCCCTCGCGATCATATCCCTAAACTCGATGCTGGTAGTTATCACATCAGCGTATGGGCGGTGAACATGTTTGCCAATCGCTCCAACGTGGCGGCCATGTTATCTATAGGAGCCAGCGCGCCCCCGCCGGTAGTGGGAATTGAGGTTAACGCGGGGCCGCTTGAGTTACTGTTACGTCCAACCACCTCAACCTTAATCGCCAATACCACAGAGTTTGAGGTCATGGGAAGCTTAAGCAATGACCTTAACGGTGCCGCTGTAATAGGCAAAGGTAAAGAAGTTATCTGGCCGAGTCGCAGTCCTAATACCAGTCATTATATTTGGGCTCGCTCAATTAATAATTTTGGACACAGTGCCTGGTTCGGCCCTGTATTGGCGCAAACCAGTGATGATCCAACCGCCATTCTTAATCTGATTGAAAACGAGATAGGTGCGCGACTAGGTGCTTATACCTGGTTTGCTTGGGCTGATGATAACGAAGGAGCGGGGTTTACTACGGACAGCACTTTATCTGATGGCAAAGCTTATATGGGGGTTGCTAACGAGAAGAGCGTCGCCACCCCAAGTGGAAATTATCAAGATTATGCCTGGTCTCGTATAGCTGCTGATATTGGGAGTATTTTTACTCCAAGTGAAGAGCTTGCGCTTGATAATCTGATGGCTGGCAAGTTGCCTGGCGGAAGCAAAGACTTGTTAGCCCTGCAAGATGCGTTAAATAACAACTCGCTGTCTAATGATTTGCTTGATGCTAATAAACTGCTTAATCAGGGGATCAATGCAGATAGCTTAGGCGGTGAAACGCCTACGGGGGCACAGGCTAAGGCTGATGCTGCTAAGAGTAGCGCGATATCTACAGCGGCCAATGATGCCACCACCAAGGCTAATAATGCTCAAAGTGTTGCCGAGGCCAATGCTGCGTTAGATGCTTTGAATAAGGCTGCGGCGGCGCAAGGTTCTGCTATTGCGGCTTCGGTTGATATTGAGCTGGTAACAACGGGGGCCGTGGTTGCCACGGGTCGCAGCGTGGCAAGAACGGGGAGCTATCAAGGTGATTGGTCTTCACAAGCTTATTCTAAAGAGTCATTCACAGGTGGTGCCGTTGCCTCTTGTACCATCGCCAGTGGTAATGCGGGGGCGATCCGCTTTATGTTTGGTTTAAATGCCGATCCCAGTTCTAACGCTAGCTATAACACTCTTGATTATGCGTTTTATCCCACGAATAGTTTGTATTATGTCTATGAAGGCGGGCTAAGCAAAGGGATGGTGTTAGCAGTAGCCCCAGTGGTTGGTGACACCTTATCTGTGGCTTATGACGGCACTCAGGTTAAATACTTCATTAATGGCGTGGTGGTGCGAACGGTGAGTGCCCCAGTAAACCTTAAACTTTATATGGACTCCTCTTTTGTAAATGTTGCGGCGGGTATCCGTAACATAAATTTACAGCCATTATCTAACCTCAACGATGCCCGTTTATCTGCCAGTACCGATGCGAGCAATAAGGCGAACAGTGCGCAAGCCGCTGCGGAGACTTATGCATTATCCAAAGCTAATTTAGCCGAGGCAAGTGCCAGTAGTTATGCGTTATCGACACTTGATAGTCGTTTAACGCTGGTTGAGTCTGGACAGCTGAAAAACAGTTTATCCAAATCGGGTTTACCCCATTATCAGCGATTAGTCGTCTATGGTGATTCTAATCGGTATTACCCAGTGATCATCCATGGTGGTGATCAGTACGCGAACCGTAATATTAAGATATGGAGAAGTTATTACGAGCAAGGGCCAGATGATTGGTGGATACCGACTCACAAAGGCTCTCTCATGTTGCATTGGGAGGGGAATTTTGGCGGCTGGGGAGGCGCTACATATAAGTCACACCTTGTGCAGAATGCCTCAACTTATACAACGTTGTTGGCCGATCTCTTCCACTGCAATAATAATAAAAGCTTTTGTTTTATGCTGCGTGGCGGTGGGCCTGGTGGCGCATCGTATCATTTTGGCAGTGATCAGCCGTTAAATGCTACGCCTTATTACAATCAAGACTTGTATTATGACCATTCAAACAACAGTTATGATTCTTATGCCCCAGCCTCGGTCACAACCCTTAATCTTGAGCGTTTAAATGCGGTATTAATGGGCAATATCACCATTCAATATTTGATTGGTTATGCTGCTCAATTTGCCCAGTTAAAATCAAAAATGGCGAATTTTGGTGGACTTACAGCTGAGACTATTGCTGCCTTAGCGATTGCCACTATTCATCTGCAAGCCAATGCAGTGACGGCAGATAAGTTGCAAGTTGACATCGCATTAATTCAGAAGTTGATTGCAGACCAAGGGTTATTTAATCAAATTCAGGCCCAGTTTGGCCAATTTGGCGGGTTAGCGGCCAATGCCATAGCGGCTAAGGCCATTACCACTGAAAAGCTCGATGTTCGTGCCCGAAATCTTGTGAATAACTTTACAGCGACGGGAGAGACAACGGGTTGGTCTACAAAGCCGTTAGTTAATCATGTGCATAAAGGTCAAACCGTGAAGGCTATGCAGGTTATTACTTCCGGTAATTACCAAGGTCTCTCAAGTTACTTTGATATTGACCACACCAAAATCTATGAAGTGAACTTTAGCATTTATCGTAAAAGTGGCGGCGCAACGGGGACGCGCTATTTTGGTATGCATGCGACAGGGGGGCCGGATGGCAGTGTCGAATACTATAATGCGAGCACTAGGAGTGGTGGGTCATCCACGACTAACTTTTATTTTTGGTCGGGTGATATTGCTACTGGAGCAACACATCAGATGCGCGGTTATATCGTCGGCAGTGAAGTGGATATTGCCGCTGTGCCTGACTCACTTAATGTGTGGTCAATTTGTAAATTAAAACCGGGTACTAAGCAAGTTAGGTTAAGGGCACTTAATTACTATAACGCTGGAGTGAACACTGAGGATTACTGGTTTAACCCTTCAGTGACTGACGTTGGCGGCGGTATTATTTCGGCAAATCAGTTCCTGGCTAACACAGGTCTATTCAACACGTTAAAAGCTAAATTGGCCAGCTTTGGAGGCTTAACGGCCAATGAACTGTCAGTTGATACCGCGCTTATTACAAAGCTTGTAGGTACATCAGCTCTGTTTAATCAGTTAACGGCCCAACTTGCAACCTTTGGCGGCTTAACGGCCAATGCTATTGCCGCTGATGCCATCGAGGGACGCCATTTTAAGGCGAGTCAGTTGATTGAATCCCCCATCATTCAGGGCGGTGAATTTCGTCTTGTCGGCACTGGCTTCATGAAAGTGATGCGCGCGACTCCGTTTGGACCTGATGGTCTGGTTGAGTGGTACGGGCCTAAGTTGCTCACGGGGACAAATCCTAACTACAACGCACTTAAAAAGTCGAACGCCATTACATATCTTTCGGCTAATGGTGATGCATATTTTGGTGGAACTTTGTCGGCAGGCGTCTTTAAAAATGGTGGCACTGTCACCGTTAAAACCCCATACCCGAGCAATAGCTATCCGCTGACTATTGGCCCTTTTGGTACTAATGGTAATAGTAAAACGGTGGTGGTTTCATTCTATCTCTCGGCCTCTTACTCAAGTACAAGTAATAGCACGAATCCTGCACAGCCTAAGCTTAGCTGGCAATTACAAAGGAAGATTGGAAGTGGGGGATGGAGCACGATATCCAGCGGAATATTTAACGGCACTACGACAGTTGAGTATGACCAGGAAACGAATCGTTACCACAGCTTTGAACATTTAAGCGGTTCATCGACCACTGTAGATAACAACACCAGTACCAATGATTTTCATTACCGGATAAAAGTCATTAGTCAGATACGTTTTCATGCGACTCAAAATATTCACAATCAAAATCTAACCCTGTTAATTACTGAACAATAATCAAGGAACCATTATGTCTTTACTATTAGAGCAATTAACCCTCGCATCAAGCCTTACTGTGCAAAACCCTTGCTTGGTTATCACACAACTAGCCACAAGTAACAGTGCGAATATTAGTGAAAGCCTCAATGATGATAATGAGGTTTTATCTCATGAAGGTGGGACACATAACTGTAATTTCCAACTGGGAGTATTTGCTAGTGAACAGGCAGTTACCGATAAATTACCACCGATTGATACGTATAGAGAGGGTCGTCACGTTAAAGTCTTTCAGTTACGTCTAGATGATGAAACTTATACTGACTTAACTCCCAGAGAAGCGGCCTATGCTTACTTATTAGGCTTGCCTGAGTTTGCTGAGGCGACTACGAGTAAAGAGGTGGATATCTAGTATGAATAAAAGCCCTAACATTTTACTGAGGCTTTGATTATTTATATTCCATAATCGGAAGAAGACAATCAAATTAGTAAACGGGCACCATACTGCACCAGGATCTCTTGTGGTTGTTATGCTTTAAGTATTTTAAAGAGAGTTTCAATATATAAAAAAGAAAGTTTTCACAGTTTTCTCACTCTTTGTTAAAAGTTTTCGCGCGCGGCATCATCAAGCTTTGCTTGATGAGGCTGCCGTTCTGGCTTGTATGGCCTATGTTGACTTAAACCCTATCAGGGCTAAAATGGCTGATAAGCCAGAGGAATTTAACCATACGAGTATTCAACTTAGAATCAAGTCAGCTATTAAAGGTGAGCAGCCTAGTGCTTTACTGCCTTTTGTAGGCAATGAGCGTAAGGACCTCCCTAAAGGATTAATGTTCAGTGCCAAAGACTACCTATAGCTGGTTGATGATACAGGGCGTATTGTTCGTAATGACAAGCGCGGTGCAATAGGCGGAACCTCTTTACAGATACTCCAACGACTTAATATTCCAGCAGAAAACTGGATAAAACTCACTACTGAGTTTAGTCGATTATTTTAAGGTGCAGTAGGAACGCTTGAAAAACTCGATACCTACTGTGAGCACTTAGAACGTAAGCGAAGGCAAGGTGCTGCAAATTGTCGACGATGGCTAGATAGTACTTAACAAAACCGCTTAGTTACTGAACACTATGATTAATAAAAGCTTACCGAACTTATGTTCGGTACTTCGGTTGTCTACTCACAGATCAAATAGCCGATATTTTGGTTTTCGATAATGGTTTCACACTGATAAATGTTTTGTGGAGTGTGATTTCAATATAATACCTAGGTTTATTTAGTCGAGGGTCTTGAAAGGTAAATAATCTTGGATGGCCATATTAAAGAGGGCTGCTACCTAACAGTTTTCAGCCTCACTTTGACACTGAATACACATCTCAGCTACAGGGTGTATCGTTAGCCTGCCCAGCCCAATTGACTCGCCACACTCAAGGCAAAAGCCATACTCCTGTGTGTCGAGGAATATCCGCTTGATACGCACTATATGTTGTTGCATCAGTGCCTCACTGGCTTGTGCCATCTCCTGTTGCTGAATGGCATCGATGCGCGAAACCCGCCCAACAGCTTGCTGATCTAGCATCACTGGTGCGCTGCGTTCATGGACTAATTCAAGCTGTTGTTCAAGCTCGGTGAGCTCAAGCTTTAGTTTGGCCAGTAACTGCTGTTTTTCGTTTTCACTAAGTTCAGCTTGTTTCAAAATGTTCTGCCCTCGATAGAGTGGAGTAACTATCAAGCTAGCGTGATAATCAGGGGCTGTAAAGCCGAGCCCTTGTTGATCGCAGCTATTGATCGCTAGTAGGTATAAGCTATCTCAAGTTTGTTTCGAAGTCTGCTTAAGGCATTTCTGCTGCGGAGTTTGCAGCATTTGCTATGGGGGATATGTTATCTTCAGGCGAGTGGTTATGGATCCAGAGTTAAGGTGAAGAGGGTAAAGGTATGGGCAGGTTGTTTTATGTGATGGGGCCGTCGGGATCAGGTAAAGACACGTTTATTCAGGCTGTCAGAGCAAAGTGGCCAGATGTCATATTGTACGCTCATCGCTATATCACTCGTAGTGCTGCTGCGGGAGGCGAAAACCATATTGAGTTATCGGAGCCAGAGTTTTTGTACCGCAAAAAGATGGGGCTGTTCTCGGTTGATTGGCAGGCGCATCAACATTATTATGCTGTTGGAAATGAGATCGATAGCTGGCTCAATCAGGGCTTAGATGTGGTGATTAATGGTTCGAGAGAATACCTAGGTCAAATGCAGAGTAAGTTCGGTTATCGACTCTTTCCTGTGTTGATGCAGCTTGATGAGGCGACGTTAGCTGAACGGCTGCGTTTGCGGGGCCGGGAAACCGATACGCAAATCATTGAGCGCTTAGCACGGGCCAAAGCCTATCCTCTTGTACTGCCTAAGCAGGCCGTGGTTATCGATAATAGTGGCAGTATTGAAGCCTCTCTAGAACAGTTCTCAGACTATTTCCGCACTCTGTAACCAGCAGATTAATTCTGAGAAAGAAAGGCGCCCTAGGCTTCTTTCTTTCTCGCAACTCCGCAACTCGTCATTTATAGCTTAAACTAAGGGTTGCTCTTCAAGTGAGTAGGGCAGTGGTTGAATCGTCAGACTTGAGTTTTCATCACCTGCTACTCTGAGCACGGCTGAGTTTTCGGTGTCATTTGGCAGTACGGCGGTGAATAACACCTGATTGTCAGATTGAATCAGCTCGATAATTGCCCCCACTTTCTTAAAGTCATCTTCAATGGCCAGCTCTAAGCGACTCTCTAAGGTGAGTGGTTGTGAGCTGGTACCAGATAGAATGTAGAGGGCACGCTTATTACCGCCACGGTATTTCATGCGTGCGATGGTCTCTTGACCCATGTAGCAGCCTTTTTTGAAGCTGATGCCGTCAATGGCTTGAACGTTACACATCTGAGGCACAAATTGACCTTGATGTGAGGCGCCAATATTTGGCAGGCCAGCTTGGATCTCCTGAGCCTGCCAAACGCTTTGATCTTGAATTGGCTGATTAATTGAGTTTATTAGTACTTCTGCGGCAGTTTTTTCTATTACGATGATAAAGCGCTTTCCATCTTTAAGCAGTACGCCGCTAGGAATCTTGGTGAGCGCTTGGCTGATTTCGCCGAAGTAGTTGTTAATCCACTCCTGTGCCTGTTCGCCCGCAACACCTAAGATAGTCCAGTTGGCAGTCACATCGGCAAGATCGGCCTTACTGAACACGGCATACTTAGCCAACTGAGGCAGATCTGCTGCTAGGGTGTCTAATGGCATCATCATGAATAATGCATCTCCAACAGCAAAGGTTCTGAAGCAAGCTAACATTTTACCTTTAGGATCGCAGTGTGCTCCCCAACTCCACTGATTACTTTCTAGCGAGCTGACGTCTGTGGTGATTTGGCCGTGAATAAAGCTGCGGCCCTGCTCGCCTGTCACACTCATCAGTCCCATGTGAGACAATCTTGCAAAGATGAGTTGTGCTTGCGGTTCGCTTGAATTCCAACAGGGCTGAGAAACTGACTGGGTCATATCATTATCCAAAAAGGGCGTTAAGTGGTGAAGAGTGTAACGCCAATCGGCGTCTACTTAAATGAAATAACCCGCATAATCGATAAATTATACGGGCTATTATTTAGGAGGATTTGCCACTATCGTCGCATCTCCCTTTTAGTATGGAATTAGTGAAGTAGACGAGTTCGAATAGTGCCTTCGATAGACTTCATCTGTTCGAGTGCTTCTTCAGCTTGATCGGAATCGACTTCCATTACCACGTAGCCAATTTCAGCCGAGGTTTGTAAATATTGAGCAGCAATGTTAATGCCCTTCTCTGCAAACGCTTGGTTAATCTTGATCAACACACCTGGACGGTTGTGGTGAATATGCAGCAAGCGGGACGCATCTTTATGTGGTGCTAGTGAGACTTCTGGGAAGTTCACTGCGGTCACTGTCGAGCCGTTATCTGAATACTTAGCTAACTTACCGGCGACTTCTATACCGATATTTTCTTGGGCTTCTTGAGTACTTCCACCCACATGTGGCGTTAAGATGACATTATCGAGACCACGTAGGGGACTGGTAAACTCATCATCGTTAGACTTAGGTTCGACTGGGAACACATCAATGGCCGCCCCAGCTAACTTTTCAGCTTTAAGGGCCGAGGCTAAGGCGTCGATATCGACAACCGTACCGCGAGAGGCGTTAATTAAGATGCCACCTTTTTTCATATAAGCCAGTTCTGTTGCGCCGATCATATTCTTGGTCTGCGGGTTTTCTGGTACATGTAAGCTCACCACATCGGCAAGAGACATTAGCTCTTGCATCGAATGAATTTGCTGGGCATTCCCCAGTGATAACTTATCTTCGATATCGAAGAAAATCACTCGCATGCCTAGTGTTTCAGCCAAAATACCCAGTTGGGTACCAATATGACCATAGCCGATAACACCGAGCGTTTTACCGCGGGCTTCGAAACTACCACTTGCACTCTTGAGCCATCCGCCACGATGAGCCATGGCATTTCGCTGAGGTATACCGCGGAATAACATGATGATCTCACCGAGTACCAGTTCAGCCACACTGCGTGTGTTGGAGAATGGGGCATTAAATACAGGTATACCAAGTTTCTCAGCCGCCTTAAGAGCGACCTGATTCGTGCCGATACAGAAGCAACCAATCCCGACCAGTTTTTCTGCCTGGCTTAATACCGCTTCAGTTAACTGAGTGCGTGATCTCAGTCCAACAAAGTGAGCATCTTTTATCGATTCAATTAACTCGTCTTCCCCAAGAGATGCCTTGTGGTATTCAATATTGCAGTAACCAGCACGCTTGAATACATCTACTGCAGATTGGTGGACGCCTTCCAAAAGCAGGATCTTGATCTTATCCTTGTCCAGCGAATGTTTCGTCATGATTTAGGTAGCCTCTTCAATTATTGGTATTATGTTGTTTTAGGTTATTTTTATATACAGTCTATTACTCTAGAGTAAATTAGCACTTTTTTTGTTCAGAGTGGAGGGCTAGATGGCTAAAGTTATTATTCTGATCACAAAACAATAGAGATTATACATTTATGAGGTTCTTATTTTGAATAAACAGCATATTTGGTTGGCTATATTCTTCTCCGTCCTGATTTGGTCCGCTATTGATCCTAAAGATCAATTCACTTGGTTTTTGGAAGTTGCTCCGGTGTTAATTGCATTACCTTTGTTGGCTTTGACTCGAAAAAGGTTTCCATTAACGCCCCTGCTCTATGTTTTGATACTGATCCATTGCGTCATTTTGATGGTGGGCGGGCACTATACCTATGCCGAAGTGCCTCTGTTTGATTGGTTGGCAGACGTTTCGGGTAGTGACAGGAATAATTACGACAAGCTAGGTCACTTTGCCCAAGGCTTTATTCCTGCGCTTATCGCTAGGGAGGTTTTTATTCGTAATGAAGTACTGAAATCGGGCTCTTGGTGCAACTTTATCTGTGTCTGTTTTGCCCTCGCACTGTCGGCATTTTATGAACTAATTGAGTGGTGGGTTGCGCTACTAACCGGTGAAGATGCGGAAGCTTTCTTAGGTACTCAGGGCTATATCTGGGATACACAGTCCGATATGGGGATGGCTTTGTTTGGGGCTATCTTGGGACTGCTGTTTTTGGTGACAACCCATGATAAACAGCTGTCACAGCTGAAGGGATAAAACTATTATCTTTAGGTTTGCCTCTTAGTCTGAGGTAAATCTCACTGCTAAGAATCTGATTTTTTTAAAGTTTGATTCTTATCAAAAAAGGTCATCGGATGGTGAGTTTGGCTAATAAGTATTCCGTAATCATTTGATAATCGTTTGATGATTTTTCACTATGAGGGGAAACTAATGCTATTCAAACCAATGAAAACGAGACAGAATGGTTACATGTGTTGGCTTTATGTTTGAAAGATCAATAGAGCCTAATTGTTCATATTGGCCAAATTGTTTACATTAGTTAAGAAATTTTTCAGGGAGAAGAATGGATGGGTAAAGTTGATGAGCTGGTTTTTATCCATCAGGTATCAACGCCATGTAATTTGGCTATTTTAGCTGAGTCTATCGGATTGAAGACTCGGGTGATTAAACAGGTTTACGAACTTGATCCCGCAAGTGTTCGTAACAGCTTCTACCTTATTGCTCAAGAAGGCGCAGCGCTAGACAATAGAGGGATCCCCTTACTCGCTATTCGCCTTGTTCCCCATGTTCCAGTTGCTCTGTATCAGGTCAATAGAAATACGTTAGATCCCTCATCTGCTCTCTTGTTGGGGATCCGTGGCTTGCTCTATTCAGATCAGCGTATGGATCTTATGTTGACGGGATTAAGAAAGATGGTTGCGGATGAGCTTTGGTATGATCGCACCTTGATCAGTAAAATGTTTCGCAAGTTGGTCGAACGGTTAGAAACCAGTGATGAGTATTCTCAAAATGCGGAAGATATATTACAAATATTGACCAAACGCGAACGTACTATTATTCGGCTGGTATCCAGCGGCGCTCGAAACCGGGAGATCGCCGATGATTTATGCATCAGCGAACATACCGTAAAGGCCCATATCTCCTCTATTTTCAGAAAGACTCACTCCCGTAATCGGGTAGAGTTACTCCGGTGGGCGCAAAACTATGCTGAACACTTGGCCCTCAGTTCTTGAGCTAAGTTTTAATAAAATCAACCTCAGATCGGTTTAACGTATCACTGAAATTACGTTAAATTCAGCCGTTGTGATTAAGTTGTGGCTCATGCCCTTTGAGTTGATAAGTCACTGACCCTCCTTCTTGCATTAAGCATACCTAACTCTCACAAAGCTATCGTATTTTCGTGTCAGCTTACGAAGCTTTACAACAATGTTTTTATAATCCGTGAGTTATGAAGTGCATTGCTACTTGTTGAATCAATAAGCTCTAAATTTGTTAGCTTGCTTTTCAGAGTAAAAAGTAACTGCATAGTGGTTCCTATTGAGGAATGAAAACAGCACCATATCCTTAATATTACAAAACACATTCACTAAGTTGTCCATTCCAGTTTAATATTTAAACGTTTAAACAAAATCCCTGAAAGCTTAATTTGTGTGACAGGTGTCAAGTTAATGAGTATTTCTAATTTTTTTGCAGCAGATAGTTATATCCGCTCTCTTATTTACTTTTCCATATTGAAATAAACAACTTTCAACTATTCGGTTGTATAAAATAATTACTTTGAGCATTACTGTGAACGCTGACAGGTAAATTATTAATAGAGTGTGAGATGATTTGCGGGGAAGTGTTTATAAGTGATTGTTAATATTGCAAGTATGTGATCAGTGTAAACATTTCCAAACTAAGTATTTTGTTACCGAATAATCACACTTAATAATAAGCATCATGTTGTGAAAATGTTTAATTTTGACGTGTGTACATCTTTTTCTATCTATTAGGGTTGGTAAAACCAATCTTTAACTCATATGGAAGTAGTAGCAATGTTTAAAAGAACAATCATTGCAATAACACTGTCGTCTTCATTTGTTATGGGGATTTCGCAGGCCGCGACAATACACACCAATGATAATGGTGATCACATGAATATTTATGGTGAGGTAGGTGTTGGTGGGCATATTGGTGCCAACAGCGATTATAATCACGATGAATTTTATGATGCCAAAAGTTATGTAGATGACAGTTTTGCCACTCTAGGCATCACTGGGCAGCATTCACAATTCCTTTACCGTCTCGAAGTCGATTATCAGCGAGAAAACTGGTTAGGTGGTAGTGGTGAATTAGCATTAGCTATCGATAAACTGTACTTAGGCTATGCCTTTGATGAAAATCAATGGGTTGAATTCGGTTTAACCGATACGGCGTTTGACGATTATGATCATTTTGGTGATCTTACCTTCAATAAATCCATTGAAACAGGTGAAGCTGGGGATCAAGAAAATACCATAAAGTATCAAGCTGAATTCACTAATTTACGTTTTGGAGCCTCGTATACCTATGAGGGGGAACATAAAGCGGGTGATTTTCAGGGAGATATTGTTAATGGATATTTTGGCTATTTCACTGACTTTTTCTCAGCTGTTGTAGGGGCTGAAACTCGTGGTGGTTCAAACGGTATTAGTAAATACGGTGAACAACAACTATTGGGGTTAGGTGTACGATTGACTGTTCTGCCAAAACTGATGCTCGGTTTTAATGGATTCATTGAAGATGAAGACATCGCCACTCACCGCTCTGGTGAAACTTATTTAGAGTATGAAACCTTTCGTAACTACGGTGCAATGCTCTCCGCAAAATATCAAATTAACGATGCTTGGGAACTGATCAGTTCTTACAACTTTGAACGGTATGAAAATTGGGACATAGAGGGGCCTAATTATGATTATGAGCTACTCCCACCAGTCTTTGGTAAAGAGCGAGTTTGGGGCAGTTTAGGCTTCAATTTCCGACCAGGACGAAGTATTGAGCTTTCACTAGAAGGCCGTGTCGGGGAGGCTCCTGAAGCCGCCTATGCCTATGTCCGGATGTTTTTCTAACCGGAACCATACCAATTATAAAGATACAGGTAGCGTTTAATATGAAAAAAAGCATTATTTGTCTGGCCATTGCCAGCGCAATTTCCACTGGAGCTCAGGCTGGGGTTAACGACCTGCTCATTACTGAGATTGTGCAAAACGAAAAAAATCCCGCTATGGGATCTATAGAGATAACGAACACCCATGCTTCTGAAGACTTTACGTTTACAGATGTAACTAAAGCTGTAGTTCTTGCTAGTGGTAAACATTCTAACGATTTAAAAAATCCTGATGGCAGCCTATTACTAACCGGTTTTACCATCCCAGCAGGTAAATCGGTGGTGCTATTAAATAGTGGTGCCACTGAGAGCTATAAAGCGCAGATAGAAGCCGCTGGCGGCACTTATCTGGTTGGTGAAGGGAGTGGCAACTATGACAATGTGTATATCAATGGTGATGATAATTTTCTCTTAAAGCATAATGGCCAAATCATTGACATCGTAGGCCCTAATTCACAATATACCGATTGGGCACTCGATAGCACATTCCAGCGCCGAGTTACCGCTGAAGGAGCTACTCCTGAGCAATCGGCTACATTTGATGATACGCAGTGGTTAAATACTAGCCCTGCAGTTACTACAGGTATGGGTTCTCCCGTATTAGCACCTAAGTATGAGGCGCCTGAGGTTTTTGTCTGTGAAGTGACCCATAGCATTGGTGAGATCCAAGGTTCTGGCGCCGCATCAGAGTTTGTTGGGGAGACAGTGATAGTCGAAGGCGTGGTGGTTAAATCAGAGAAGATCCCAATTTCTGGATTGTACATTCGAGATCTCGTTTCAGATAATGATCCGCTGACATCTGACGGTATCTATGTTTCCTTCAAAGGTGATGGTGATAGCTTAGAAGGTAAGACCATTTGTTTTGAAAGTAAGGTAGTAGAGCATTACGGTCATACTCAACTTTCCACTAATGATCCGTTAATCACTGATACAAGTTATACGCCTACTGATGCTGTCGATATTCAGGTTTTAGAATCCGACAATGGACTATTTGGCAACACCCTTGAGCGTTATGAGGGCATGCTAGTTCGCTTACCAGCTGATTTAAACCCTATGGTTGAAGGCAAGCAAGATATACGCGTTTCGAAAACCTTTGGATTTAACTACGATAGCTACCGTAACAACATATCTGCTGCTTATTTGCGTCCCAATATGCAACCTAACCAGCTTAATGTGGCTGGTAGCCCCGAAGCAATTGCAGCTCAGGCGCAAAATGATGACCATCGCTTAATCATCGAAAGCTCAGTAAAAGCACCGAATGGCCACATTCCTTACTACCCAGGTTTTTATGATGATCCTCAGCGTAACTATGTTCGCATCGATGACAGTCTTGTGGGTTTGGAAGGCGTAATAAGCTACAGCTATAATAATTTCAGCCTGACCGTGTCCAATGAACTTACATCGGCTAATTTTGTGCGTAATATTAAGCGCAGTGAAAAGCCTGATTTGAATAAAACGGCACCAGACGATCACTTTACAATTACCTTAGCGACCCAAAACCTGTTTAATTTCTTTAATTCTCCTTTCGGTGGCGATCAAAATAATTTTGGTCAAAATCGTGGTGCAGACAGTAATGATGAATATGAGCAGCAAAAGGCCAAATTAGTACAGGCAATTCTTAAGCTTGACGCCGATGTACTTGGTCTGATGGAGATGGAAAACAATGGCTTTGGCCTTGATAGCGCAGTCGCCGATTTGGTTAATGCTGTCAACAGTAACTACTGGGATGAGTACCCAGATGCTGAGCCACATGAGTCCACTGAAAATCGTTATGTGTTTGTTGGTTTCGATCACAATGGTAACCAAGTCTTTGATGAATTGGATTCCATTGGCTCCGATGCGATTACTACTGGTATTATCTATCGCCCCAGCAAGGTGAGCATTGAACGTACTCGAGTCATCGCTCTGCCTCAGCAAAAAGCGCCCAGTATCGTTAATGATTTCAATGAAATAATTAAAGACGATAAAGGTGAAATACTGGAAAGTGGTCAAAACTATAACCGTGATGCCTTAGTGGTGACTTTTATCGTTAACCAGACAGGTAAACGTCTGACTATGGCGGTAAACCATCTAAAATCCAAGGGCTCAACCTGTTGGGAGGAGTGGCAGGGCGTCGAGTTTGGTGATGCGACGGTCTGGGAAGATGATCCAAAGGATGCTGATAAGCAGGGTTCTTGTGAGAACTTGCGTGTAGCCGCAGCGGTTCGCTTGGGAGATGAGCTTGAGAAGATTGGCGGGGATCGCATCATTATCGGTGATCTCAATGCCTATGCTCAGGAAGATCCTATGCTGGTGTTAACCAGCAATCCCCGTAATAAAACCGTGATGACTGCTAGCCACACTTTCATCGATAAACAGCCGCAGTTTAATCCAGCGGGTGATCCTGTTGCTATCACCCATAGCTATGGCTATATCGATGTACTCGGGCTAAAAGCGAAGGAACGTGGCGAGACTCCTTGGAGTTATTCATACAATGATGAGGTCGGTTCACTGGATCATATCCTCATTAGCCCGTCATTGTCTGATCGTTTGATTGATGCCACTGACTGGCATATCAATGCGATAGAGTCCGCTTTGTATGATTACAACACTGAGTATAAAGCGGATGATCTACCTACACATTTCTACGCCGAAGATCAATTCCGCTCATCAGATCATGATCCTGCGATTATGTCCTTAAGTTACCAGCAGGGCGAAACCTATGGTGGTGATGCTGTTCGCTTGGCTCTGTGGGACAAGTTGATGACTGTGCCTTACTTGGTGCCGGGTGATATCGCGCAGGAAGGTGATATCGCAACAGTAAGTTTGACGCCGAGAAATGACGAAGACCGTTTGGACTTGAGTCAGTTGGTATTGCCAAATGTGGTACTCAAGCAAGCTGGGCAGTTATTGGTGGAGATGGAAGTATTTGGTGCCCCTGCAGCATTCTATCATGCCGATATGGAGCTACGTCGAGATGGCGAAGTCGTGCCAGGTTCACAGACTAGCTTGCTTATCGAAGTGAAGAGTCGTGACACCCTAGTGCCTACTTTGGTCACTGAACCAAACGATAGCAGTGGCGGTACTACCGGTTTTATCGGTTTGCTATCTCTGTTAGGTCTGGCTGGATTACGCAGGCGTTTCTTCAACCGAGGTTAATTCTATTCAACATCGTTGACCGCCCAGATGCCACGCATCTGGGCGGCAAAATTGATGGTCCCACGGACATAATTAGAACAAAGGATATATATGAAGACCAACCCAACCAAAGTCGCTATGGCCATGGCGATGCTTTGTGGCACTCTATCCACCTATGCCAATGCAGATCTTGTAATAACCGAATACATTGAAGGCTCTAGCAACAATAAAGCAATAGAGATTTCCAATTTGGGCACAGAGACTGTCAACCTTGATGCTAACGAGTACGTACTAACCTTATACTCTAATGGCAAAGGTTTTGATGACCCAGGTAATACCGCCGTACTTACTGGCATGCTTGCACCGAATGCTAGTGTGTTAATCCATAACGCCTCTGCCGATCCAGAATTTATCTTAACTGGTAGTATTGAGTCTAATGTAACTTGGTATAACGGTGATGATGCGCTGGTTCTGACAAAGGATAATGTGATCCTTGACCGTTTTGGCAAAGTTGGCGAACAGCCTGATCCTGCTTGGACAGATCCTAGTAATCCGGATTTTTCCACCATGAATAAAACCTTACGCCGTAAAGCCAGTGTAACCACGGGGGACACAGGAGCTGAATCCAGTTTTCCTGGTGATGATAATCAGTGGCTTGTGTTTGAAATGAACACTTCAGATGGACTAGGGTGTCCAGGTGAAGGTGCATGTGATGGCACTACGCCTCCGCCGGAGCCGGAACCCGATCCAGCACCTTGTAATAACTGTGACATCATCGACAAAGTGGCCGATGCTAGTACCTACCTCCCTGATGAATATTACTCAGATGTACTAAACGGCGACTTTGCCGACGTAGCAGCCAAGAAGCAAGCGCTCACAACGATTGCTGCAACTGGTCACACTTCTGTGAGCTATAAACAGGTCTGGAGTATCTTAACTTATTCAGATGAAGACCCTGAAAACAAAGACAATGTGATCATGCTTTACAGCGGTAAATCAATTTCCAAGCATGATAATGGTGGCAATACTGATGACTGGAACCGTGAACATGTATGGCCCCAGAGTCACGGTGTAGAGGGGGGATATGGCAACACAGATGCTCACCATTTACGACCCGCTATGCCACAAGTTAACGGTGCTCGTAGTAACTACGATTTCGACAACGGTGGTACTCCAGTATCACAAGCACCAGATAACTTAGTTGATACTAAACTCGGAACCTTTGAGCCTAGAGATGCAGTTAAAGGTGATGTGGCTCGTATGATGTTCTATATGGATACTCGTTATGAAGGCGGGCATTCGAGTAATAATGGCGATCTTAAGTTAGTGGATTCCATAGGCACCGATGGCGAGAAGTTAGAAGCCGGTAAACTGTGTACCTTGTATGCGTGGCACAAACAAGATCCCGTTGATACCTTAGAGCAAAACCGCAACACGGCTGTCTATGAGTATCAAGGTAACCGTAATCCCTACATCGACCGTCCGGAATGGGTGCAAGATATCTATGGTGCTCTATGTAACGATGCGCCAGTTCCTGATTTAGATGTGGACTTTGTCATCGATGCGCCTACTGAGGTGAACGAAGGCGCTAGCTTTACCTTTGATGCAACAGGGACAAAAGGCGCAGAGGGACAAGTACTAACCTTCATTTGGACTCAAGTGTCTGGGCCTGAACTTGCCTTTGACACTGATGGTGCGGTGTTAACCGCAGTAGCGCCAATTGTTGCTGTCGACACGCCATACCAATTTAAACTAACGGTAAGTGATGGTGAGTTTGAAGCATACGAAGTGGTCGATTTACTGGTAAAAGATGCGCCATTAGCTATCGAGATTAACATCTTAGGCGAAACTTCAGTTGAAGAAGGTGAACCAATCACATTAGAGGCCAGTGCCGATCCAGCAAACGAAGCAATTAGCTTTAGTTGGGTGCAAATTGCCGGTGAAACTGTGGAGTTTGAAGGCGAGGGGGCGATACTTAAGTTAACCGCACCTGAGGTGTTGCTTGATAGCTCACTGATATTTGTTGTGACTGCAACTGACGGTATAAACTCAGTGAGCAAGAATGTGACTGTTACAGTGAAAAACGTGCAAGGTGATGGCTGGACAGAGCTAGATGGTGCTGGTTCACTCGGTGGTCTGCTGGGATTATTGTTGCCACTAGCCATGTGGCGTAGACGTAAAAGCTAAGTCTTAGTTGATATAACAGTGCAAACAAAAGTCGAGAGAAACTATCTCGACTTTTTCTTATCCCACTCAAACGTCACTTTGGATAGATCACAAAGCCACAATAAAATGGTGAGGTTTACTATGCGTGTTAATTTTATCGGCAGCCTGCTAGTTATAATAGTCATGCCGCTTTTATCTGGGTGTGGTAACCCGCAGACTTTTGCAACGTGCGCCGCAGCAGGTGATGCCTGCACTCAATTCACCATTTTGCATACCAATGACAACCACGGTCGTTTTTGGGAGAACAAGCACGGTGAATATGGCATGGCAGCACGAAAAACCTTGATTGACTCCATACGTCAAGAAGTCGAAGGCCAAGGAAACCGTGTTTTACTGTTTTCTGGTGGTGATATTAATACAGGTGTACCTGAATCGGACTTGTTATACGCAGAGCCAGATTTTAAAGGTATGTCTCATATTGGTTATGATGTGATGGCTGTTGGCAATCATGAATTTGATAACCCACTAACAATACTGGAAAAGCAAAGGCAATGGGCCAAATTTCCTATGCTGGCAGCAAACATCTATACATCAGTTGAAGTTGATGGCGTCGCTAAGCAGGTGCGCTACTTTGAACCCTATAAAATTTTTGAGCTTGATGGCCTTAAGCTAGCCGTCATTGGCATGACAACAGAAGACACGGCTAGAATTGGTAACCCAGAGTATGTGAGTGAGCTGACTTTTACCCATCCCCAACAAGAAATTAAAAATGTTATCGCAGAGATAGAACAGCAGCACTCGGCTGATATTATTTTTGCAGTGACTCATATGGGACATTATGACAATGGTCAACATGGCAGTAATGCGCCTGGTGATGTATTGATGGCAAGATCTGTTGATGAGGGAATGTTACAGGCTATTTTTGGTGGACATTCCCAAAATCCGGTTTGTATGGAGCCCAATACAGAACAGTATGCCAATTTTAACCCTGGAGATAAGTGTATTCCTGATCAGCAAAATGGCACATGGATAATGCAGGCTCATGAATGGGGCAAATATGTGGGCCGTGCAGATTTTGAATTCTTCAATGGTAAATTGAATCTGGCTAAGTTTGAGTTAATTCCAGTGAACCTGAAAGTTAAAGACGCCAATGCTGAACGAGTCTTAGTCGGTAAAGCAATCAAGCCCGATCAACAACTGAAGGATTTTCTAGAGCCCTTTCAATTACGTGGACAAAATAAGCTCGATGAGGTTATCGGCTTCACTAAAGGGGAGCTTATTGGCGATCGCGATTTGGTGCGCAGTCAACAAACTAACTTAGGTCGCTTAATCGCGATGGCACAGAGCAGTGGGCCAGTAAAAGCTGATTTTGCCATCATGAATTCAGGTGGAGTGCGTGCATCTATTGAAGCCGGTGAGATCACTTACCGGGACGTACTGTCGGTACAACCTTTTGGCAATACTATCACCTTCAATACAATGACGGGGGCTGAAATAAAAGAATATTTAACGTCAGTTGCTACGATAACGAGAGGCTCTGGAGGTTATGCGCAAATTACCGGAATAGAGATGCTAGTCAACTGCACTGACAACACAGTAGACATCAGTAAAATTGGCGATCGGGGTTTCAATATACGTGATAATTATAGCTTTACGCTCCCAAGTTATAATGCGGCAGGTGGCAATGATTATCCCAAGTTAGATAAAGCCATCAACACAGGATTTGTCGATGCTGATTTGTTGTATCAATTCTTCAAGAAACAAACTCAAATTATTGCTGCTGATTTTGATATTAACAAAGGCATTACTTATGTGGGCAGTTCCACTGCATTAGGATGTGATCCTGACTCATTAGAACACGTTAACCCTCACCTTTAGCTATTAAAATCGTTAACGACTTAGCCTAAGGCGGTTTTTATATCCCCTTCTTTCTAGAAATGCAGCTTAACTGTCATTTTTATGATTAACAGGCTATTTCTATAGGTTATTGAATTACTGTTTTGTATTATTTAGATCTTAATCTAACGTGATATGGACGATAGGTTGGTTGAATGCGCTTGATACATCTTGACGCATTTGCGTCTTATTTTATGTTTTTCTACTTGTTTTCCATATATTTTTTATGAAGTCTGTGATCTTTATGTTGTGCTTGCTGGGATGTTTTTATCGTTTAAGCACTATTGTGCGGTTTAATCGGCTAAAAGTGACATTTAATTCTTATAAATTGACGCATATCGCTTGCAGCTAATTTAAGCCTGTATAAACTGCCGACATCTAAACGTTATCTCGGTAAAAAATGTATGGAAGTTTTCATCAGTTTGTTGGGAATGATCAGCCTTATCGGTTTGGCTGTACTTATTTCAGAAAAGAGAACCGCGATCAATTTGCGCACTGTTCTAGGTGCATTAACCTTTCAGGTCGCCTTCGGTGCGTTTGTGATGTATGTGCCTATGGGGCAGTCTATGTTAGACAGCGCTTCCGGTGGTGTGATGCACGTCATTGGTTATGCTAATGAGGGTTTATCTTTTCTGTTTGGTGACCTAGCCAAATTTGGTGTTGGCTTCATCTTCGTTATTAACGTGCTGTTTGTGGTGGTGTTTGTCAGCTCGCTCATTGCCGTTCTTTATTATTTAGGGATTATGCAGCTGATTATCGGTGTGATTGGTGGCGGTCTTTCGAAACTGCTTGGCACCAGCCGTGCTGAATCCCTTTCAGCGACAGCCAATATTTTTGTTGGTCCTATCGAAGCGCCTTCAATGGTGCGCCCTTTCGTGAAGCATATGACCCGCTCTGAGCTGTTTGCCGTGATGACCGGTGGTTTAGCCTCAGTTGCCGGCGGCACTATGATCGGTTATATCCAGATGGGCGTTGATGTTAAATATGTTTTGACCGCTGCCTTTATGACGGCGCCTGCGGGATTACTGTTTGCCAAGCTTATCTGGCCTGAAACAGAGCAACCTCAAAATGACATCAAGAAGATAATGGATGAGCAGGAAGATAGACCAGCCAACGTCTTAGATGCTGCAGCTGGCGGTGCGGCAATGGGCATGCAACAAGTGATCGCGGTATCGGCGCTGTTGTTAGCCTTTGTCGGGTTGATCGCGATGGTGAACGGCATCATCGGCGGGATTGGTGGCTGGTTCGGCTTTGGTGAATTGACCATGCAGATGATCTTAGGTTATCTGCTTGCACCACTTGCTTGGGTCATGGGTGTACCTTGGAGTGAAGCAGTTCAAGCGGCGTCGTTTATTGGTCAAAAAATGGTGATCAATGAGTTTGTCGCCTATATCGATTTCCTTAAGGTTGCCGATCAACTGTCTGAGAAGACCCAGATTATTATCAGTTTCACCTTATGTGGTTTTGCCAATATCGGCTCTTTAGCTATGGTGATAGGTGGCTTAGCAGCACTTTGTCCTGAGCGTCGCCATGACCTTAGTACCATAGGCATGAAGGCGCTTATTGCTGCTGCATTAGCCAACTTAATGAGCGGTACCATCGCAGGCTTACTGTTTAGTTTAGCGAGTTAACCCTTAGCGCATTAATCGCTATTAACATTATTTTATTGTGTCGTTAATTGAAGCGGCACTGAACTTATTAGGAAAAACACATGACTCCACATATCAATGCTGAAGCTGGCGTATTTGCAACGACTGTCCTTATGCCTGGCGACCCACTAAGAGCTAAGTATATCGCCGAAAACTTTCTTGACAACGCAGTGTTGGTGACGGATGTCCGTAACATGCTGGGTTATACGGGCGAGTATCAGGGTAAGAAGATCTCTGTGATGGGCTCAGGCATGGGGATTCCTTCTATCTCTATCTATGCTAAAGAGTTGATCACTGAATATGGCGTGAAGAACATCATTCGTATCGGTTCTTGTGGCGCTGTAAGTGACAAGATTAAGTTGATGGATGTCGTGATGGCCATGGGGGCTAGTACGGATTCTGCAGTTAACCGTACTCGTTTTGAAAATACCGATTTCGCTATGATTGCAGATTTCAATCTGTTGAGAAAAGCGGCCGATGCGGCTGATAAACTAGGTGTTAACTACCATGTGGGTAACCTTTACTCTTCTGATCTTTTCTATAGCTCCGATGAAGCGCGTTACGATCTTATGGAAAAGTACGGCATTTTAGGTGTCGAGATGGAAGCGGCAGGTTTGTATGGTGTGGCAGCTGAATACGGTGCTAATGCGCTGGCGATGATGACAGTGACAGATCATATCAGACAGGGACTTCACTTAACGGCTGAAGAGCGCCAACAGACGCTGAATGAGATGATCAAGTTAACATTAGAAGCGGTTAGCCAAGATCTTTAATCTCTATTTAAGCTAGCCCAGCTTATCTGCCGGGCTAGTTAAGAAAAATAGTGATACCGCTTGCCCTACGGCTCCCGAATGTTCACTTAAAGCCGATCGTTTTCAAACGAATTGGCATCAAAAATAAGAATGTTCGAGAGCCACCCATCATTCTTTGCTTTGTCTTCTTAACGAGACTCAACTCAAACACTTGTTTAAATTTTCTGCGTGACCCAGTAAACTGTGAGCTTATTATGATAATAAAAGGCTAAGGTATGAGTATCTGGTTTAGACCTGTAAGTTTAGAAGATTGTGCTAAAATGGATTCTGGAATGCATGGAAAGGGGACTTTGATGCAGACCATGGGGATAAAAATCTCTGAAATCGGTGCTGATTATATGAAAGCGACGATGCCTGCAACGCCTGCTATTCACAATCCGCTTGGCATCGTTCATGGTGGGGCGAATGTGGCTCTGGCGGAAACTGTTGCTAGTTATGCCGCTAATTTTGCGGTTGATTTTGAGCAGTACTACTGCGTCGGCCAAGAGATTAACGCCAATCATCTTAAAGCATCACGTAATGGCATATTGACCGCGACAGCTAAAGCCGTTCATTTAGGTAAACGTAGCTCAGTATGGGAAGTGCTTATCCATAATAGCGCTGGTGAATTATGTTGCATCTCTAGAATGACAGCGGCGGTTGTTAAGCGTTAAAAATCAAATAGTCATCGCTGACTAGCGCAGTTATGTTCGGCAACATATGCTGCTTTTGTTGTAAATCCTAGAATGACTGCGGCGGTTGTTAAGCGTTAAACGTTAGTTATCAATGGATTGTTGTTATTTGATTAATTAAGCTTTTCCAGTGAGCAGATTTTGTTCATAATGACGATTATCTAGCAAAGGGATTATCAGGAGAGCTTATATGGATAACGCAACCATTTGGGAGTGGCTTGGGTATCTAGCTTCAGTTGTGATTGCAATTTCATTGATGATGTCAAATATCAAGAAACTCCGCTGGTGGAATCTGATTGGTGCTGCTTTATTTGTTGCCTATGGCTTAGCCATCGATGCCATTCCTGTGGCATTGGTTAACTTCTTTATCGTACTCATCGATGCCTATTACTTGGTTAAGCTTCATAAAGATAACCCCGCAGCTTCTGATTGATATCGTTGCCAGATTTTGATTCTTATTTATTAAGCTCAGTTTAACGCTTTCCTTTACGTTTATTAATTTTCATTAACTAATTGATAGTAAATTAAATTTAATTCACTTAATTGATTTACATCAATGTGACTAACAACTTAAAAGAATACTCTCCAGCAAATGAAAAGCTGCTGAGTTCCTTTACTGAAATAATATTAATCGTCAAATCCTTTTAGGTTAATCTGTTTTAATCGCTTTATTCTTGTGTGACTTTTAACTACTCTTATCTCATCGACATAGTTACACGTTATTAAATATAAAGCGTTAGGAACGGTGACCATGGCAACTATTTATGATCTGATCGAAACTTGGGTTAATGAAAAGCGTGATTATTCGCTTTCTTGAACGACCAAGTAACCAGTTTGTTTTCATGCTGATATTATTAATTTAATTAAAGTTTTTAAGCTGATGACCAACTTTATTATAATGATTGATGTGAGTTCTAGGAGTTTATTATGGATAAGAAATTGACCACAGCGTTTGGCGCACCGGTACCCGATAATCAAAATGTTAAAACAGCAGGCAAGCGCGGCCCTATGCTGCTTGAGAATGCTTGGTTTCTTGAGAAGCTAGCTCACTTTGACCGTGAAGTGATCCCAGAACGTCGTATGCATGCTAAAGGTTCTGGTGCTTTTGGTCGTTTCACTGTTACCCATGACATTAGCAAGTTTACTAAAGCTAAGATGTTTGAGTCGATTGGTAAAGAGAGTGAAGTTTTTGTGCGTTTCTCGACGGTTGCAGGTGAGCGTGGCGCTGCGGATGCTGAGCGTGACATTCGCGGTTTTGCAATTAAGTTTTACACCGAGCAAGGTAACTGGGATCTAGTGGGTAATAATACGCCTGTCTTCTTCCTTAAAGATCCACTTAAATTTCCAGATCTTAACCATGCGGTGAAGCGCGATCCTCACACGAACATGCGCAGCGCTAACAACAACTGGGATTTCTGGACCTTGTCACCAGAATCATTACATCAAGTAACGATAACCATGGGTGATCGTGGTATCCCTAAATCTTTCCGTCATATGGATGGTTTTGGTTCTCACACTTACAGTTTTATTAGCAAAGATGATAAGCGTTACTGGGTGAAGTTCACCTTCAAAACTCAGCAAGGTATTGAGTATTTGACGGATCAAGAAGCTGCTGAGGTCATTGCTAAGGACCGTGAAAGTAATCAAGCTGATCTATTGCATGCGATTGAGCAAGGTGATTTCCCTAAGTGGACTCTATACGTTCAGATCATGGAAGAGACTGCGGCAGGTGATTGTCCGTTTAATCCTTTCGATTTAACTAAAGTATGGCCACACAAGGATTATCCTTTGATCCAAGTGGGTGAACTAGAGCTTAACCGTAATCCGGATAACTATTTTGCTGATGTTGAGCAGGCTGCATTCGCACCGACAACTATCGTACCTGGTATCGGTTTCTCACCTGATAAGATGTTGCAGGGACGTTTGTTCTCTTACGGTGATACTCAGAGATATCGTCTAGGTGTAAACCATAGTCATATCCCGGTTAACGCACCTAAATGTCCATTCCACTCTTTCCACAGAGATGGACAAATGCGCACCGATGGCAATGCGGGTCGCACCATAGGTTATGAGCCAAACTCTCAAGGCCAATGGCAGGAACAGCCTGACTTTAGTGAGCCACCAATGCAGATAGATGGTGATGCGGATGCTTATAGCCAAAGTGGTGATGATCATTACAGTCAAGCTGGCGATCTGTTCAGATTGATGGGCAGTGATGAGCAGCAAAGATTATTTGCCAATACTGCAGCTCAAGTTGGCGGTGCTGATAGACATATTCAGATCCGTCATATCCAGAACTGTATGAAGGCTGATGTTGCTTATGGCGAAGGTATTGCCAAGGCTCTGGGCATTAGTGCTGACGAGCTTAAGTAAAGCCAGCTAAGAGCAGCTGTGGGTTTCTAGCTACGAGTTACGAGTTAAAAGCAGTTTAGAGCTATAAGCTTAGATCCAAAAGAAACTAAAAACGAAGGTTGCGGGTTAAGGATTGAGAGCTTTTCTCAGCTTGAACTCGCAACTTTCTTTGCTCTGTCTTTAGCCCGTGACTCGTGGCTTGATTAAAACAGTAATGTAGCGACACCTAATAGTGCAAATAGTACAGCGCATCCCCTGTGTATCAAGGTCATAGGCAACTTCTCTGCACTAAAATGCCCAAGGATAACCACAGGTACATTGGCGAGCATCATGCCCAATGTTGTGCCCATCACCACCATTGCAAGGTCATCATATTTGGCAGCGAGTACGACGGTTGCTATTTGAGTTTTATCGCCCATTTCGGCAATAAAAAATAGAATAAAGGTGGCGAGGAATGGTCCCATCTTATAAAAGCGACTCTGCTCTTCATCCATCTTATCCGGAATTAGCACCCAAAGTGCAATGATGAAAAATGCCCCTGAAACGATATAACGTGCTAGGTCTGGACTGATAAAACCGATAGCCCATTGGCCTACCCAAGCGGCGGCAAAATGGTTGGCTAAGGTTGAGATAAATATCCCGAGAATGATCGCCGTTTTTGCTCCGCTAAGATGACTGAATCTAGCTGCAAGGATAAGCGCGAGTAGCTGAGTCTTATCGCCGATTTCGGCAATGGCGACGGTGAAGGTTGATGCGAGTAAAGCTTCCACTAAGTGAGTTCCCAGGGGGCTAAAATTCTGAGAACAGTAACCGGCCCCCTTTTAAAATATTGCAAGCAATATTGGCGGTAACTGCGCTCAGGTCTTGCCTAACAATCTCTACTTAATGTTTGATTGTCGTGAATACCATGACGATGTGGCCAAGTATGTTGATGTTCACCCAAATGAATCCGTTTGCTAGTGGCACATTTGGTGGCTACTCCCCTGAAGTAGTGGGCGAATTATACTGATTCAAAACGAGAGTGCAACAAGGCATCAAACGCTTAGGTCGAAAGCGTTATCACTGTCACGGGTTTCAGCCTAGGTGAATCTCAGCAATTTATGTTTAGCGGATAGAGGAAAAGTTTAACCTTATGATATCAAAATGTTGCTATTTTGAGTCTGTGTCTAATTTGTTCACAAGTGGCTTGCCGACTGGGTTTGGCTCTGTTAATGTCCCCCTCTGTCATTTTACAAGAGTTATGCTGTAGTGAAATCTGTATATCTATTTTGTTCTCGATTTATTCAGCCTCAGTGGCTTTGTCGATAGGGAAAATAACACTATTAACTAGTCATTGAGGCCAATTGTGATCACAAAGGTCAGCAGACCTGATTCGATTGGAGGCCGTTAATCATGATTTCATATCTTGCTAAACCATTCCTGCCAAATCGTTCTAAATCAGACTTACCAAAAATCTAGAATAAAAATATATCTAACAGGACAAATTTGTGAATTTAAAAATGCTTGGCTCTATCGCTATCGTCGCAGGAACGGCCATCGGCGCCGGAATGTTAGCGCTGCCTTTAGCTACTGCTGCACTCGGTATTATCCCCGCTATCGTGCTACTCGTTGTTATTTGGGGTCTATCAGCTTACACCTCTCTGTTGATGCTAGAAGTTAATCTACGTGCTGGGGTAGGTGATAATCTGCACGCAATTACTGGCAAAATATTGGGTAAGAAAGGGCAGCTAATACAGGGCGCCTCCTTTCTCAGTTTGTTATTCGCCTTAACTGCTGCTTACATTACTGGTGGCTCATCTTTGCTAATGTTGAAAGCTGAAACCATGTTCGGCATATCTTTAGATAATCAACTTGCTGTAGTGGTATTTACCCTGACGCTTGGTTTGCTTGCTGGGTTAGGTGTGGCTTGGGTCGATAAGGTATCACGGGTTTTATTTTCATTAATGATCGCGCTGTTGGTCATCACTGTTAGCTTTCTACTTCCTGAAGTCAGCCCATCACAAATGGCTGTAATGGCAATGGAAGAGGGGAAAGTTGACCTGTGGATGGCCGCAATTCCTGTGGTGTTCACCTCTTTTGGTTTTCATGTTTGTATCGCAACGTTAGTGCGTTACTTAGACGGCGACGCGCTTAATTTACGCAAGGTGTTGCTAATCGGCTCGACCTTGCCACTATTTTGTTATGTTCTGTGGTTATTAGTGACTTTGGGCACCGTGGGAGCACAAGAGATCCACAGCTTTGGCGGTTCACTGCCAAGGTTGATTACCTCCTTGCAAGATATCGCCTCACAACCTTGGGTTAGTAAGTGCATTTCACTGTTTGCAGACTTTGCCTTAGTGACCTCTTTTATCGGTGTGACCTTAAGTCTGTATGACTTTATTAGTGAGTTAACTCGCGCGAAAAGCACTGTAGTGGGTCGGGTTCAAACGTGGTTAATTACTTTCGTTCCACCAGTGTTATGTGCCCTCTATATTCCTGAAGGCTTCGTTGCCGTATTGGGTTTTGCGGCGGTGCCTCTGGTGTTTATCATTATCTTCCTACCGATTATGATGATACTGAAACAGCGTCCTAAAGCGAGCGGAGGTTATCAAGTGTGCGGTGGCAAGCCGGCGCTAGCCATTACTGGCGTATTAGGTATCGTCATTATTGCAGCCCAGTTGATGGTGGCGCTTTAATACTGAGTGATAAGTAACCGTATAACATCCTTTACTTTGCCGATTACTTCGCTTTGTAAGGGATTAATGCAAAGGGTTTGTAAGCCACTTTGCCTATGATAAAGTCGAGCTCGAATATGAAAATATCGAACTCGGCTTTTTTTATGCTCCGATTTTGCTAAGGCGAAGTTTATAGGCTGCAACTGCTGAGCAATTGATGCGAGTAAAACAGGATGAGAATCATCAAACTAATAATTAAAAAATGGATTTAACAACATGAAGAAATGGCTTCTCACCGTCGCTGTTGCTGCCACATTTGGCGCACAGGCTGACGAAGGTATGTGGCAACCACACCAACTGCCAGCAATGGCAGATGAACTTAACGCGAAAGGGCTAGAGATTGATGTAAAATCTATCTCTAAGCTGACTGAATTCCCGATGAATGCGGTTATCAGCCTAGGTGGCTGTACTGCATCGTTTGTCTCCTCTAAAGGACTGGCCGTGACTAACCATCACTGTGCTTATGGTTCAATTCAATACAATTCAACACCTGAGAAAAACCTGCTTAAGGATGGCTTCTTAGCTAAATCTTATAGTGAAGAGTTACAGGCAACGCCCGGTTCACGTATCTACGTGACTGAAGTGGTAACCGATGTGACTGATAAGGTAAAAACAGGCTTAGAGAGTCAGGTTGGTAACGACTATTACCTAGGCATTGAGCAGAAAGAGAAAGCGTTAGTGGCTGAATGTGAGGCCGAAGATGGTTATCGCTGTAAGGTTTATAGTTTTCACGGCGGCCTTGAGTACTACTTAGTGAAGCAGCTAGAGATCCGCGATGTGCGTCTGGTTTATAACCCGGCTGCAAGCGTTGGTAAATACGGCGGCGATATCGATAACTGGATGTGGCCACGTCACACCGGCGATTTCTCCTTCTACCGTGGTTATGTGTCTAAAGACGGCAAGCCTGCTGATTTCAGTAAAGACAATGTGCCTTACGAGCCAAAGAGCTTTTTGAAAGTCTCTGCTAAAGGTGTCAGTGAAGGTGATTTCGTGATGGTGGCAGGTTATCCAGGCCGTACCAATCGTTACCGCACAGCCAATGAAGTTGAAAATACTTTTGAATGGGCATACCCAGAAGGCAAGATGCTGCGTGAGCGTTTTATTGAGATAATCAAAGAGACAGCGCCAGAAGGCAGTGATGAGCGTATTAAGTATGAAAACCTGATCGCTGGTTTAGCCAACTACGCCAAGAACTTTACTTCAATGATTGAGTTTTATGGTAAGTCGACCATGCTTAATGAACGTAAAGGACGTGAATCTGAGTTGGCCAACTGGATTAACAAAGACAGTAAACGTCAGCAGCAATATGGTCAGACAATGGCTGAACTGGATAAGTTGATCGTGGAAGGGCAAGAAAATCAAGCCCGTGACATTATCCTAGGCTATATCAAATATACCACTATGGTGCCAACAGCTCGTAAACTCTACCGTTTAGCCAACGAACAGCAGCTTGATGATATGGCGCGTGAGCCAGGTTATCAAGCGCGTGACATCGTTCGTTTTAAATCAGGTATGGAACGTATCGACCGTCGTTATGCGGCGAGTGTTGATAAAGCGGTACTGCTTGATTTACTAACGCGCTATGCCGTATTGCCTGCGAGTGAGCGTATTCCTGCGCTGGACAAGGCATTTGGTATTGGTAAGACCTTAGATGAGAAGAAACTGTCTAAGACTTTAGACATGATGTATGCCAAGACAACACTCGGTGATATGGAGACTCGTCTCGCTTGGATGAACAAGTCTGTTGCTGACTTTAAGGCATCAAACGATCCTTTCATTCAGCTTGCCGTTGACATGTATGACACCGATATGGCTTCTGAGAAGAAAGATAAAGAGCTTGAGGGTAAGTTGATGAAGGTACGCCCTCAGTATATGGATGCCATCATCGCTTTTAATACTGAGCAAGGCAATCCAGTTTATGCTGATGCGAACTCAAGCTTGCGAGTGACTGTTGGGCATGTGAAAGGCTACTCGCCTCAAGATGGTTTAAAGGCGGTGCCTTTCACTCGTCTAGAGGGTATCTTAGCGAAAGATACTGGTGCGAACCCATTCGATGCACCGTCTAAGCAGCTTGAGCTTATTCAGCAGAAGCAGTATGGCGATTTCTATATGAAATCAATCGATTCAGTCCCTGTTAATTTTCTGTCAACTTTAGATACTACTGGTGGCAACTCAGGTTCGCCAACCTTAAACGGTCGTGCTGAGCTAGTGGGTCTGCTGTTTGATGGTGTGTATGAGAGCATCATTGGTGATTGGGGTTACGATACTGAGACTAACCGCTCTATTCAGGTCGATAGCCGTTATATGCTATGGGTAATGAAGTATCTGGATAATGCCGATAACTTGTTAGCCGAAATGGAAATTGTTAACTAGCCTCAGGTTACGAGTTATAAGTTCTATAAGGCGTTTAAGTGAAAACTTAGACGCCTTTTTTTATGTCAGGTCGGGTGACTCTTGTCGATTGGGCTAATGCCGATGGTATTAGACCAATACTTGTCGTGTGTTGGCGATGTAGTGATGAATTTCAGCCTCTGTTTTCGTGTCTATCATCTCTTTTGGCCGACAACCATTTGGGCAGGGCATATTGGGTGTGGTGCCAAACACTCGGCAAATCAAGGGGCGTTGCTCGTATACATTGCAGCCTTTAGGGCCCAAGTGCACACAATCCCACTTCTCTAATGCGGCATCATGTTCGGCGTCAGTCTTGACCGGTAGGCGCGCCATCTCTACTGAGGACGTGGTTACTGGCCCGCAGCAATCGTGACAACCCGGCACACACTCGAATGTCGGAATACGCTCGCGCAAACGCGCGACAGTTTCTCGGTCATTGTTTATTAAAATTTTCATTAGCAGTTAACTCTTGTGCGATTCACGACCATTATAATCCCAGTTCACTAGACGTTGGCAATCTCTTTAGATTCATAGAGTGCTATGAGCGGACATTTAATCTCTGCAGGAGTGCTCCAAGAGCAAAACTATTACTTCGCAAAAATATCTACACATTAGTTCACGGGGGACCGTAAAGAGGATTAAAGAAGATAACAAGTTTAAATCTGTTTTTTACTTTATGTGTAGAGAGAATATTCAGAAATAAATTGACGAATACGACTCAAGTCAGTTAGTTTTTCATTCGATTACAATCGAGAAACATTGTGCTGTCAATTAAGATTGTTCAGTACGTGGTATTGTATCAATCTTATTTTTTGGCGTTAATCACTACAGTGCTGATGATGTCTAGCGGATGTTACTGCGCTCGTGTACCGTTCTTTGTTGTTTAGGACAATATTTTATTCATACATTGCAGAGGTGTACGGTGACAGGTTCGGAAAACTTCATTAGAGACTTATATTGCCGAGCGAGTGACTGGGAGCCGATCTCTTTTAGAGCTTGGGCTCTAGAGCAGTTTGCTAACTTGTGTTCCGCCGATGCTGCATTATGGGGCACGGGAAGTTATCAAACTTATGAGTTCCATTGTTGTGAGGTCTATGGGCTGGATAATCAATACGGTGAAAAGTTAAGGAATAGCCTTATCTATAACCCGATGGCCAAGATGGTGATGAAAAACCTTAATACCAGTGTTTTAATGAGTGATATTTTACCGGATGACGAGTTTTATTCTTCAGAGCTCTACCAGATATTGTTTAAGCCTTACGGAATAAGCCGAATTATCTCGACGGCATATAAAGAGAAGTCCAGTGAACTGTATTCGTTAATTAGTTTGTATCGTTCCGATGAGTCAAAAGACTTTACCAAGGAAGAACAGCTGCTTATTAATCGTTTGGTTCAACATCTGGTATCGGCTGGCGATCATAATTACAAACTCAGTTTACCCGAGCAAGGTGATGGTGAAGCATTCGCTATTTGCGACCGACATGGCTATTACTGGCATATTTCTTCGGGTTTTCAGCAATTCCTAAGCGGTCTAGAGTCAGACTCTGTCGATAGCAGTTATTTTCCCTATAAGATCGAAGGGCCGGCAGAAATAAAGTGTGATGAAGTGATGTTCAATATCGTCGCGGCTGAAAGTTTGTTTAAAATCGAGGCTCGCTTGATTGGACCTTTGGATAAGCTGACTTTGCGGGAGCTAGAGATCGCATCTTGGCTTGAAAAAGGGATGACCTTTAAGCAGGTGGCCAAAGTGCTGGAGTTATCACCGTCAACGGTGTCTAACCACTTATATCGTATGTACCAAAAGTTGGGGATCGCCAGTCGCAGTGAACTTGTTGCCTTGTTGAAAAATCCCGTCGATAAATCTTAGTGAATCAAGCTATACAGACAATAGTGATGTGAAAGAGTAGTAGGGCACCTAACAAACAGAATCGTTGAAAGGTACCCTAGATGTCGACTAAATCGAGCATTTCTTAGTGAATATTTGGCTTAGTGGATCGTTATTCTAAACCGTTCCCATGCTGCGATTTGTTGGCTACCAGCAGTCACTTTCATCGGCCCTGTAGCATTGGCCATCATGTATTTACCGTGAGTGCTTTGCAGTGAAATAACGTCGCCATCCTGCATACAACCACTGTTACTGTGATTGGTTAAGGTGAACTTTTCCCATTCGGCTAATCTTGCGCCATTAGCCAGCATGTCTCCATTGCTGCGGGCACTGAAAAAGAAGCCTCGGTCGGTGCGTAAACTGATGCGCGAGCCGCTGCGGATACAGTTGGATACGTTGTCAGGTTCCAGGGTTCTCAGCTGGAATTTTTCCCATTTCTGCATGTGATTCCGATTGGCAAATACATGGCCGCCCCCAGCGTTATCTGCAGACACATAAGTGCCATGGTCACTGAGCAGTGATATCTCCTCATGCTTAAGTTTCTCTTCGATAAGTGTCACTCCGAAGGTTTCCCATGCCCCTAAGGCTGCCCATTTCGCCACGGCTTGTCCGTTGGGTTCAGCGGCTATAAATTTCTGGCTACTGGTGTGTTGCAAGGCGACGGCATCGGTTGTTTGCAAGCAACCGCTAGGATTGCTGAGGTTGATGAGTCTAAAACGCTCCCAAGCTCTAAAGTGTGAACGGTCGGCATCCAAGTCGCCATTACCAGGAGCACTGAAATAATGACCATTTCCAGTTCTTAGTCCAATAGTGTCGCCATGTTTGATGCATTGATTTGATTGAGCCACAGTGCGGTTTTCATCAAACCGTACTACACCGAAGGTTTCCCAACTGTCGATAGCCACCCCATTGGCATTGAGTCCTTGCCCTCCATTTTGATCCGCGGACAGATAAGTGTTGTGAGTGCTGCTTAATGCCACGTGGTTCTTGATGTTCGCGACATGGAAATCCTGCGAATAACCTTCGTAATAGTGCTGATTGAAGCCGTCTTTCCAGTATCCTTTATGCATGATTCGGTACATACCCGTTGGCGTTTTAACATCTGGTGTCCATTTCACCTCAGCGAATGAGCAGTCGATGCACAGCAGGTTAGGGTCGTTATACCAAATAAAGGTGGTGTCGATATCATTGTCAGTGCGGTAGGTTAGCCACTGACCATTTGTCCAGCGCTGTACCTCTAAAAACGTATTTTGGGTCAGATAGTTGTTCTTTGGTGTACCAGCTCTGAATTTGACATAGACCTCATCATTGACCAAGTACTCAGGGTTGGCATCATGGTGTACTTGACCGAAGTGTTCATAAATGGGTTTGCCGTCAGCAACCGTGTCAGGTGTCAGTAAGACCTGACTGAGGGAGAGATCTGGAGGTGTGGGCCCTGCAGCAACGGGTCTGTTACTCACTATGGCATCTGCCATCTCAGCGTAGATTTGCATGTAGGCTGGCGCCGTATTAGGTCCAAAAATGGTGTGAGCCCCTTCGTATCTTTGGGCTTGATACTCCTCCGGTGTGGTGATGTAACCATGGTAAGCGTTGGCGAGGCCCGCTATTACAACATGTTTTACGCCGATGCTTCGAAGTTGATCCAGTAATTGATTCTCTAAGCGTCGTCCTGCCATGGTGGTCATTTCACCAGCGGCTGCGACAATAGCAAGTTCACCTAAAGTGAAAATTTGGAAAGGAATATGGGCAGTATAGAGATCGCCAATGACCGTACTGCGAGCAATAAAGCCAGGTTTAGGATATTGGCAGATTTTACGGCTAACTTGGTTATGGGCTATAGGTGCAAACCAATGTAGTCCCGGCATGGCAAAGGCTGGATTATTGATTAAGCTCATTCCTTCCCAAGTACCAAGAATTGACGCATAACCGTCATGCCAAGAACCTGCTAGAAATGACAGACCAAACTCCCCCTCGCAGACTCTCGCTTGGTTTTGTTCATAGGCAAACTCTTCATTGACGGTATATTCCGGCATATAGACATATTGATGACGGAATTGCAGTTCATTGTTCAAGCGAAAACTTGCTTGTCGATACAGCTCGTTAGCCTTATCAAATTGCTTGGTGCCAGAGAGCAGAGCACTGCCTGAATCGGTGTAACGACAGCCATTACGTTGTCCACAGATATTGGGAGAGACATCTCCTAGCGTGCTGTTGGCAAAGGCAGCGACAAAGGTGCTAGCATCTTGATAGTTGCTGCCTTTACTTTTTTCAAATAACTGACTGGCGATGCCTTTGTTGTCACCGCTGATCTGTCTTTGATTTTGACTGAATGAGGTGTTGTGTACTCCAAACCAATTTATGCTACCTATCTCTGTGTTATCGTCAGCCACCAGTTTTAGTAGAGTCATATTTTCATTAATGTTAGTACCGTACTGCCCACGATCTGGATTGAGTGCGTAAGCAGTCGGGTTACGGTTAACCCCTGTTTCGCTCAACTCCCCTTTATTGAAATAGATCTCGCCGGGCTTTCGGGTTTCAATCGCTTTTTTAATTGACTGAAAAATGCCATCAACAATTGCCTCGTGGTGTCTTTTGTCATGGCCCAGAGTGCCGGCGTTAAGCAGCACATTATGATCGAAGCCACCAGGGCCATTGTGATTGTGGGTAGCAGTTAACATCACATTGGCATCAGAGTATCGCTCGCCATATGCGGCGGTTAATTTAGCCATTACCCCTTGTTTTACGCCCTGAGGCATACTGTGCAGATCCGTGGAGACGAAAATAACCATATCGCCAGTGCCAAAGGATTCTATCGCATAGGCACGCGACCAAAGCCGGGTTTGAATTCCTTGGGTAGGATTGAGGAATCCATAGCCCAACATATGCGTGTCACCGGCGGGTCCTGTAATGTCATAAATGCCACTGCCGAGGTTCCAGTCCCCAGCGTAGCTGCAAATGCTGGCAGAAATTAAACTCGCTGCCAATAACCCTTGTTTGAAAATCTTAACTTTCTTCACTGTATTCTCCTTGTGAATGATCACATCTATATACTGATTGGTAGTAGATGCGAGTATTTTTAGCATTGGAGAAACTGACGGTATAGGGTAAAAATGACCTAATGGATTCAGGTCGTTGTTTCAATAGAATTTATAATTGAGTTTAAACCGAGGGATTGATGAAAAAGTTAAAGCGGGCGCTTTTTTGATAAAGCGAAGCTGATGGTTTATCGAGGTGTGGCTCAAGCTGGATCCTGACATAAGTTCAACATGACTCTTGACGATCAGTCTATTTTTTCTTTCAATGCCGCTATTTCTGGGGCTGTTAACTCTCGCATCACTCCTTCATTTAGATTTCCAAGTTGGAGTGTTTGCAGCTGCACCCGCTTAAGATCGATAACCTTAAATCCTAGTGTTTGAGTCATACGGCGGATCTGTCGATTTAGCCCTTGAGTCAGTATTATCTCAAATTGATCGTCAGCTAATCGTTTCATTGAACATGGGAGTGTCGTGATCTTACGGTAGCTGACGCCTTGAGCCATTAAGTGGAGGAAGTTATCGTCAAACGCACGGTCGACTCTGACATGATAAATTTTACAGTGACCGAAATTTGGGTGCATCAATGTCAGAGTTAACTCGCCATCGTTAGTGAGCAGTAGCAAGCCCCTAGAATCTTTATCTAAGCGTCCCACAGGATAGAGTCTTGGTGTCGCTGGCAGAAGGTGTAGTAGACTGGCTGGATCATCGATTAACAGGCGTGAATCTGTTCCCACAGCCTTGTGTAAGACCCAATACTGTTTCATCTCTACGCCAGTGATGGGTTTACCATCAAACGCTAGCATTTCAAGGCAAGATGCAGTGTCAGAAGTGCCGCTTAGGGTCACGGTATCGATATGATTGGCTAAGCGCCCATCTAAAGTGATTAGACCATCTCGGATATATCGTGTCGCGGCTCTTCGGGAGCATAGTCCGGTTTGAGCTAAATATTTAGCCAGACGCATTTTGCTGGGATCTTGTTCCATCTTTCTTAGGATACACATATAAGGCTGACTGAGCGCAGTTTACCATTATTTAGTCTATAACTCGTTACGTCATAAAGAGCTTGGTATTATTAGCCAGTTTTCTGACCGTTAGCGCTAGAGTCAAGCACCAAAGCATGGTGGTACTGATTTGAAACCACATGTTTAACGATACCCAACATAATTTTCTTTGAAGATGGTGACAGTGGCCAAAATCTAAGGTTTGCCAATCAAGCTGATAGATTAACCCTGTTGCATTCATTAAGCCTAACGTACTAATTAAAACAAGTTTGTTAGAGGAGATATCTTTATGATTAAAACGCATAGTAATAGTCAGTAGGTGAAGCGCAAAAGTACTGATAAGAAAGCTGGTGGATACTAGGCGGTGTTCATCGGGATAGTTAATGGGATACACCCCAATAAGGATGATGGATAGGCCGACCCAGAAGCCAGCAGCAGCGATATAATAACTGTAGTAGCCTAGTCTGAGCCTAAATAAGCCATACATAGAGAGCAAAATACAAGTCCCCGCTATAACTAATGAGAGATTGTAGATATAGGCGAGAGGGGAATTAATGTAATCGCCTAAAAAATCAGCTCGCCTGACAAATACCTCAGCACCGATAACTTGGTATTTTCCCCAGACTGACGTAATGATTCCGATGGCGGAGATAAAAGCGCCAGCGAATATCATTAGTACCACTAATCGGTGAAGATCATAACGAGGTGAATGCGTATCAAGTTCTTGTTCTTGTGGCATTATGTTCACTTTTGTAAGGAATTAAAGAGTGCTTTTACAGCACTGCTAAATTAAACGAGAACTGAGTCTCATTTTAGATCTCCTTATCACATGCACACTTTCTTGCTTATATAAACTTGCCTTAAGTGATATCAATTCTCAATAGGACGGCAGTGTTAATCAGCATTAAATTGTTAGCAAATATATTGCTCTTTGCTGGACTGTTTATAGGGATTAAATGGTTAGCAAATAAAAAGGGAGTGCAGTTATCTGCACTCCCTTATCAAATTAAAGACTGATTTCCAGTATTGTCGTTTAGGTTGTTGACTAAGCGACTCGCTTGCGGAAAATGACAATAGTGACAGCGACTATGGCCAAGATCATGCAGTACCAAGCGTGAGTTACCGCTTCTAATGGCGATATGCTAAAGACAGAAGCGATAAGTAGGGCTTGAGCACCGTAAGGGATTAGGCCCTGAATGATGCAAGAGAAGATATCTAAGATACTAGCAGCACGTTTAGGGGTTACTTGATGCTTTTGTGCTAGTTCTTTAGCGATATCACCGGTAACCACAATTGAGACTGTGTTGTTAGCCACACAGGTGTTAGTTAACGCAACAATACCGGCCATACCAAGCTCTGATGCCCGTGTCGACGCCCCACCTTTAGCTTTAGAGAATCGAGTGATAAGTTTTTCAATCTGCTTACTGACAAAGGCGAGTCCGCCTTGCTGCTGCATCAGTGCCGCTAGGCCACCAACTAGCATAGAGAGAATAAAGATCTCTTGCATGTTACTGAAGCCTGCATAGATATCTTGACCAAACTGGATCACTCCGTAATCCATGGTAAATAGGCCTGTTATACCTGCTAGCAGTATTCCGATAGTCAGTACCACAAAGACATTCAAGCCTGAAACAGCAAGCACTAAAATGGTTAAGTAGGGGATGACCTTAACGAAATCAAATTCTTGGGTCGCCACATCAGCCTGACCTTGGCCCGCTAAGGTAAAGACGATAAGCGTGATGATCGATGCTGGAATGGCGAAAATTAGGTTCTCTTTGAATTTATCTTTCATATCACAACCTTGGGTACGGGTTGCGGCAATCGTAGTATCTGAGATGATAGAAAGGTTGTCACCAAATAGGGCGCCAGATATAACTGCACCTGCCATAAGGGCCAGTTCAATTTGCGCTTCGTTAGCCACACCTAAAGCGATAGGGGCTACGGCTGCGATGGTGCCCATTGAGGTACCCATTGCGGTAGCAATAAAAGCAGCAATGACAAAGAAACCAGGAAGTAATAAGTTAGATGGCACTAACGACAAGCCGAGTGCGACAGTGGCATCTACGCCTCCGGTTGCTTTAGCGACAGCTGCAAAGGCACCAGCTAACAGATAAATAAGGCACATAGCAATAATGTTTGCGTGGCCTATGCCGCCGATAAAGGTCTCTATGCTCTGATTCAATTTCTGTTTTGAGATGATAAGTGCAAAGATAATGGCGGGTAAAATAGCGACAACGCTTGGCAGTTGATAGAAAGCGAAATCGACACCTTGGCTCTGGAAATATACCCCAGCACCGATAAATAGCGCTAAAAATAGAAACAGTGGAACTAGAGCCAAGAAGGAGGCTGTAGGCGCAATACCTTGGGTGTGGTTTGGTGTTGTGTTGTTTGAAGTCGTCAAAGTGTTCTCTCTTTCTTTGTTTATTTTACACCCAAGTGGTTTGGGTATGTATCGAACCATAAGTTTCCATTGCCCTCCTAGCGGGAACACGCTGCTAACGTCATTTTGAATAATATAGCAGTATGGTACATCTCAATAGTGGAGAGAATATGAGATTTTCGGATGCCTGTCAATCTAGACGTCTAGATGTTTTTACTTCTAAACGATGTTGTATCGATGATGGCTAAATATAGTTTGAAACTTCATACCAATTTAGGAACTTTTCAGCACCACCTTTATAGTATGATAACGATCCCACCAAATAGAAGAACCGCTGGATCTGGTTAAGCAGATTGAAGGAGAAATCGTGTGAAACTAATCGATATTGATAAAAAACGCTATAAAAAACACCTTAATCTGGTGAGTATTGCTCTAGTCATTGGTTTGAGTGTTCTATCTTTGGCATTCGGTGCCTTGTTAATTGCAGCCTTTGGGAGCAACGTTAGCGAGAATATAGCAGGTGAAGGATCAACTGGAAACTTTCGCCTTAATTTGCTTGGAGTGATTTTTGCTGTGGTAATTTGTGTGGTAGTGATGCTTCGCATAAAAGGTACATTATTTATGACTGAGGTCTATTATGTGTGGCGGCTTAAGGCGCTACAGAATCGCATCTATCGTCGACTGAAATCCATTAAAGTCGCAGCAAAAAAACATGACCTCAATGCTTTGATCGTTTTGAACTACTACTATGAGAGTTTAAAACAAGTTTATTTCTTAGATAACAACACGTTGACAATGAGTAAGGTCGAGAAAGACATTGCTGAACTGCAGCATGTTATTGCTGAAGATAAGCTTACTGTGTCACTGGAGCAGTTTGATGAGGATATGTTGAAAGGCTTTAACTAGTCAGAGTTTTATTCGAAGGGCTGAGGTTATTGACTATCGGCCTTTATCTGACAAAATATGTTGGACACAAGCAGATCTAAGCAGTGAGGTGAAATTTTTAACATCACCATGATGATTCAGCGCTTCAATATACAAGCTAGCAATAAATTGATTTCTCTTTACCCCTTGGCTTTCCGCTATTTGATCTAACAGATCCCAGAAGAGCTTTTCTAAAGATATACTGGTCACGTGTCCCTGAATTCGAATGGATTTCTGAATAGGCAGATAGTGACTAGTCGGGTTATCGAAAAAAAGATTGCTCATAATGGTTAATTTAAACTCCTCAACCGAATTTTTTTAATATGTTGAATTTAAACATATAATACTTTTCTACAATTATTTCATTAACAGCAAATAAATTGGTAGCTATGTATCTTATCGGAACCATTGTTAATTTCATGAGGGTATTTATAGATGTTTTGATAGTATGATAATTTCGGGTTGTGTAGATATTAGCTTGGGTGCCTCCCTCATCAGACGTTTATAGTGTATGGTGTTTTGATGTTTTTCATAGGCATCATTATCAACAAATTTTTTAAAAAAGACGAAATGTCCTCTTTTATTATTTTCTTTATGAAGCTCATATTCTACGCAACCTAATTCATTTCTAGCCGCCATAACTACACTTTCTAGTAGTATAAGAAGTGCATCCTCTTTACCGCTTTGTGCTTTGAAGCGAGCCAGTAAAAAGACCATATGTTCGCCCATGACGACAACCTACTTCCTATGACGAATAAGGGATAATGTAATGCGTTAGCCTGTTAACGTGGTAGCAAAGGGGTACTACATTTGATTTTTTAGCATAAAATACTCTTTGCTTTACAGCTCTTTGGGGTGAAGTTATGCATAAACTTGATATGTGAACGACCCTAATTGATATATCTGGACATAGATATTAGATGCTTGTGATACCGAAAATGAAAAGAGGTTTCTGTCAATTTAACCATCTACCCCTGTTTACTTGGTTATTAATTGGACAGAGACGATTAACAAGATAACCTGAATGTTAATTATCTTTATTCGAGGAAGGAATATTAAATTAGGCAAACCTATTAAAGAAGATAAACGCCATGCTTGTCTGCTTCGAAATACGAATTCTGAATACACTTTCAATCTGTTAAGAAAATACCTTGTCGAAAGCGGCTTTTAATAGCGCAACTTTGTGTGTTTCTCTTGGATTTTTCTTAAATACCATAGAGAGATTAAATTGATATTGTGTGGTATTAAAATGGATGATCCGCATCTGCTTAGTGGCAAGTTCATGCTTAATATAACTCACGGGTAGATATCCTATGTAGCAGCCGGATAATATCAAGGTCTTTCTGGTATCAAACTGATATGCCTTGGCAGAAAGATTGAGTTTTTTAAGTTGTTCTCGGCCTTCTGAGTCGATATCGATGCCGGGATGAATTGAGGGCGCTTGAGCTAATATCTCCACAGTGATCTCATCATCTTTCATATCGAAATAGGGATGTTGGCGACTGCAACACAGATAAATAGGTTCGCTGTATATGGTTTGGTAACTCAAGCCTTCTATTTGGTGATAACTGGGAAGTAAGCCTACATGGGCTTTATCCTGCAATAGAGCACGTTCAATATTATGGATAGAATCCCCATCTAAGATCAGATGCAACTGAGGTTCTTTTTGATGCAAGAAACGGATCACTTCGGCCAGCTTTTTTTGCATGGTGCTATCGAGCTGATCGGCGCAAAATAAGATTAACTCCCCACTTAACTCTTGGCCTAAATTGTTAACTAACATTGAGAAGTCATTAAGGGAGTCAAATAGTGAGATGCAAGCATGGTATACGGCCTGTCCCTCTTCGGTCAGTGAAAATCCACCTCGACCCCGACTACAGAGTTTAAGTTTCATCCGACTCTCTAGGTTCGACATGTGAACGCTGATGGTAGAGCGGGTGATCCCTAGTTCAGTCTCTGAAGCGGAGAAGCCACCGTTTTCAACCACAGTACGAAAAATACGTAGCAGACGTAGATCATATTCAGTTATGGTTTTAGGAATGATGGAGTGTTTCTTCAAAGTTTTACCTACATAAAACATAAGGTTTAATGTTTTATATTTAACATGAAGTGGATTTGTTATTCAATAGTTTCTATTCGAAACGCTTTTTAGTCTCAAAGTGACCCGCAGATCTTGATAATTATTTAAGGCTCAAGCGTCAGTGGTACACAAAGGAGGAGTGAACATGCAAGCAGTTAAAGACACAGGATTAGTTAAACTCAGTTCATACATCGACGGTCAATGGAGTGGTACAGGGGCAAGATTTGATGTCACCAACCCCGCGAATGGCCAGGTTGTCGCCCAAGTACGTAATGCTGGCATAGCCGAGACTGAAATGGCAGTATTAGCGGCAAAACGCGCACTGCCTGCATGGTCAAAAAAGCCGGCCAATGAACGAGCTGTGATCCTACGAACTTGGTTTAACTTAATGATGGCGGCGCAAGATGATCTTGGCCGCATCTTAACCCTTGAGCAAGGTAAACCACTGGCAGAGGCCAAAGGTGAGATTGCTTATGGAGCAGCGTTTCTTGAATGGTTTGCCGAAGAAGGTAAGCGTGTTTATGGTGATACGATCCCAGCGCCGTCGGTTGATAAGCGCATCGTCGTCATCAAGCAGCCAGTCGGCGTTGTCGCTTCAATCACACCATGGAATTTCCCTAATGCCATGATCGCGCGTAAAGCGGCGGCGGCACTGGCAGCAGGCTGTACATTTGTTGTGCGCCCATCGCCTTCAACGCCTCTTTCTGCGTTGGCTATGGCTGAGCTTGCCGAACGTGCAGGCGTGCCTGCGGGTGTGTTTAATGTCGTTGTGGGTGAGGACTCCGCGGGTATGGGCAAGGTGTTGACTCAGCATCCTGATGTCGCCAAATTCACCTTCACAGGTTCTACTGCGGTAGGCAAAATTTTGATGACTCAAACGGCCACGACCGTGAAGAAGATCTCCATGGAGCTTGGCGGTAATGCGCCGTTTATCGTGTTTGATGATGCTGATCTTGATGCCGCGGTTCAGGGGGCGTTAGTCTCTAAATATCGTAATGCAGGGCAAACCTGTGTGTGTACTAATCGAATTTTAGTGCAAAAAGGTGTGGCCCAAGCATTTACCGATAAGTTCGTCGCTGCGGTAGAAACCCTTAAAATGGGTGACGGGCTTGATGTCGGCATCAATATAGGCCCTATGATCTCATCAACTGCGGTAGATGGTGTACAGGCATTAGTGGATAAGACGGTGGAGCAAGGCGGTGTCATCATCAAAGGCGGTAAGCGCAGCACTGATGGCGGCAGCTTTTATGAACCGACTATCGTGACCAATGTGACCAATGATATGGCACTGGCGTGCAATGAAATATTTGGCCCTGTCACACCTATCATCACTTTCGATACCGAAGCCGAAGCGATTGAGATGGCTAATGATACTGAATATGGACTGGCAGCGTATTTCTACTCCCGTGATATTGGCCGTGTGTGGCGCGTAGGTGAGGGACTTGAATATGGCATGGTGGGTGTGAATGAAGGGATTATCTCCAACCCCGCCGCTCCCTTTGGCGGTGTTAAACAGTCAGGTAATGGTCGTGAAGGTTCTAAGTACGGTTTAGACGATTACTTAGAAATTAAGTACCTCTGTATGGGCGGTATAGATCGCTAGTATCGCCTGCTAGAACCTAGAACCTAGAACCTAGAACCTAGAACCTAGAACCTAGAACCTAGAACCTAGAACCTAGAACCTAGAACCTAGAACCTAGAACCTAGAACCTAGAACCTAGAAATTGTATAGCGTTTAGAATAGGACAAAAATCATGACAAATAGCAGCTTGCAAGAGAGAAAAGTTAAGGCCATAGCGCGCGGTCAAGGTAATGTGTATTCAGCCTATGTTGAGCGAGCTAAAAATGCTGAGCTTTGGGATGTAGAAGGTAAACGTTATATCGATTTTGGTACCGGTATTGCGGTGTGTAATACCGGCCATAGTCACCCTAAAGTCATCGCTGCAGTTAAAGCTCAACTGGACAATTTCAGCCACAGTTGTGTGATGGTTAATCCCTATGAGTCAGCGGTGGAGTTAGCAGAAAAACTGACTGAGATTGCGCCAGGGGAGAGTGATAAGAAAGCGATATTTGTTACCACAGGCGCCGAAGCGGTAGAAAACTGCATCAAGATTGCCCGTGCTCATACGGGTCGTCGCGGTGTTATCGCCTTTAACGGTGGTTTTCATGGTCGTACCAATTTGACCATGGCGCTAACGGGAAAAATCAGTCCCTATAAACACCAGTTTGGTCCTTTTACCGGTGATATCTTTCATGCACCGTATCCTATGAGTTATCACGATGTCTCGGTTAAGGAGTCACTCAAAGCGATAAATAACCTGTTTAAGGTCGATATTGCGCCCTGTGATGTGGCGGCGATTATTGTCGAGCCTGTTCAAGGTGAAGGTGGCTTTTATGCTGCGCCTGCAGAGTTTCTGCAAGCGCTGCGTGGGTTATGTGATGATCATGGCATCGTGTTGATTGCTGATGAGATCCAAACTGGCTTTGGTCGTACGGGTAAGATGTTTAGCTTTGAACATGCAGGTGTTGAGCCTGATTTGATCACTATGGCTAAGGGCATTGCGGGTGGATTCCCTATCGCAGCGGTTGTCGGCAAAAGTGAGATTATGGATGCACCACTTCCAGGAGGATTAGGTGGCACGTATGGTGGTTCTCCGGTTGGCTGTGTGGCAGCTCTTGCGGTACTGGATGTGATCAAAGAGGAGAAGTTAGTTGAGCGTGCGGCTCAGATTGGTGCCACGTTCAATGAGCAATTAACGGCGCTGCAGTCTAGGTATCCGCAATTGATCGGTGAAGTGCGTAATCAAGGCGCCATGATCGCCATTGAGTTGGTGATTGATGGTGACTGCGAACAGCCCAATCCAGCGCTGACTCAAGCCATTATTGCTAAGGCTGCGGAGTATGGCCTAATCTTGTTGGCGTGTGGCTTCTACGGTAATGTTATCCGCTTTTTGCCTGCGCTGACTATCAGTGATGAGATCATTAGCGAAGGTTTGGATAAGTTCGTACAACTGTTTAATGATGTCGCAAAAAGCTAAACTGCTGAGCTATGAGTGAAGCCTGACATTGTCAGGCTTCTTTGTTTTGCACTCGTGAACCATATAATACCAATTACATTAAATATGTTATCAATTCAGAGGCGCTCAAACTTTTCAATTCAAGGCGCATTGATGAAAGAATGGTTATTCCCTTGTAAGTCAATGCAAAGCAGAAGTGGAATGTTTGAGAGCCTCCCGCAGGGCGGGTTTCAAAGCCCTGGATGCTGTGTTGAATGATTTAGATATAGAATAACTATTAGCTTCAATCATCCGCCTTGCCTTCAGCGCTTTGAATTCCCGCTGAATGAACAGATACTTAATGTAATTGGTATAATCACCCTGAACTTGTATAGGGACTATATTGTCTCAGCATCTCACTATTTTTTCCTGTCTAGTCTGCCGTTGTCATTGTTTGAATAGCCAATCTTGGCCGATTTTGCGCAAAGGAAAAAAGAGAAAGCGGAACATTATCTGCATACTTGTTGCGCAATAAAGCACAAATTAACGAGTCAAAATGCAGATAATTGAGATAGCGAGTCTTACCTCTTCAAATGAATCCTTTACACAGGGCCTGATCTCACTGCTGATGACTTGCGTCGAACATGGGGCTTCTATCGGTTTTATGCTTCCTTTTACTGAGTCTGAAGCGGTGCAATACTGGGATAGCGTTGGCTCTGACATGAAAAAAGGTGGCAGAAGACTCCTGATTGCGACTCAAGATGAGCAGATCATAGGGACAGTTCAGCTCTCTTTATCAGATAAGAAAAATGGCTTACACCGAGCCGAAATAGAGAAGTTAATGGTGCATCCTGATGCACGAAAGCAGGGCATTGCAAACGTGCTTATGCACCAGATTGAAGCCGTGGCACAAGAGTTAGCACGCAGCTTGTTAATCCTAGATACACAAACAAACTCTTTAGCCTACAAGTTGTACCTCAAACGGGGTTATCGGCGAGTCGGAGATATCCCTGGTTTTGCCTTTAGTATTGATGGGGAGCTTGAGGCGACATGCATCTTTTATAAACATGTGCCTGATGACATACAGGAAGCAAAATAATGAAAACAAGAGCATTTGAACCAACAGACTTTACTGATGTTAACGCTATCTACCAAGAGGGGATCGATGGCGGTAATGCCACATTCGCATTGAAAACTAAAACTTGGTCAGAGTGGGATGCAGCCATGTTAACCAGTTGTAGACTCGTGGCTGAAATCGACCATAAGCTCGTTGGTTGGGCAGGGTTGTCTGCGACTTCGACTCGTGAAGTTTATGCTGGTGTGGCCGAGGTGAGTATCTATGTCAGTGATAAAGCCAAGGGGAATGGTGTTGGTTATGGCTTGCTCTGTGAGCTGATAAAACACTCTGAAGGCGAAGGTTTTTGGACACTTCAGGCAGCTATTTTTCCTGAGAATCAAGCGAGCATTAAGTTGCATCAAAAATGTGGTTTCAAAATCTTGGGTGTTAGAGACAAATTGGGGGAAATGCAGGGGATATGGCGTGATGTGGTTTTAATGGATCGTAGAAGTGATAAGGTCGGGATCTAAGTTCGGTGGTTGTTTTTGGTCTTTGGTCGCTAGTCGTCATTCATCATGTCTATCAGATCCTTCGCAATTAAAAGATGAATTCTTACATAACAATTGGGTAATCCCTTGCCTATTGATCCGCATCAGGGTAAAACTCCGAGTTAACTGAAAAATCAGTTTGGTAATTATTGACCCATCAAATTTTTGGAAGGCTTATTTTGGATCACTTTATTTGGAATATCGACCCCGTATTAATCTCGTTTATGGGACTGACTGTACATTGGTATGGTGCACTTTTTGCCACTGCAATCGCCTGTGGTTTTCAAGTGATGAAACGCATCTACATTAAAGAAGGCCATGATGTGGCATCATTGGATAACTTGCTTATCTACTGCGTCGTGGGAATTATTGTTGGTGCGCGCCTGGCTCACTGCCTCTTTTATGATCCGGCTTATTATTTTAGCCATCCACTTAAAATATTTGCCATCTGGGAAGGTGGACTCGCCAGTCATGGCGGCGGTTTAGGTGCGATTCTGGCCCTATTCTATTATCACAAAAAGACCAAGATGCCTTTCCTATATCTGCTGGACAGGTTGGCGATAGCAACAGCGATATTTGGCTTCTTCGTGCGCATGGCAAACTTTATGAACTCAGAGATTTTAGGTGTGCCAAGTAGTGTGCCTTGGGCGATTGTGTTTGAGCGTATCGACATGTTGCCGCGTCATCCGGCGCAGTTGTATGAAGCCTTTGCTTATCTGGCTATCTTTATTATTTTGTCAGCCGTCTATAAATACACGCAGATGAAGCAGAAAGAGGGCGCGATATTTGGCTTATTCCTCTGCCTAGTATTCAGTGCCAGATTTGCTATCGAGTTTATCAAGGTCACTCAAGCGGCTTATGCGGATGGTTTTGTATTGAATGCGGGTCAGATGTTAAGTATTCCCTTCCTTCTCGTGGGGATATTCCTGCTGGCGCGTCCATATTTAACCGGGACAAAGTCTAAGGTTTAACGTCTAGTCTCTAGCGCACTAATACTTAGTGCGTCTATGTTGTCGGCTATATCCATGTTCAGGATATAGCCGACAACTATTAACACAGTAACTTCTCTAAACACCCAACTAAAATATCCGCTACATTCAAGTCTTGTTGAATCGGTGAGTCAAGTACTTACCGACATCTATTAACTAATACAGCCACTCCTCTAACGCTGCATCTGAGCTAATCGTCCAAAGCTTCCCTTCACTGTCTAATGCCATCGAAAGTACAGTGGTACCGGGGGTAAATGCGGTGATATTCCACGTACTTAGTTCTTGCCCTGTTTTTGTATCCCAACGGGTTAAGCTTTGCTTTGATGATGAAGTAATTAAGGTGTTTCCTCGTTCGACAAAAAGCGCTTGGCGGAAGTAACGGTAGCGATCCAGATAATTAAGTGTGCTTAACTCTTTAGCATTTGTGGGATCGACGATACTGTTGTTATCGATGATGTCGGCATAAAAGAGGCGTCTGTTTTTTTCATCATAAGCCAAACTTGTGATCCTAAATTCCCGGCTAAACTCTTTGATGATCTGACCATCACTGGCTGCCCATAACAGCACTTTTCCGTCGTGAGATGAAGAGAGTACTTGCTCACCTAGTGCGGCAAAACTCACATTGGTTACCGGGCCGCTATGAAGGTGGAACATGGAGAGCGTATCGTTACTCAAGTTTGCATTAATTATGGTCCCTTCGGTTAAGCCTATTAACACTGCAGAGCCCGTATGGTTGAGGGATAAACTGGCGATGGTGGCGTTCTCTTTAAAGCCCGTTACGCTCCAGTTGGCGTGTAATTTACCTGTGACAATATTAAATAGAGTGACTTGTTGCTTACCTGCGGTGGCTAAGATTTGTTTGTTCCCTGATAGCGCTAACATATAGCTAGGTTCGAACAGATCAGTAGAGCTCCAACGATGGATCAGAGTCTTGTTCTGGTTCTCCCAAACTGAAATCTCTTGGCCACGGGTGAGCAGTGCAGACAAACTGGCATCTAGAGACAATTGAGCGGCAACAAGACGTACGTCAGTATAGCGATGCATTGATTCCGGCGCTTGAGTTATCTGTTGTTCACTACAAGCAGTGATAAAGCTTGCTGTGGTTAACCAGATGAAGAGCATTAAAAGTGGCTTCAAATGTGGTTTTATCCTTTGCACTGCGTCGATTGTTATCTTCAGTTTAGCAAAAATGGCTTTAGTGTAAATGGCTTATACTGATTGGTATCATTAAACCCTGCACTTTGAACTGGCTTGGGTAATAAACAGTTCTCCACTTCTATGATGATGTTTTCCGGTAGAAGCACTTAACCAACTTAGCACCATCTATCAATTATTAGTAACCGATAGATGGCGGTCATCTTGGTATTGTTCCCTAAATAGATCGAATCTTTTCAGTTTTTATTTCAGCTGTTCGCGCATCTTGTTAATTGTTTCTCGATAATCAGCTGATTTAAAAATTGCATTACCAGCGACAAAGGTGTTTGCTCCCGCATCGGCGACGGCTTTAATTGTGTCGATGGTAATTCCACCATCGACTTCTAATCTAATATTACGGCCTGATTGCATGATGAGCCTTTTGGCTTCTCGCAATTTATGCAATACATTAGGGATAAAAGTTTGCCCACAAAAACCAGGGTTAACCGACATTAATAGTATGTTGTCAACTTTATCAAGTACATACTTTAACGCGTCCAATGACGAAGCTGGATTAAACGCTAATCCGGCCTTGCAACCACTTTCTTTAATCCTCTGTAAGGTGCGATCTAGGTGTATTGTGGCATCTGGATGAACAGTAATAATACTGGCCCCCGCATCGATAAAATCACCCACAATACGATCAACGGGTTTAACCATCAAATGAACGTCTAATGGTGCGGTGATCCCAAAGTTTCTCAAGGATGAGCAGGCCATCGCGCCCATGGTCAAATTAGGCACATAATGGTTATCCATTACGTCGATGTGGATCATGTCAGCACCAGCTTCCAGTACATCTTGGGCTTCTTGACCTAAGCGCGCAAAATTAGCACCTAAAATCGATGGTGAAATTAAATAATCATTCATAATCTCTTCCTAAAAAGTTTGAAACTGCACACCAAATCTCAACACATCATTGTCGCCGCCATCTATTTTTTCATTTGCGTAAACCAAACTCAATTTTGCCGAATGACCGTTGATAATATAATTAAGACCGATTTCATTGCGTAGATTGTATGAGTCAGTAATTACAGCAGGAATGACATCATCATGATTAAAACGTTGATGACGAGCTAGGATTTGAAAACGATTATCCGAAGGTAACGATGCTGGAAATAAGTAGCTAATAGACACCAAATAGGCGTCTCCTTGCAAGGTACTCAATTCGTTATAATCATAGTCATAAAAAGCGGCTTCTAAGGTAGCAACACCCTCGTTATTCAATACTTTCTCGATTAACAAATCGACAGAGGTTGTCGTCACATTATCGGTTTGATTTACTGCAGATATCGCATCATCTTGAGTGTGATAATTAAAGCCTAATGCAAATATGTTGGCATCACCGTAATGGGCGTTTGCGCTATAATATCCAGGTTCTGGATCCCAGAAATTGTACTCTAATCGCGTGGTCAATAATGGTGAGCTGGACTGATTACTGCCCCCTTTAACTCCCTCAAAGATACCTCCATAATATTTAAACTTGCCGCCATTGGTGTACCCCCAAACGACAACTCCTTCATCGCGTCCAGCGATAATAGGTGCGATACCGTTAACTGCCGCAATGACGGGATAATCCCATGTATTTGAAAAGTATGGGCCTGCTTGATTTGAGCGATCCATTGGACGGATAAAACGACCTGCTTTAACATTCAATCGTTCGCTAAACTGGTAATTCACTGAGGCATCGAGTAGTTGGAGATCACTATTATTGTCTGCATCACCAAAATTACTATAGTCAGTGGTAAATTCAAAAGTAAGATTGTTAAATAGCTGGCCTGATAAATAAAAACGTGCACTTTCTAGATCAAAATTGAAGGCGTTATCTTTACCGTTTGGCGCTTGGTTTTCGGCATAAGCAACAGACGCTTTGAGGCCTAAATTTGCATCAATAAACGCATTTTCATTTAACACTAATCTGCCACCTGCATGTGCGTGAGTAGTTACCGCGAATAACATAGGCGCGAGCAATGATAAATATGACAGTTTGCTTGGAGACATGTTTATTTTAGACATATTGATGTCACTCCTTAATCTAGATCTGGGACAGTGGATAAAAACTGATTTATCAGTGCTGCGACTTGTTCTTTAGCGGATTCAAGATGTAAATGATGACCACCTTCGAGCGTATGTACTTTTGCATTGATAAAGTGCAATAGCCGTTTATTCCCTTGCCCCTCACCAAACAGTCCTTTATCACCAAGTATCACTAATACATCCACTTTTATCGCGGCAATAAAAGATTCGGCATGGCTCTGGGTGAGTTGAATGGCAGGTTGAAGAATGAGTTTGGGGTCATATCGCCAGCGATAACCACCTGCAACTTGTTTCAGTGACCTGTGGGTTAATACCGTCGCCGCCTCAATGCTGAGCTTGCCTGAAAACCCCTCTTCTCGTTCAATAATGGCTTGCTCAATATTGTTGAAAGTGGCTAAGTTTTCTGAAGAGTGCCCGTCGAGTGTTAAACTCGCGGCCATATCAGCCCGTCGAACCGTGCTAGTGAAATGCTTGATTAAATGGTCTAACTCAGTGGTAAACGCGAGTCCGAGGCTATCAATTAAAATACATTTATGAACTTTATTCGGGAAGGTGCTCGCTAGAATGGTCGCGACACCGCCACCGGCTGAATGTCCGATTAATGCGTATTGTCGCTGTGGAGATAATTGATTAGCTTCAATTATCTCCATTATTTCTTTAACAACAATCGCATCTTCCCAAGGGTAATAATAACGACATGCTGCAATATGCTGGGATAACCCGTGTCCTGGCAAATCAAGTGCTAACACTCGATAGTCAGGCATTAATGAGGTGATTAAGCTGAATGAATTGGCGTTATCCAACCAACCATGTAGCGCAATAACGATTGGCTTTGTTGGATCTCCTGATAATGTAGCCGCTACTGTTTGGCCATTTTTTAACGTGAATTCCATTTCGTTATGGTGAAAAAGTGTTGAGCAAGACGTTTCATAAGATAGGTTTTTGATATTCATTATTTATCCCTCGTGTTCAGTTCAAGTGTTGCTAAATTCAAACTAGATCGTAAGGTGTGTTTATCTATTTTTCCGTTAGTCGTTTTGGGTAACAGTTTTAATAATGTTATGTTTGACGGGCACTTGTTTGGTGCTAGTTCCTGTTTACACCGTTCTAAAATCCGTTCAGCAGGATCTGATATCGTCATTTCGTGAGCAACAAAAGCATGTAAAATAGTGCCTTGAATCTCGTCATGAACACCAATAATCGCTGCTTCTTTTACCCCTTCAATACTCATTAAAAACGCTTCTACTTCCAGTGGACTTACTTTCATTCCTCTGCATTTAAGGATTTCGTCCATTCGTCCCTTGAAATAGAGATATCCATCTTGATCTTTGATCCCATAATCACCTGTATGCAGTACTTTCTCGCCGGGAATAGGGCCATCTTTTAACTTTTTAGCGGTTTGTTCTGGTTTTCTCCAATAGCCTTTCATGACAGTTCCGCCGCGAATAACTATTTCACCCATTTGATCTGACGCTAACTGATTTCCTGTCTCATCAAGGATCCAAATTTCAGTATTTGGAATAGCGATACCAACACTGCCGGGTTTTTTCAGTAGATCTTGTGGAGAAAGGTAGGAGCAGCGTTTACATTCTGTTAGCCCATACATAGAGAACATTTGTGCATTTGGAAATCTATTTGCAATGATATCCAAATGTTTTTTGTTAACCTCTGCACCGGTATTACTCATTAGACGAACTGAAGATAAATCGAAATTTATTTTGTTCGCACAATCTTCGAATAAAATAACAATGGTAGGAACAATGGGTAAGATAGTGACCTTTTCAGTTTCTATTTTTTTCAGTGAAAGTATTGGCCAAGTAAAATCCTTTTCAAGGATTAGCATTGCTCCAACAGAAGTACTCATGATCATTTGATACAGCCCATAATCAAATGACAGGGGTAACACTGACAGTACAACATCGTCAGATGTGTAGTTTAAATAACGATTAAGAGATTCAGTCGCGGTGATCATATTTCTATGGGTCAGCATGACACCTTTGGGGTCACCTGTTGAACCCGATGTGTAAATAATCGCCGCTAAGTCAATATCCAAACAGTGGTTAACAACAGTTGGAACTTCGACATTGATAGATTCTTCAAAACTTAAAATAGACTGTGAAAAGTCACCATCTATTTGATCGGTGCTGATAATAAATGACAAGCTATCTATCGCCAGTAACTCCTCCACTATATTAATTGGGTTAATATCTGCTTTATTAGTATTAAGAGGGGAGGTAACTAGGAATTTAGCCTCTGAATCAGACAATATATATTTAAGCATTCTAAGTGATATATCATCAGCTACCAATGAAATAACCGCACCAGCTTTAAGTGCAGCCCAAAAGCACACCACTGATTGCCAAGTATTACCATTGCTGCATACAACGCGATCGCCTCTTGTAAGTCCTCGTTGATAAAAAAGGCTTGCTAGGTTATTTGAATAACGATCTAGTTGTTTAAATGTGAATGTTGAACTGCCACAGGTTAGTGCCACTTTATCCGGAATATACCTAGCCGTTATCGAGAGATAATCGGCCATGTTATTTATCGTGTTATTGTTTAGGTTATTATGAATATTAACGTTAGAACTCGCTTCCGAATTCATCGAATGGATATTGATACTTGTATCTTTGCTATCCGTGATCATTGAAAACACCTTAAATAACCTTAGCGGTATCTATTTGTGGCAGTTGGGAATAAATATATTCGACAATGGCGCTAACACTGTTGAAATGTGCTGGTGTCAATGTGCTCGCATCTACTTGAAACCCATCAATGTGATCTTCTAAGTACATTAAAAAGTCCATTGAAGTTAACGAGTCAATACCGAGATCATCACGTAAGTGAGACTCCATGGTGATGGTGAAATCTTCCGGTAAGTTTATTGTGACTCTTAAGGCTGTTTTTACTGATTCAATTATGTCATTCATTTTATTTCCCTCTCTTTATTTTAATTTGGCAATATTGATCCACGATAGGTAAATGGTTTACCTATCGTGGATCAATGGCTTAATTACGTGATAATGGTATTAAATGGAATCGACTAATATTTGCCGATTGATAATGTCTTTCGGCTTATCTTGCATGCGAATGAGGTAGCTTTGACCTTGATGGATCAGTATCTCTTTAGGATGTCCCTGGCTGTGGAAAAAAGCAGGAGAAGCAGATGGCCCGTATGCACCAGATTTGAATATGGCGATAAGATCCCCCGTCTTACTTAATGGAAGCTCAATCTTTCGCGCTAATAGGTCTTCAGGATTACAGAGCACACCCGCAACATTATAAGTTTTTTTAGCTAGAATATTATTTGCCGAAATGTTTTCTGTTGGGAAGTTTCGTTGGACAACAGCACCAATACCAACGGCAGAAAGGTGACAATGGGTGCCTCCATCGGTGATTAAGAATTCTTCGCCATAACATTGTTTAACGCTGTTAATACGGCAGACAAAAGCACCTGATGTTGCTGCAATGTAACGTCCTGACTCCATTAGAATTCGTGTATCAGGGTAGCGCTTATTGAATTGCATAAATAGTGGCGTTAACAAGTCAGCAAGTTCGGCCATATTTAATTCCTTTTCGTTGATGAAATAAGGAACCCCCATACCTCCACCAACATCGACCATTGAGAATTTGTGATTAAATGTCTGGCTGATTCTTTCATATAATCCCAGAATGTACTGCGTGTTTTCGTATATACCGCGCGCTTCCAAAATACGAGAGCCGTTATACACATGTAGTCCCATGATATTGACATTTTTGGCGTCAAGAAAATTAGTGAAAATGTTAAACAATTGCGCTTCTTCTATACCAAAATGTGTTGGCCTTCCACCCATTTTAAGTGGTGCGTACTTAGTTGAAAATTCAGGATTAATTCTGATTGCAACATTAGCCATCTTAGCAAGGTTTTTAGCTATCTTATCTACTCGGTAGAACTCTTCACTTGATTCGATGACTAAAGCAAATATACCAACTTCAAGTGCACGTTTAATCTCTTCATCCGTTTTTGATGGGCCTAAAAAAATAATATTATTAGGTTCGTATCCCGCTTTTAGCGCAATTTCTAACTCGGTTAATGAACACACTTCAGCGTTGGCACCCTGTGCTCTAAGTAATGCACAAAGAGACACATTAGGATTGACTTTAAACGCATAAAAAATATCCACACAAGGCGGTAGACTATTGGCTAACTGTTGGTAGTTTTCGACTAATGTTTTGCCATCATAAACATAAAAAGGAGTACCAAACTGCTCAGCTACCTCATGAAAATTGATATTTCTCTCTAATTTTTCTCTCATATTATGACCCCTAATATTGAAACGTTAATGGCGTGAATGTTCTACTTGTCAGTATTGAATATGTCGTATTGGATCAACCAATCTTGGTTTACTTTTTTCCACAAAATAGTATATGAACCAAAAAATACTGGGTGGTCTCTGCCTGCGACGTAAGCCGTCATATGAGCTCGTTGAAATGCTGACTTCATACCGGGTAGGAACTCAAGTTCATCTTGAAAGAACTCAACATGATCAATACTTTGAACGCTATCTTTAAATTCTTTGGCGATTTCTTTACGACCAACGCGTGGTGGTACGCCAGGTTTGAGAAATATACCGTCATGGGTGTATTCTTCAGATATTCCGATATAGTCTTTGGCTTTCCATTTTGCTTCAAATCGGCGGTCAGCAATGTCGATTTTTGCGGCTTCTTGTAGTAAGACATCTCTACTGACTTTGTCGACACCGCTATAGCTAATGCTAGTGTCTTCATATTGTTCATCAGCATTAAACATGTCGTAGTGAATTAACCATTGGCCGCTAACCTTTTTCCACAATATGATGTAAGAACCTTTGAACACTGGCATTTTAGAACTATCGACATACCCCAACATATGTGCACGTTGATAAGCCGACGTTAAGCCATCAAAAAATTCTAATTCATCTTGAAAAAATTCGACTCGGTCGACTCCTTTTATACTTTTTTTAAACTCTTCTGCTATCGCTGCTTTACCTATCTTTGGCGTTTCACCTGGTTTCATGAATATACCGAATTCTGTATATTCATTAGCAATCCCTGTTGAGTTTTTATTTTTCCATTTGTTTTCAAATCGACGATCTGCTATATCAATTAATTTAGCTTGAGCGATTAACTCGTCCTTATTTACAGATGACTCCCCGTTATAGATAATTTTTGAATCTTTATAATCCACTACCAATGACGCGGCTAGAGAGGGATTGATAGTCAGTGCACCGACAATTAATAATAAATATTTTTTATACATATATAGTCACCAGATTTGTCACGATTTTAAAAGAAATATTAATTCTGCAGGTTATTTAATTGCAGGTTTAATTTGATTGCTTGGAGATAATGCGACCTGAATATCGCAGGATTATCACGCTGTCATCACTTTTTAGTCACATTGGGGCCGTTTAATTGTCACAAAGTAATCACGGGAAGTGTCTCTGTGTTTATAGGTTTAAATACAATTAAAATTATTATATTTATGGTTGGATAGATGGTTTGTTTGATGTGATTTAATACTTTGGATGTATGGCGTTTATTTGTGGAGATTATACGTGTGTGAGTTCAGAACCGTGTTGGATATTAAGGTGGTTGGCTTTTACGTTAATGTTAAATGGTGACTAATCTGGGGAGCATTGAAAGTAATTAGCCGTTTAATTCCTCTTTTAACCAAGTGTCTCCCTGAATATACTTTTAGATGTGTTGAGTCAAACATGATATTGCTCATCTGTATGTCACTGTAATTTATTGTAATGTTCTCCTGTAATTAATCTGCTAACTTCATTACTTATGCTCGATAATATGGCTAATATTGACCTGCGTCAGCAAGCCGTAAAATGGCCTGAATTCAGTTGGGAGACTGAAAAAGGTAACCTGAATCCCAAGCGTTGTTTTCAAATGTTTGCCCCTGACATTTCCAGATTGGGGTATACAGACACTGGCAGAGTGTATTCTATCATCAGCCCTCAGCAAGGCATTAGCTCACCTTCTCTGGGAACCTTAAACGTAGAGGTTACAGTGACTGGGCAGCGAGGCTGGGTTAGTGAAACTAACCGAGAGATAGAGGCATCACCGAGTGTCTGAAAGATATTTAAGCCTGCACATAATGCCTAAATAGATTTTCAACATTAAGTTCCTTTTAGCGCGAGGTTAAACGGGATTCGATTGCTACAGTGGGTAATACCAATCTCATTAAATACGTAATGAGTTCAGGCTCCCGCTGAAAGATAAGATAGTTAATAGGATTGGTATATATCGCGCATGAGTATTAAATTTATTATGGAGCAATTATGTTTGAATCTCGTTTACAGGCCTTCACAGAGTTACATACCCAGTCCACTAATCCCCTGACAGTCACCCAAGTTACAGCAGCGCCACTCGTGTTAGTGAATGTATGGGACGCAGCGAGTGCAGTATTGCTGCAAGAGTCTGGAGCTAAGGCGCTGGCAACCAGTAGTGCATCACGGGCTCGGTCATTGGGTTACCCCTATGGTCAAGTATTGCCTAGGCAAGAGTTTATTGGCGCTGTGAGTCGTATAGTGCGTGTTAGTAAACTGCCCGTCAGTGTAGATATAGAGTCTGGTTATAGTGATAGTCCCTCAGAGGTGGTCTCTTTGGTCACTGAGCTGGTTAACCTTGGCGTTATTGGAATTAACTTAGAAGATGGTGACCAACAACCTGAGCTTTTAATGGCTAAAATTGCAGCGATACGGGCATCAAAGAGTTGTCGAAATCTGTTTATTAATGCCCGCACCGATGTATTTCTTCGGGAGTTAGCAGTAGGAAAAGCGGCAACTGAGATGACCAAGCATCGTTTAACTCGCTATCAAGCCGCTGGCGCTAATAGTGGTTTTATTCCTGGACTTGTTTGTGAAGAAATAGCCGCTGAGCTTGCTAGTGACATCAATATGCCGTTGAACTTGATGGTCGATAATAGCCTCAGCTCTGTCGATAGGTTGTTTAAATGTGGCATTGTTCGATTCAGTGTTGGCCCCGCTAGCTTTTTACATGCCTACTCAGCACTTTTAAAGCCTCAAAGCTTGGAAGAGACGGCAAGGTCAGAGTTAGCTTTATTGGACTACAACAGGATGAATAGCCTGTTCACGATATAAAAAATGGGTGGTGGCATTTGCTATCAGTCGCCCATATTTCAAGGTTGTTGTGCTAGCTTATTTAGCTAGCAATTTCACAACTGCTTGAGCGACATCGTGCGCACTGGCAGGGTTTTGGCCGGTAACAACACGGTCATCTTCAATGACAAGCACGCCCCAAGGCTGCCCCTTGCTATAACGAGCAGCGGTACGGGCAAGAGACTCTTCCAGTACGAAAGGAACATGAGAAATAGTGCCGTAATCGACCTCCTCTTCACGGGTAAAACCAGTGACCGATTTGCTGGCTAACAACTTTTCACCATTGCTTAATATGATAGGTAGCAGGCCTGCAGGGCCATGACAAACAGCAGATAACACTCCGCCATCTTCATAATGCTTAGCACTGATCGCAGCAAAGTCAGAGTTAGTGGCTAAGTCCGATAACAAGCCAAAGCCACCAGGGTAAAAGATGGCATCATAATCATCGCCATTAATTTGTGAAACAGGGATGGTATTTTCAATTCGGCTTGTAAATGTTGAGTCGCTTTGTATTGCAGTGTTAACAGCGTCCCCCTCCATATCGACGCCGTAAACTGGTGCCTTACCGCCTTTAATCGATGCAATATCATAATCAAATCCAGCGTCTAAAAAAACATGCAGTGCATGGGTCAGCTCTGGTGAGAAAGTGCCGTTTTGCTGGTCTGTAGTGCCTAATGTGGCGTGGTTAGTCACGGGGATAAGTATTTTTTTCATTGTAGGTGCCTTTTAGTCGGTGTTGATTTGCCCTCTTAAGCTTGAGTGCATCTTATTAATAAAGCCGATTGACAACAATATGGTAGAATGACAAATTACTATTGTTATATGGCAACAATAGAGACGGTAATAGACAATTTTGACGGTATTATTGAGTTTGTTTCTGTTGCTGAGAGCCAAGGGTTTTCAACGGCGGCAAAGCAACTTGGCTGTAGTACTAGCCATGTTAGTCGACAAATTTCAAAACTAGAAGCTAGGCTAGGCAGTGCTTTGTTCGCTCGTACTACTCGATTGGTGAGCCTGACACCAGCAGGATTAAACTATTACCATCAGTGCCGAGATCTCGTCACTGGACTACAAGTCGCGAATGAACAAATTAGTACCCAGCAACTTAAACTTATGGGCACTTTACGAGTCAGTGCCGCAGGGAATTTTGCTGAACAGCAAGTCGCCCCTGTGTTAATCGAATTTGCACTGCAGCACCCAGATCTGTCCATTGAGATCAACTTTAATACCAAGAAAGTCAATTTTGTTGAAGATAGTATCGATTTTGCGATTAGATATGGCAAGTTAGAAGACTCAGGTTTAATTGCACGTAAATTGTTGGCTCATCCTATGATGGCTGTTGCCAGTGAATCTTACTTAGCGAAATATGGGATACCCAAGCACCCAAACGAGCTGAAAAATCACAGTTGTATTGTTTCTAATAATGACCATTGGCTATTTGAACACCAAGGCTATCAGGACAATATAAAAGTGCATGGGCGATGGAAGAGCAACAATGCTCATGCGGTTATTAGCGCATGCGAACAAGGCCTAGGTATTGCTTATATGCCACAGCGTAACTTTTCCCGCTCCATAAAACTTGGCAAGTTAACACCAATATTGGCCCCGTTTTGGCGCACCGATTCGCACACTTGGGTGGTGTATCAAAATCGCCGATTTCTACCGATGCGAGCACGCTTAGCCATCGATCACCTGCTAGCTCACTTTGCTCAATAGCTAAGACAGGAAAGGGCAGACTTTTGCCCTGCTAGGGCGACACTTTGTGCCTACGAGGACGTTCACAAGTTCACTGCTAGAGCGTTTCGCTGCGAGTTACGAGTGAAAATTGGTAGTTTTTAAATCTGTGTTGACCTGCAAGAGCAGTTAATTACTTTATTTAAGTCAGCTTTTAGGCGTTAAGCACTGCCATCTGTTTTCGAACTGAAACAATAATCTAATTTAAGGTTGTTTTAAGTGTTTGGTATTTAAGGTGAAAGTTGAAGTAATGTTCGACTTATGGCGTGTGGAACGATATATTCATGTCTAACAAGGATGAGCCCCAATAACTTCATTGTTATCGGCGGACACTTGCATCAGGGACGATGTATCAATCTGTAACCAATTGATATTTATCACTACGCAGTCCCTTATGTCGGTGTACTCTCTCCTTGTTGTCTAAATTCTTTTAAAGTCAAAGTGTAGAGCTGAGATGAACGCTGCGCTGACGGTTGACGGGACGCTTCGCTCACAGCTAGAAAAAACTGAGACGAATGTCGCGGGCGACTCACTTGAGTACGGAACGCGTTGCATACGGAATAGACTATGGCTACAGGAACATTTTACTTACCGTAAAAGTAAAACTGAGCATTTACCATTGCCGTCATCCCGGGCTTGTTCTGGGACCCATTCTTTTGAATTTAAGCAATGAAGGGCGGGCTTCGCCCTGCTAGGACGGCACTTTGTGCCTACGAGGACGTTCGCTGCGATAAGTTCAAGAGATGAATGTTTAAGCCTTAGCTTGTTGCTCTTCTCCGTGTTCTCTGTGGTGAATCGCTTTATCTTGTGATGTTCTAGAATAGCGGTGACTTACGAGCTAAAAGCCTTAAGGCAAAATCAAAAGATCTATCTCACCACAGAGGCTGCGCTACACAGAGCTCACGGAGAAGAGCTGGAGGTAAATCAAAGGATATTAATGGTGTAGGCTGTCCGGTCTTTCAACCTTCATTGGCATCATGTGCAAATACCTCTGCAAAACGCCATAAACTCATCCTTGAGGGCTCGACGATGGCATCTGACCTATATGGATATAGGAAATGCCGGAAAATGTAGGGAACATTGTTGGCCTTGCCATCAACGTCCGCAACCGTATCTACACAGGATTTTTTATCTCTTCAATTTAGTATTAACTAATTTCTCCCAGAGTCTTTTATCTCCTATCTCCCGACGCCCAGCGAATAGTTACCTTTGGTAACTGAGCTTATGAGCGAGAGACAAGGATGTCGAGCTGGCCTTTGTGCATGGATGCATTTGGATAGACGAGCTGTCCTCCTTGCCCTACTTTTTATTGCAAGATGGGAATGGAATTGCACGACGTTAGTTGTTAGACGGAGTCTGATTATAAATATTGGGAGATGAAGCTCGACCTTAATCCAAATGAAGTTTGGGAAGGCTAACCTTCTACAACAAAGAATAGATCCCGGCTAAAAGCATCGCCGGGATGACGGACAAACCAAAACTAACCTAAAAAATGACTCAACCTATGTTCATATACATAAGCTCCCATCTACCACCAACACACATAAAACGCTCCGACAATCAGAATAACCGCTATAGCTGAAACGTTGTACGAGCGGCTCGTGGCAAACTCCACCGTGGCAATATCCACAGACTGATTCTGACTTTGAGCAGAGCTCTTATCGAAATGGGACACCACAGCTGCCAACACTAAGCACGCAATAAACACTAAGCCAACGCGATCCATAAATGGCAATGTGGGCCAGCCGAGTTTGAAGGCCAGCGAGAGCACCGCTGAACCTAAAGCCGCGGTGAGCGCGCCTTTAGCTGTGGTGTGTTTCCAGAACATGCCCATCACGAAGATCACCACGATCCCTGGGGTGAAGAACCCGGTAAACTCTTGAATATACTGGAAGGCTTGATCTAGTTCACCGAGCAGAGGCTTAGTGGTGATAAGAGCAATGACCATGGCAAGTAAACTGACGTAGCGACCGACGCTCACATAGTGTTGTTGAGACTTGCCTTTGCGGTAGTGACTGTAGATATCCATGGTGAATATTGTGGAGATACTATTGGTCATCGAACCCAGTGATGACACGATTGCAGCAACCAAAGCGGCAAAGACCAGACCTTTAATGCCCGATGGCATCAGGCTCATCAACATAGGGTAGGCTTTGTCTGCTGGATCTAAATCAGGCATCAGCATGTAGGCGGCGATTCCTGGCAAGACCACGATAACAGGCATCAGTACTTTCAGAAATGCGGCAAACACGATGCCTTTTTGCGCTTCACCTAAGCTCTTGGCGGCCAATGCGCGTTGTATGATGTATTGGTTAAAACCCCAGTAAGAGATGTTCATGATCCACATGCCGCCAAATAGGACGGAGAGGCCGGGCAAGCTCATGTAGTGTTCGTGATCAGGGCTTAATATCATGTCGAACTTCTGTGGCGCTTGCTCTAGCAGTAGGCCAAACCCTGCTATTACGCCGTTATCATTACTGAGCATATTGAGGGTGGTGTAACATAGAAATAGGCCACCAAAGACCAAGAGTACCACTTGAATAATGTCGGTATAGGCCACGGCTTTGAGGCCGCCATAGAGGGAGTAGGCGAGGGAGAATAAACCAAGGAACGCCATAGCCAGTGTGATATCGACGCCGGTGACAGTGTTGATGGCTAAGGCTCCGAGCCACAAAATGGCGGTGAGATTGACTAAGATGTAAACCCCTAGCCAGAAGAAGGCCATCACCATACGGACATTATGGTCGAACCTCTGTTCGAGGAACTGAGGCATGGTGAAGATTTTATTTTTCAAAAAGATGGGTAAGAAGTACTTACCGACGATGATCAAAGTGATCGCCGCCATCCATTCATAAGAGGCGATAGCCAATCCCATGGCGTAGCCTGAACCTGACATGCCGATAATCTGCTCCGCTGAGATGTTTGCTGCAATAAGTGAGGCGCCGATGGCCCACCAAGGCAGGCTATTGCCCGCAAGAAAGTAGTCGCTAGCATCTTTTTGGTGACCCACTTTTTCCCGTGACACAAAATAGGCAATGGTAATGAGCCCAAGTACGTAGATGATGAAAATACTGACATCTAATGTTGAAAGTTGCTGCATAGTGTTCTCTTTATTATTTGAGTTATTTTGGGTCTATCTATTACTGGAATAGGATGAAATTATTGAGCGTAAGCCGACCCGTCCTTGGGTCATCTGGCAGTTCAGCTGTGCTGCTGATATCGGCGGAATGTAAGCAGTTGCTGGGGTAGATCACCGCTCGATTGAATTTGGCTTCAATAGTATGTATTCGCTCAAACAGGGGGCCGCTGCCGTTGGTGTAGGCGGGCGCATGATGCAGATGCATGCCATAGGCTTGTTGCTTTAATCTCTGGCCATATTGACTGAGCCGCGAGTGAGTGATCGACTCAAAGCCTGTTTCCCTGTGGCGATAGAGAGAGGTGCCTCCCTGTGGGCCACGAAACAGATAATGGACCACTGCAAACTGTTCGCTTAAGGGACTGTCGAAGTGAGGCAACATCTGAATGGGCCGCAGGTATTGAGGTTTGGTCATGGTGAGCGAAAAAGCTGATAACAAGCAATTGGGCTGGCTTGTTGGCTCAATTTGATAGTGTGAGCGGATAAGATCCGCGTATTGCCGCTTAAGGTGTTCGCTGTAAGCATGGGGCGCTGTTTTGCGTTTTCCAGGGTAGAAATCTTGACTGTTTTCCACAAACTCTGCGGGCTGACAGGCCAGTTCTACCATGGCCTCAGGATATGCGAGTAGATCATCGATGATGATGACAGGTGTTTTTTCGGCTCCCACATAATGGACTGTCACACAGGCATCGGGGTTAAATTGTGCCAATGTTTCAGTGATCAGATCTGGGGTTATGTGAATGCTCACATCGGAGGTGGGTTTAGCGCCCACAGCTGAGGTTAAGTCTTCATTCATATTAGTAATCATCTTCAGTGCCACCGCGCTTATTCTTAAGATCAATCAAATGATAAATCTGCCCTAGTGAGGCGATCATCATGTAGATAGGCTCAAAAAAGTGAGTACGGTGTAGCCTCAGCAGTTGTGCATCGCTTAGGTTGTTAAATTGTTTCTCATCTATGGTGTAAAGCCCATTGAGGCGAGTCGGAGCGGCATGTTCAAACGTTATCTCTACCGATAGGCTTTGCAGTAACTTGAGCTTTTGCAATATCTGGATAAAATCGTAATTATCAGCTTCTCCCTGCAGTAATTGAGCGAGATTTTGTTTGGCTTCAAGCAAATAATCTGATTCTTCCCCCCTGTCGTTATATAGCGCTACCGCATTCTGTGCTTGGCTGATGCTTGGGCTATTCATATCGATACAGACTGGGTGTTCTCCCGTAGCGGCATCTTTAGGGCCAACAAAAAAGGGTTGCCGACGGATCTGCAGTGGCAGGTAGATGCTGCGCCATTGATGGTCTTGCCAGAAGAGGTTTTCCTTGTCAGCAAAGCCGAGCATGGCGACCAGAGTGAAAGCGCCCGAGTCACCATTCTTAGCGATCACAATAGGATACTGGGTCACTAACTGGCGAAATTCAGTCAAGATCACTGGGATCAGGTTTAGCTCAGCACCATGTTGGGCGCATTGCTGTGGATCTAGTTGTATATTGCGGTGACTGGCCAAATTTAATTGAGCTAGATTACTCATATTAAGACTCTCTTTCTCTTTCTCTTATTCGTTAATTCGATAGCATTAACCCGATGGCGCTAAATGTCGTTAAAACCATATTGATTTATCTTATTGATAAGCTCTCTATTGGTCGGCAATGACGCTAATGCTCGCTCAATAAGATGCTCGTTCTTGGCAAACTGCTTATGGGCTGTGTGCCAATCATTGAGCATATGAGGCATCATCGAAAAGTCAGTTTCAAAGCCCATGCCGTAGAGCACATATTGATAACTGGCAGCGGGAAATACTTCGTTGTTGCTGGTGAAATCCATGTCCGCAGGCGCTCTGTGTTGCCAGATTTTGAGTAGATCTTTGAGGCTGTCAGGGAGCGTCGCGGGATCGCGGTTATCTTTCCAAAAGTCAGTGTCATCCCGTCGACTCAAGATGTAGTGCAGTTTGAGAAAGTCGATAATCTTCTCCCAGCGATAACTAAAGGTTTGATTAAAGCGGTTGGCGACGATATCCATCACTTCACGATTGGCCGGCAGCTGTTCACTGATCATCTGGGCCGACAGTTCGATAAGCACGATGGCAGAGGCTTCTAATGGTTCCAGAAAACCAGCCGACAGACCAACGGCGACACAGTTCTTGTGCCAGAAGGTAGCTCGATGACCACTGCGAATGGGGATTTTACGTACTTTTAATGAATCAAATTTAGGTCCGACATAGTCGGCTAAGGCCTGCATCGCTGTGGGCTCATCGGTGTACTTACTCGAGTAGACATAGCCCACGCCGCGTCGATGTTGCAGACCGATATCCCAGATCCATCCCGCCTCTTGAGCGGTAGAAATGGTGTGAGAGGCTATTGGGCTATCGGCTTTGTCATAGGGCACATGCACGGCTAATGCGGTGTCGATAAACAGCACATCGCTGCAATCGATAAAGGGCACTTGGTAGTGTTTACCCAGTAGCAGGGATGAGAATCCTGAGCAGTCGACAAAGAGATCGGCGCTTATCTCGTTATTCGACAGGTCTAAGGCCTGAGTGCTTAATGAGGCGATATCGCCGTTGGCGTGTTCATTAACAGCGACAACATCGGCTGAAACGTAAGTGACACCAAGCTTTTCGGTGCAGTGGTGTTTTAAAAAGTTGGAGAACTTACCCGCGTCGAGATGGTAGGCGTAGTTGGCAACATCTGAGTATTCGGCGGTGCGGATGGTTTTTGGGGCTAAGCCATGCTCGCAAACACTCTCTTGAAAGCAGACAGCATTGGAGAAGGAATGTTTATTCTCTTCGGTAGCACGGGCTTGTTGAGATGACCAATAGGGAGCAAGATCTTGTTGGGTAAAACCTTGGGGCAGCACCAGTGGATGGTAATAAAAGTCATCCGGAGTACCATCGACCCATTTGGCAAATTTAGCACCCTGTTTAAAGGTGGCATCGCATTCACGGATGAAGTCGGTTTCACTGATGCCCATTTTAATTAAGCTGTTGCGCATGGTCGGCCAAGTACCTTCGCCAACACCAATAGATTTGGTATTGGGAGACTCCACCAGAACCACTTCGATTGTGCAGCCTGAATCATGGCTTCTGTGGTGCGCCGCCAGCCAGCCTGCCGTTATCCAGCCTGCGGTGCCGCCGCCGACAATCACAATTTTTTTTGTTGGTTTATGCATAATGCTGCTCACTATTAGAGACAGAAATTAGCCTACATCGTCGGTGATGTAGGCTAAACAAACTGAATGTCAGTGGCTTAGAATGAGCCGCGTAAACCGACTGCGAATCGACGGCCACTGTCTTCAACTGAGAGTAGTTGGTTTTCAAAGCGTCCGCGTTTATGGACATACTCTTCAGTTAAATTGATGCCTTCAAAAAAGATGGCAAAATTATCGGTGAACGCATAACTGCCACTTAAGTCGAGCTGAGCGTAGTTCTCGACTATGGTTGGGCCGTCACCATTGGTTTGCGTCAGTGACTGCACGAATGAGTCACGCCAGTTCCAGGCAATACGAGTCTGGATTGGGCCACTCTCATAAAAGGCCACCAAGTTGACCGAATCACTTAATCCTGTGAGTGCGAACACTTGACTGATGTTCGCGGGATCGAGTTCAGCGTTGCTGCTTACTAAGGTGGCATTGGCCATCACTCCGAAACCTGATTCACCAAAACCGTGCTGAATGGCAAGTTCCCAACCGTCGACAATTGCCGATTCACCGTTATTAGGCCGGGTATTGGTGAAATGAGCGACGCCGTCGTTGCTGTCGGGATTATCTGTGTCATCACCGGTTGAGGGATCGGTTAACAAGCTGCCATCACTCAAGGTAAAAGTCAGATCCTCTTGGGTATTGACGATAAAGTTTTCAACATTTTTTCTAAAATAGCCCGCCGAGACATAGCTGACCTCGCCGTAATACCACTCAAGAGAGAGATCTAAATTCTCTGAACTGAAAGGCTTTAGCCTTGGATTACCTTGGTTGGAGGTGAGATCGCCACCAGGGCGGGTGGTGTTGATTACTGTGATGGGCGACATGCTGTTTAACGTCGGACGGGTCATGGTTTTCGATGCCGCTAATCGCGCGATCAGATCGTCGGTAATCTCTAATTTAACCGTAAAGCTCGGTAAAATTGCATCATAGCTGTTGGCCTGACTGATGGCAGCAACGGTGCCGTAGGCGGGGAGCATCTCGGTTTTATCGAGAATATTGAGCTGAGATATCGGTTTATCACGGCCCTTAACATCTGTGTCTGTGGTTTCATACCTTACGCCTGCACTACTCGAAATCACCATGCCGGCGACTTCACCTTCAAAATCCACTTCGAAGTAGGCGGCATAAATATCTTCCTGAACGCTGTAGGACTTATCACGCAGTACTGCATCGAAGCTGATACTGTCGCTGTGAGTGCTGGCGTAGTACTGTTCCAAAAAGGCAAAGTTAGCTTCACCATCATGGGCAAGCCAGGATGTTGGCATTTGGCCGCTACCACTGACGCCGCTAAGGAAATCACTGCCTGCATCAAAAATATATTGTGATTCAGGGCTGATCACTGGGCTGTCCGGATAACCACAATAAGCGCAATGCAGTCCTTGGCCTTCGTTGTCCCAGCGATTCAGGCTTTTAGTTTCGGTTGAGTACATCAAGCCAAATCGTGCGGCACTAAAGCCTGAATCACCATCGGCAAGCCAAGTATTGTCCCATCTAAATTGGTCTAGTTCATCGTTGACTTCCCAACCACGACGTAGCATCACATGGGCACGACTATTGTCTGTACTTAGGTAATCTTGTACGCCAGCGGGGGTAACAGATGGGTCGTAAGCTGTGCCATCGAGCTCTTGTTGACCACTGTAGATATTGGGGTTGGCACTTTCAAACAGTGAGGCGTTAGGCAGAACATTGTCGTTCACCTGAAAGCGAACTCGGTTGGCATAACCTATGAGTGATAACTGGTTGCCACGACCATTGTTGGCTTCTCGACTCGCCTCTGAATGACTGTAATCGAAACTCATATTGAGGTTGTCGTTCACATCCCAATTGGCATTGATGCCAAAAGATTGTGAATCGGTAATACGATCGAATTTTTTAGCATGGAAATCCGTTGCTAGACCCACTTCTTGGTACATATCGACCACAGTGCCATTAGCGTCGACAATCGGGCTGCCGCCATCAACACCTATTACGTTAGGCGCAGTAAACCAGTGGCCGTAAGAGGTGGCGTTGGTTTCGACATCGAAATCAGAGTAGAGTGCATCGGCGGTGATCACTAAGTTGTCAGTGGGGGCGTACTGCAGCACTAAGTTGGCATTGGTTCGCTTGCGCTCTTCGAACGTCACTTTGTGGTCATAGTTGCGGGCAGAGAAGATATTGCCTGTGTAGTCCTCACCGGACTCAGTTTTAGGGTTTGGGATACCGACATTTTCTAACCAGCCATCGATCTGTGCTTGATTGAGGCGTGTCTTTCGCTCTTGATGTGAAACACCTAGCAGTACGCCAAATGAGTCATCTAAAAAGGTGTTACTGATTAAGCCTGAAAACTGTGGAGTGGTCTCTTCACTATTCTCATCATAGATCCCCTTGACGCTACCGACAGCTTTAAAGCCATTGATGGCAAAAGGCTTTGCGGTATTGATATTGATGGTTGAGCCGATACCGCCAGATTGCATGGTGGCCGATGAGGTCTTGTATACGTCTAAGCTACTCACGAGTTCGGCGGCGATGGTGTCGAAGCTAAAGCCGCGAGTATCACTCTCGCTGGCTATCTGGCGGCCATTGACCAACACAGTATTAAATTGTGGGCCAAATCCTCTGACGGTGATCGATTGGCCCTCTCCCCCAGAGCGATCGATGGAAACGCCAGTAATACGCTGTAGCGACTCGGCTAAGTTGGTGTCAGGGAACTTACCGATATCTTCAGAGGAGATCGAATCGACAACCCCTTCGGCGCTGCGTTTTACATCCATGGAGCGACTTAAGGATCCGCGGATCCCCGTCACTTCAATCACTTCTATTGCAGGTTCGGCTGTGGTTTCGACGTCTGCGGCTAATAGTTGTGATGTGGCTAATGTTCCCATTGCGGCGAGCACTGCACTGGCTACTTTATTTTTGTTGTAGGTGGTCATATCGTCTTGTCTCTTATGATTTTTATTATATAAGATTGAGATCTGCCCACTGTCGTTCATCTGTGCAACAAGCCCAGTGTTTTCGAGCATAAGCTCCAAGGCTTTCATGGTTCCGTATTGACCATGTATCGCATTTGCATCGATCCCCTCTACCTTTTCAAATGAAAAGAGCAAGGTGATGTCCGCCTGCTCAGCCAGATAGATGAGTGACAAATAGGCCCTTTGTTGGGGGATATCGAAAACGACACTGTCGATGGCTTCTTTAGCGATGAGTCCTGGCGTGAAACCTGAGACTAAACAGAAAAAAAAGAGCTGCCGAACCCGTTTTCGGTCCCTCATGTGTATGGTTTTTCGCCATGCACCAAAGGAAGACGATTGATAGAAATTTTTCCTCCATAAAAAATTAATTATTTTTATATTTTTGTGCAACATTTGTGTAACCACCTGCTCGCTTTTCGCTGCTTTTTTTGTCAATGCATCTATTGTGCAAAGTGTATATTTTTATTGTTAGCAATTTAAAGCTCTATTAAAACAACATATTGGTGTTTTAGTTTTATTGTTTTTAATATAGCTATTATTGCTAGGTTATCCAGTTGTATGCTTGGTGTAAAAGCCTTATTCTAGTTTATGGTGCGGCTTGGTGATGGTGTTGGTCATCTTTGACTAATTGTAAAATCAACCTTATGGCGGATTTTTGAAGCTGATTCGTCTTAATAGGATTGGATAGTGTCATTGGCTGGTATAGATAAGACAATATGTTAAAAGATAGCTTGATATACAAGACCTACCTTGCCTCGAGAGAGGGGATTGCTCGGGTGGTTTCCCGGATTGTTCCTCCCCATGAGATAGAGGATATCGTGCAGGAAACCTATGTACGTTTATGCCAGGTGGAGAACAAAGAGAGCATTAACTCTGCCAAGTCCTTTATGTTCAAGATGGCGCGGAATTTAGCGTTAGATCATCAAAAACGAGCCAGTGTCAGGCTGGTAGATAGGGTTGAAGATTGGCATGAGTTTGAAAAGGCGCTTTGTGACAGACATGATGAGGTGTACGACAATGCGATCACTAGCCTTGAGTTTGATCACTTCTGCGAAGCGGTTAGGTTACTGCCTCTGCAGTGCCGCAAGGTGTTTGTGTTAAAAAAGGTATATGGCTATTCTCAGCGAGAGATAGCTAGTGAGCTAGGATTGAGTGAAAGCACAGTTGAGAAGCACATCTCTCAAGGTATTAAACGGTGTACGGTATTTATGCGACAAACCCAGAATAGCAAGACTCAAGCGAACGTGGTGCCCACATCTGGCAAGTGCGGAGGTGGCCATGAGTAACATTCATCAATTAAATGCTGACGCCAATGCTGAGGATCTACGATTAGATCGTGCCAGTGAGTGGATTGCCAAGATGGATCGTGAGCTGACTGATGAGGAACGTTTAGCGTTAGCGACTTGGTTGCACAGTGATGTTGAAAACCTAAAAGTGTTATTCGAAATTGCCCAAATGTGGGACAAGATGGATGAGCTTGGACGACTGTCAGATATCTTTCCTAAAACTAAGCCGACCAATAAACGGTTGCCGGTGTGGATGGGCGCTATCGCCGCGTCTATTTTACTTTTTTTAAGTATTGGTATTTATCTGTTCACCCAAGAGATTGAACCTAATGGCCAGCCCTCGAGTTTGATTGCGATGCAGAGCAGCTATCAAACTGCAGTCGGTGAAAGCAATACGATTAACCTGCCTGATAACAGTATTTTAGTGTTAAACACCAACAGCTTTGTGCAGGTGAGATATACAGTTAATGAACGAATTATTGAGCTGCAGCGAGGGGAGATAAATATTGAGGTTGCCCATGACACATCTCGTCCCTTAAGTGTGCTCGCGGGTGGTAAAGTTATTCGAGCTGTGGGCACCGCATTTAATGTCGATGTGCGTCCTGGCAGTGTTGAATTGATAGTGACCGATGGCAAGGTGCTGGTAGTGAAAAAGAGTGCGGCAGCATTCCTGAAAGAGAGTAAAGAGTCACGACCTCAGGTGACCAGTTCGGCATTGACCGTGGCAAAAGATCAGCGAGTGATGCTCAACAATAAAGAGCCTTTGCCTCAAGTTGCATCGAAAGTCACCCCAGGTGAGATTGCCACTAAACTCTCGTGGCGTACCGGAAATTTGATATTCAGAGGCGAATCACTTGAAGAGGCGATGGAGGAGATTAGCCGTTATACCGATATTCATTTTGAGCTGGCGGATGATGAGGATCTTAAAAAAATCAAAGTGGCAGGCATGTTTAAAACTGGCGATGTGAATGGTCTGCTCACTATTCTCGATCAAAACTTCAACGTAAGTCATGAGAAATTGAGTCGGTATAGTATTAAGCTTAGTTATGGTGGCTAAAGACTTATATTCAGAGCTTGATGACGCTGTTGTTACCACGAGTTCTTTATAAGAGAACTCATTTTGATAAACAGAGCACCTCCTGTAAGTAATGTGAGTTAACTCATGTTGGTTAGAGGTGGTGTTCTTTACACATATTTTTTTGATAAATAAACGGGACTAGATAGATGCTACGGATTGGAGTTGATTTAGGCGGCACTAAGATTGAAGTGGTGTGTTTAGGGGATCGGGGTGAGGAGTTATTTAGAAAGCGCATTCCGACACCACGTAGGTATGAATCAACTTTGGACGGCATAGTTAGCTTAGTGGAAGAGGTGGAAGCTAAGCTAGGGCAACAGGCAAGCGTCGGAGTGGGGATCCCTGGCATTTTGTCACCGCAAACGGGCTTGGTGAAAAATGCTAATGCCACTTGGATCAACGGGCATGCATTAGACATAGATTTAGGTAAGCGCTTAAACCGTGAAGTGAAAGTCGCCAATGATGCTAACTGTTTTGCTGTTTCTGAGGCTGTTGACGGAGCTGGTGCAGGAAAAGGCTTAGTGTTTGGGGTGATCATAGGCACAGGGTGTGGTGGGGGATTAGCCGTGAGTGGTAAGGTTCATCAGGGCTGTAATGGTCTCAGTGGTGAGTGGGGCCATAATCCGTTACCTTGGTTAAAGATTGATGAATATAACACTACCGATTGCTTTTGTGGCTATAAGAATTGCATCGAGACGTTTATCTCTGGAACCGGATTTATGCGCGATTATCATCAAGTGCATAAGGGCAAAACAGTCACATCTGGTAGTGAGATCATGGCGTTGGTCAAAGCTGGAAATGCTTCTGCCATGCTGGCTTTTGATTGCTATATGGACAGGTTAGCGAGATCTTTAGCCCATGTCATCAATGTACTGGATCCCGACATCATAGTATTAGGGGGCGGCATGTCTAATGTGGACGCTATCTATTCAAGATTACCTGAGCTGTTGTCACAATATGTACTTGGCGGCGAGTGTATGACGCCAGTGGTGAAAAATCGATTTGGCAGTTCATCTGGAGTAAGAGGCGCCGCTTGGTTATGGCCTAACTAACCTTAATTCAAGTTTGTTTTCGTTTTATTGAAGGGAGTGACGCTATCATTCCCTTTGTTTTATCTTTAAGTCCCTTTCTTCAGTAAGTCATTTTTCTGTCGTGCCGTGTTACCTATTTGTGGACCATGTAATGACTCGATAGCAACCAAGTTTAGCTCACATTTCTAATATACCTAAAAATAGGTATCGTCACAAAATGTCATGCAGTCAAACGTAACTCCCAAATATAAGAGTTGTCTTAATTTTAGAGGTACTTCTATGCGTTATATCGCATCTATCCCTAATGTAACTTGTTATTTTACACCGTGAAATTGATCAGTGAACTTGAGTCGCTGGCAATATTCATCATGAGTCCGTTTGAATTCATACCATCAAAGATCTTCGTTGGGGAACAGGGTTAGAGGAAGCGTTTTTTGGTTGCTTACCACTGACTTTAGATCGGTATCTGAATTGAACGGTCATAAAACCGCTAAGACGCGTTTATTTTTTATAACTTGGATCAAACTATGGAATTTTTACTCTTCTGTCTCATCTTCTTTACTGCTTACCTAGTGGCATTTAAACCTCATAAACAGGGCATGGCTGATATTTGTTTATGCGCCAGCATTGGTATGAGTATTCTCATTTGGATTATTGCCACTTGGGGCATGTTAGTACCAGCAGGGAATCTATAAGAGCATGAAAATGAAAGAATCGACAGTAAACCAAATCGTATCTCTTGCTGCTATGGCATTGATTGCCTTACCTGTTGGGATAGCGTGTATCATTTTAGGCTATGGCTTAGGTGATACCCCTTGCATTCTGTGCTGGCAAGAGCGCACTGCCATGGTATTAGTGGCACTGATTGCAATATTCATAACCCGTTATGGACTTAAGCCTAAGTACCTTGGGGCGCTAATATTTGCCTCTGTTTATGGCCTTTGGGCTGGGTACCGTCATAGCTCTAACCATATATTAAAAGATATTGGTCAAGGCTTTGGTCCGGCTATTTTTGGCGTGCACACTTATGTGTGGGTGATGGTTGTTTTCCTGGTTATCCTGTTATTCGCAGCAGTATTACTGATGCTGCAGGGTGATAAGTTAAGTGAGAAAGAGGATAAGAACAGTTGGACGATGCTAAACAAATCGACTGTGATGGTGTTCTTAGTCGTGATTGGTTTCAATATCGTGCAGGCATTTAGCCAGACAGGACCTTTCCCATTCATCGGTCAGAGTAACCCGTACCGTATGACTTTCGACAATGATAAGGTTGTTTGGTCTACGGCTAATTGGCCTAAGCTCTCTTCGTTATCAGCCCGTGGCAGTTTCGCTATTGAGCGTCCAGACTTTGGCAATATGCCAGTGGTTGAAGGAAGTGACATAGTCAATGATGTGAATTTGACCTTAGTGGGAACCCAGATGTTACCTGTTGAGATCACGGGTCTAGCAACGGGGATCAGTTACAGCCCAAATAGTGATATTTATGCGGTTGTGACGAGTGATAACTGGGTTCATTTCCTCAATGGTAAGCTAAGTAAGGTGTTGGCTTCAGTGATGATAGATGGTGCTTTTTCAGTTGAGGTATCTAATCTTACAGGCGTGGTTTTCGACGGTGATAACAGCGTGGTAGTGACGGCTGATCATAAGAGCTATGTGCGTCTTGAGTACGATCCATTGGCTAAAATTGCTGATAGTTACTGGTTGTTCATGGATGGCACTGATGGTGTGAAGGAGCTTAAACGTAGTCGATTCTCTACCGTTCGAGCTAAGTACAACTACATTGGTGGTTTAGGTTGGGATGCGGTGACTCAAGAGTATGTTACAATTACCCTACCAGCTAAGGTGCGCAACAACTTTGTTGTGTCTCGTTTCAGTAACCAAGATTTTGAGTTGAACAGCGAAGCTAAGATCCTTAATGCTGCTGACAAATACCCTATGGTGACAGGTCTGGTTATTGAGCAAGATAAGGCCTATTTGTTAAGCCAAAGTGCGGAGCAGATTTTAGTGATGTCTACCCGCAGTAATCGCATTGAAGCGGCATACAGCTTTAGTGATGTTACTAATGCTCAAGGCCTGACTTTAGCCAAAGGTGAGTTTGTGGTGTTGAATGGCGTGAAGGGACAAAATTCGGTGACTTTCTTTAAATAGAAGTCGCTAAAGGGCTGTATGTTGAGCTCTGTTTTGATTACCCTAAAAGCCTGCGCATTTGCGCAGGCTTTTTACTATTTAGCGATTCAAAAGTGGTTTTACTCTACCAAGCTGAAAGTTTAATTCTTCAATTTGAACACGACTTCTATTCTGTCCGTAAAGGTGACTTGCCCTTGTTGATAAGTTTCAGCGGCGTCAAAACTTGAACTTGCTGCATTCATTCTTAGCATGACAGGCTGGACAGGATGTTGTGCGAAGTAACGTATGTCCCATACACTATCGATTTTTACACCGAAACCTTGGGCCAGAGACTTGGCTTTGCTTTGGGCGTCGATAATGGCGGCTTGTCGTGCTTTAGCAATATACTCACTCTCTTTACTGGTTTTAAGGGCAATATTATTGATGCGATTGATCCCCTCTTCCAGTGCTGAATCTAAGATATTGTTAAGGCGTGATAGCTCTTTTACTGTGACGGTAATTTGCCTGCTAGCGTTGTAGCCAGTGAGCTCGGCAGGCTTATCTTTTTGGTAGTGATATTGAGGCTGGAGATTCAAATTAGCACTTTGTATATCTGTCTGGGCTATTCCAGCAGCTTTCAGGCGTTCGATAAACTTGGCAACCGCCTTATCTGAAAGCGCTTTAGCCCCTTTAGCCGTTTTATCTTTGATGGTGACTTCGACGTTGATCTCTGCCATGTCTGCCGCGACAATTAACTGGCTTACTCCCACAGTTTCAAGGTGTGGGAAATCTGCTTCGTTGGCTTGTAAAGCAGGTGCAGCAAATAAACTCGCGCTAATGAACGTGCTTGCCAGTATGCTTTGTAAAAGTGAATATTTCATAACAACTCCAAAACTTGATTAAAAAGGGGTTAATGATTAGAGCAGCTTTTCTGTGCTTGATGACTCTATCAGATCGTTTGATATGGGTACAAACGGTGCAGAATTGAAAAAGGGTTAAGATTTTTATATAAAACCTGATGGGTATCATTCAGTTCTAGCTTCAATTGGATAATTGTGGATTAACGACTATTTTTAATAGTGTGGTTGAAGTATGAGGTTATGTTATGCAGACAACCCTGCTGTTATTGGTTTTTTTTGTCGTTGCGATATTACTGGGCATCATGTTGCGCAGACTATTGAAAAATACTGCTATTCCTTATTCGGTAGCCCTGTTAACTTTGGGAATGTTGATTGGTGGGTCTTTAAGTTTTGAGACTCAAACTCCTGTGATCAACGAGCTTAAGCAATCATTTGTGCTTGCCAGTCAGCTAGATGCGAATCTTATCATGTTTATTTTTCTTCCTGCGTTAGTATTTGAGTCAGCATTCTCACTCGAAGTTCATCTCTTTAAACGCATGTTTTCACAAATTGCCGTGTTGGCTATTCCTGGCATGGTGATCTGTACCTTAATTACTGCATTATTGAGCCTAACTGTCCTGCCATGGAACTGGTCGATAGGTGCAGCATTGATGTTTGGTGCCATTGTCAGTGCCACGGATCCTGTCGCTGTCGTCTCTCTGTTAAAAGAGATGTGTTCTAGGGCTAGATTACAAACCTTGATTGAGGGAGAGTCTTTGCTCAATGACGGTACGGCTATCGTTCTTTTTACCCTGTTTCTCTCTTTAGCGACTCAAGTTCAGCCAGAGTTTAAGGCTAGCGAGGTGATCATTGAGTTTGTCCGTGTTGTTGCTATCGGGGGGATAATCGGTGCTCTGGTTGCCGTGATTAGCCTAGCATTTATTGGTTCATTGTTTAATGACAGCATGATTGAAATCGCGCTGACCTTAGTTTTACCCTATTTGGTTTTCTATGTTAGTGAGCATATTTTTCACGCATCAGGTGTAGTGAGTGTCGTGACCTTAGCGCTTATTTATGCCGGTCCTGGTCGAACGCGATTCTCACCAGAGGTAATGGAACATCTGCATCATTTCTGGCATACCCTCTCATTTTTGTTTAATACGCTTATTTTTATTTTGGTGGGACTAGTGGTGTCAACGAGATTAGGCTTGGCGGATCTGGCTAACTGGGAATACCTCGCCGTTATTTTTTTAGGAATACTGATTATAAGAGCGAGCGTGATTTTAGGTTTGATGCCCATTCTTGCCAGAATAGGCGTGGGCTTGACTAAGGAAAAATCTATCGTCTTGATATGGGGAGGTTTACGTGGGGCTGTTTCTCTGGCGTTAGCCCTGATTGTGGCGACCAATGAGGCTTTGGATATTCAACTTAGGGATCAGGTGCTTTTTCTAACAGCAGGAATTGTGGTGTTAACCATAGTGGTCAATGGTAGCTCCATGCGTTTCGTGATGGCTAAATTGGGGCTAGATAAACTGCCTAAAGCTAAGCAGCAGACCTTTGCTAAGGTACAACATAAAATATCTAATGAGATGGTTAAAGTGAGGGGGCAGTTGCAGAAGGATGAGTATCTGAAATCTGTGAACTGGCCTCTTGTGGATAAGAATATCGTCTCTGTAGGTAAGGATTTTGTGGAGGAGGAGAAGATTGATACTCAAGTCGAATATCTGCGAAAGTTATTGGAATCTGAACGCCAGTTTTATTGGAATCAATTTTCCAAGGGACTTTTGAGTCAAAATGCCACCCACATTTTAGTTGCAGCAATCGAGAAAGCCTTAGATGGGACGCCCCAGATCTGGCCGAGAACTTCAATAATCAAGCATTGGATGATTCCTGAGTGGTCGGTTAGATGCAGTACAGTGCCTGTTATTGGTACCTATGCGAGGGCTGCAAGCTATCGACAACACGTGATTATGTTCGAGACAGCAAGAGGTTTATTTGAAGCGAGTGAGTATATAAAAGAGCTGGCGCCGAGTCTGTCATTAGAACCGGAACAGCTTGAATTTGCATTAGGTCAAGTTGAGTTGGTTAATCAGTTCGCCAAAAAAACATTAATCGATTTTAAAGAGCAATCACCGCATTTGGTCGAGCGTGTGGAGTCTTATCTTGCCTTAAGGATACTACTTAATACTGAGCGTAAAATGATCCAGAATCTCACTCACGATGGCATGATCTCTGAAGTCGATGCCGAGAAATTGATTGAAACAGTAGAGTTTAAGATGCATCAGAGTAAGAAGCAGAGTTTGTAAGATTAAGATACAAGATTTATCAAGCATAAGTTTGTTATGTCTTAGGAGTGACGCTACTTTTAAAATAGGACTATTTAAAATAGGACTAATAGTTTCTTAAGCTATCAATCTGTCTTGTGTACGTTGATAGGGAATTGCAACATGAGTGTAAATGCTGGTGAGTTAGGTAAGGTGACAGTTCTTATTTGTGATGATTCCGTCACTAATGTTCTTGTTATGAATGAGATACTTAAAACAATTGATATGGATTTAAGCATTACTAGTGTCACCGATCCTCGTAAGGTGATGGCTGAACTTGAATGTAATGTTGGTGATCCTTGACTTGGAAATGCCATACCTTAGTGGTTATCAAGTGCTGGATCTGATTCGGACTGACTATAGCTCAGAGGCGTTGCCAGTTATCGTTGTCAGCGGTCTTAGCGATCAAAAATCACATATTAAGGCATTAAAAGGTGGCGCAAATGATTTTATAAGCAAACCGTTTAATGAGTATGAACTTAAGCTGCGAGTGGTGAACCAGCTCAACATTATCAAAGCGCATCGACTACAATCTCGCTTGAATGATGAGCTCGAGAAGCGAGTGCAGTTGCGTACGTTAGAACTGGAACAAGCTACAGAGTTCCTGATTAATAAACTGGCGATAGTTGCTGAGTTACATGATGAAACCACAGGTAAGCATATTCTTAGAGTAGGTAAGTACTCTGGCCTTTTAGCGCGTAAACTGGGTTTAAACGAACAAGTTGCCTTTATGATAGAGAAAGCGGCACCAATGCATGACATAGGTAAAATCATGATCGCTTCAGATATTTTAACAAAGCCTGGTAAGCTTAATGATGATGAATTTTCTCTAATGAAAAAACATGTTGATAGTGTGAGGCAATTATTTGATGAGCATCCCTCTATGATGATTCAGATGGCAAGATCGATTGCTATTCATCATCACGAAAAGTGGGATGGTTCGGGGTACAGTAAAGGACTTAAGGGACAAGCAATTCCCATTGAAGGCAGAATATGTGTATTGCCGATGTATTTGATGCGCTAACGACCTCACGACCTTACAAGGAGGCTTGGACCCTTGATGATTCTATGGCTTATATTAAGGAGCAATCTGGCATTCACTTTGATCCTGATCTAGTTGATGTTTTTGTTGCCAGCACCTCGGAGATTAAAGCGATTCAAGAGTTGTATAAAGATGATTAATGAAAGTTCCACCCTAAAATTTCGTCCTTTGTCTCTGCCTAAATAACAGCTTCCTTTTCTATTACTATCTAAGAGTAAATATTGTAGTATTGATAAATAGTGATTATTTTTAATCGCTATTTTAATATTGACTATCGCGATTATTTTAGGTAGGAGGAGCGAGATTGTTCCGTCATCACAATGGATTTACATTAATCGAGTTAGTGGTCGTTATTATCATTTTGGGCGTTTTAGCTGTTGTTGCAGCGCCTAAATTTATCTCTATAAATAAAGACGCAAAGGTGGCTGCTCTAGAGGGAGCTAAAGGAGCGTTATCAACAGCAAATAGTTTCAGTTACAGTAAAGCTGTTATACAAGGTCAAGAGTTAGTAGATGCTTCATCAGCGAATATCGATATGGATAACGATGGTACAGCGGATTTAATTGGTTATTACGGTTTAATAAAATTCGTTGTTTCGGCTAAGGAGTATGCTGGATTAGATGATGAACTGACAATTAGTAAGCACTATGGTGGCACCGGTCCAACATTGCCTCATTTCTTAATCTCTTTTACCGATAATCCAGCCTCAGCTGCAACTCAATGTTTTTTATCTGTGTACTATCCCGGTGTTGCTGGTGGTAGCGTCATCTATGAGCTAGTCACTGATGATTGTTAATTGATCCGCAGTCGAATGTGAATGAAATTGACTTTGATGTTAAAGGTGGATTTAATAGGTTAAAATAATTATTGGTTTGGTTTTTTGATGTATTCGTCTAAATTCTCAGGTAAACCCAGTGGATTCACCTTGATTGAGTTGGTGGTTGTTATTATCATTTTGGGGGTTTTAGCTGTCGTTGCAGCTCCCAAATTTATTAACTTAAGCCAAGATGCAAAAGTGAGTGCTGTTAAGAGTTTTTTAGGTGACATGAAGTCAATGACAACGTTATTGCATCTTCAAGCGCAAATAAAAGGACAGCTAGGAGATCAAGTTACGATTGAAACTGATTATGGGAATTATGAGTTTTGGCGTGGCTATCCTGAAAACAAAAGTGAAGCAACCAATCCTAATATGTACTTCTTAGAAACCTTTTTTGGTCTATCAGGGGCTGTGTCTGAAACTAAAACCAATACTAATCGTTTTGTTTCCTATGGTGACCTTAGTGTTTATGAAGATAATGGTAATTCTCGCATAGGTTATGGCACTGGGACGCTCATCGCAGATAAATGCTACGCCAGTTATAATCACACTGGTACTACAGAAAGTTTTTTTATAGACACCGAAGGCTGTTAATTAAACCAGTCCCTAGGTAACAGATCATGGCTTATCCAGAATTAAGGTTATTTAAACCATAGATAACTGACATTGGACTTCCATGCCGTTAGAATACCCTTCAGATTATTCCTCATCAGAGTACTTACCCGATGCATGTACATATTCTTGGTATTTGTGGCACCTTTATGGGGGGCCTCGCACTCTTGGCTCGATCACAAGGGCATAAGGTTACCGGTAGCGACGCTAATGTTTATCCACCGATGAGCACTCAGCTTGAAGAACAAGGTATCGAATTGATCCAAGGCTTTGATCCTAGTCAACTTGGCAAAAATGAAGATGATGGCCCTGATTTAGTGGTCATAGGTAATGCCATGAGCCGTGGTAATCCATGTGTCGAAGCAGTGCTAAATCGTGGTATTAGATACACTTCCGGCCCACAATTTTTGGCGGAGCAGATTCTCAAAGATCGTTGGGTATTGGCTGTTTCCGGCACCCATGGCAAGACGTCAACGGCAAGCATGTTAGCGTGGATATTAGAGGATTGTGGTTATGAGCCTGGATTTTTGATTGGCGGTGTGCCACAAAACTTCGGGGTATCGGCCCGTTTGGGCAACTCGTCCTTTTTCGTGGTGGAAGCAGACGAATACGACAGTGCTTTTTTTGATAAGCGCTCTAAGTTTGTTCATTATCAGCCTCGCACCTTAGTTATCAATAATCTAGAGTTTGATCATGCGGATATCTTCGATGATTTAAAAGCGATTCAGCGTCAGTTTAATCACGTTATCCGTACCGTGCCGAGCGAAGGGAAAATCATCTGGCCTAGGCAGAGTAAAGTCGTTGCTGAGGTGATTGAGATGGGATGTTGGAGTGAACAGGAGACTTATTCTCACTCTAATACTGAACTTAATACCCAATTTCAATCTCAGCCAAATGCAGTTCAAGGAGATTGGGCAACGCGCCTGATTGCCGATGATGGTCATCAATTTGAGTTGTTTTTCGAGGGTAAATCTCAGGGGATCCTAGATTGGAGCTTGATCGGCCAGCATAATGTTGAGAATGCCACAATGGCGATTGCTGCTGCACGCCATGTCGGCGTAAAACCACAATCAGCTATAGAAGCATTAGTTAACTTTCAGTCGCCTAAGCGTCGAATGGAGCTTATTGGCACTGTGAATGGGATTGACGTTTATGATGATTTTGCCCATCATCCGACGGCCATAGCTACGACGTTACAGGGCACTCGAGCTAAAGTCGGTGAAGCTAAAATAACGATTATTCTGGAGCCGCGCTCAAATACCATGAAGAGTGGTGTCCATAAAGATACCTTAGCGGGTTCTATGTCCCTTGCTAATGAAGCATACCTTTATCAAGCAGATAATATAGATTGGGATTTGGCCGCAGCGATGAAAAAAGCAACATTGCCGGTTAATGTGCTATATGACATCGATGAGATCATTGACGCGGTAGTGGGTAAAGCTCAGTGCGGTGATACCATTATTGTAATGAGTAATGGTGGTTTCGGCGGTTTGCATCAGAAGCTATTGAAGCAGTTAAACGCTAAGAGTTAAGAGCAGTTACGAGTTATAAGCGATATGACACGAGTTACGAGCAATCAAGATGAGAGCTAGATGCCACTCATTAGTAACAGTAAAGTTGAGTATGACGGTCTTGTTTTTGTTGCTGCTGTCTTAGTTCAATCTTGAACTCGTGACTCGCCGCTTTTTCAGATTTGGCTTAAAGCTCAGTACTTATAGCTTGAAACTATTTTTTGATATTTGATGAGATTTTATGAATTACCCAAAAAAAACTAAATCCATTAGCTTAGCTTGGACTGGCGCTTCTGGCGCTCCTTATGGGCTTAAGTTACTTGAGTGTTTATTAGTTGCTGATTATCAGGTGTTCTTAATGATATCCAGCGCCGCCCGAGTGGTGTTAGCCACCGAACAAGGCCTAAAACTGAGCGGCAACAGTGAT